>JBDREM010000249.1:0-13236 GCA_043819695.1 Planctomycetota bacterium
ATTTCTTCAGGCCAGTCCTCTCCGTTTCCGCGCGATCCATTCGGCGCAGAGGAGACCGCAGAGGGCGAGGTAGATGAAGATGTTGTCCCAAAGCCGCTTGTAGGTCGGCCGGACGAGCTTGGCGCCTTCGCTGTTCGCGAGGACGGCGTCGAACGCCTTGCCGGCGTCTTGTCTCTCGAAGTACTGGCCGCCGGTCGCCGTGGCGATGAGCTCGAGCCGTTCGGGGTCGGCGGCCGGGTTCTCGTTCTCGATGTCGAGTTCCTGGACGACAAACTTCGTCTTGGTGACGAGGTCTTTCCCGCTCTTCGGCCTGGCGGTCACGGTAACTTCGTACTCGCCGCTCTTGGTGACGGGCTTGAGCATGCTCTGCGCGTACTGCCCGGGGCCGGTACCGACGGCCATCGTCTCCGCGGTGCCGGGGCCCTCGATCGTGGCGAAGATCTCGGAGTTCTCGACCTGCCGGCCGCCGGCGCGGACGGTGAGAATGGGCGTGTCGCCGGTGAGATATCGAAGGCGGTCGGTCTCGCACCATATCCCGCCGCCGATCCCGCCGTAGCCGCTCCTGGTGAGCCACTGGACGAGCTGCCGCCAGAAGGCCTTGTGGTAGCGGGCCGACTCGCCCTCGTTGAAGATCCAGCGCCAGGTCGTGTCGGCGGCGAACACGGCCGTCCGGCCCCGCTCGTATTCCTGCACGATGAGGATCGGATCCCTGTCGGGCGTTTCGACAAGGACGGTCGCGAGCGGCTTCACGCCCGTCACCTTCGTGTAGCCGGAGACCGGCGGGAGCGACTGCCATATCTTCTTCGTCCGGTCGGCGGGGCCGAACGCGAGGACGTTGTGCTCGAGGCCGTCCTCGGTCGGGCGTACTCGGAGCGCGTCGAGTTTCTGCTCGTCGGTCGTCTTGATGTCGACGGGCAGGATGCCGGCGAGCGGCGTCGAGCCGTATCCCCCGGGCCCGAGCGTGTTGAACCCGCCGAGCATGAGGAGCGAACCGCCTTGCGCAACGAACTCTTTGATCTTCTCGAGCTGCTGGGGCGCGAACCTGCCCGCGGGAATGTCGCCCAGGATGACGAGGCTGACGTCCGACCATTCCTCTTCGTCCTTCGGGAGGAACTTCGCGCCGTCGGCCTCGTCGGCGAGAAACGCGTGGACGCTGGTGAGCTTGATGTTCGCGGCGGCGCCGATGGCGCGGCGGAGGAACTTATACTCCCAGCGGACCTCGCCCTCGATGAAGATCACGCGGAGCGCCGCCTCGGATGCGCGGACGAAGATCTCGCGCGTGTTGTTCCGCACGTTCGGGTCCTGGTCCGCGGGCGTGACGTGCACGACCAGCCGCTTGATGCCCTCGGTCTCGGGCACGTACTCGATGTCGACGTCGTCCGTCCCGCCGGGCTTCGGCATCTTGATGCGCTTGCCGGCAATGCGCTTCTCGCCGACCGAGAGCGTGACCTCGATGAGCTTGTCTGTTTCGGCGCCGGCGTAGGCCACGCGGACGCGGACGGTCGCGATGTTTTTCAGGAAGACGCGCTCGGGGCAGTCGACGTTCTGGATCGAGCTGTCGGCGAAGGCGACGGCGTCTTCCTTCGACCCGAGGCAGACGGTGAAGACGGGGGCGCCGAGCCGCTTCGCGGCGGCGACGGGGTCGCCGAGCCCGTTGTGGCGGCCGTCGGTCAGCAGCACGAGGCCGGCGGCTTTCGCACCGGCGAGGTCGCGCATGACGGCGGCGAACGCGCCGGCGACGTCCGTGCGCAGGCCCTCGGGCTTTTCGGGAAGCTCGCCCGCCCGTTCGAACGTTTCGGCGAACGTGGCGAACCGATAGTCGCACTCCTCGCGCAGCTCCTCGATGGCCTCCCCGTTCTCCTCGAGAATGGCCTTCAGCGCCGCGAACCGCGTCTCCTCGGGCGGGCAGTCCTTGCCCTCCATCGACGCCGAGACGTCCGCCAGGACGATGGCGCAGGCGCGGTGATAGTAGACGTGCTCGAACTCGAGCCGCGGCCGCAGCAGGCAGATGATGACGAGCAGGAACACGATGATGCGGGCCGCCGAGAGGAGAGCCTTGTACTTCTTCGGCAGCGGCTGTTCGGTGTCGCTGTATGCCGAGATCGCAAGCCACGGCACGACGACGAGCGACGTGACCAGGCTGAAGACCTTGCCGAGGAGGACGACGGGCACGCACAGCGCTACGGCCGGCCCGATGAGTACGGCCGGCGCGACGGCGCGGAGCGCCGTCCTCGCCAACGTGCGGGCGAGCCAGATGAGGGCGACGGCGACGCACAGGTCGAAGACGAACGACCACGCCGGATCAAAGCTCACCATAGCGTCGCTCTCAGCTCTTCAACTCGACCGATCCGGCCATCGCGTTCAGTTGCCCGAGGAGCTGCCGGTCGACCAACGCCGCGAACCGCAGGCCGCCGTCGTGCTCGGCCTCGTCGAGCACGTGCGTGTGGCCGCGCATGAAGGCGATGAGTTTTCCGTCGCCCAGGCCGGCGGTGAGGCGCACCTCGACGAACCGCTCGGACATTCGCTCGGCGACCCGTTCGCGTATCTCGCCGAGTCCGTCGCCCCTGAGCGCCGAGATGAGCACGTGGCCGGGGCAGCGGTCCTTCAGCATCAGCAGCTTGCCCTCGTCGGTCGCCACGTCGGCCTTGTTCAGCACGGTCAGCCGCGGACGGCCGGCGCAGCCGATGTCTGCGAGCACCTTGTCGACGCTCTGTATTTGCTCCTCGCAATACGGGTGACTGGCGTCGGCTACGTGCAGGAGCAGGTCGGCCCGCATGGCGCCTTCGAGCGTTGCGTGGAACGACGCGACGAGATGGTGGGGCAGGCGGCGAATAAAGCCGACGGTGTCGCTGAGGATCGCGAACCGGTGAGGGGCGACCTCCCACCGCGCGGACCTCGTGTCGAGGGTCGCAAAGAGCTTGTCCTCGACGAGCACGCCGGCGCCGGTCAGAGCGTTCATCAGCGTGGACTTGCCGGCGTTTGTGTATCCGACGAGTGCGACGCTGAACAATCCCTGCCGGGCGTCGGCCTCACGCTCGACCCGCTTCTGGATGCCGCGGAGGTCGCGCTTGAGCTTGTCGGCGTGTTTCCGCACGAGGCGGCGGTCGGTCTCGAGCTGCGTCTCGCCGGGGCCGCGGGTGCCGATTGCACCCTCGAGCCGCTCGAAATGCTTCCACATGCCGGCCAGGCGCGGATAGGCATACTCGAGCTGCGCGAGCTCGACCTGCAGCTTGGCCTGCTTTGTCCGCGCGTGCGACGCGAAGATGTCGAGGATCAAATCGCTGCGGTCGATGACCTTCGTGTTGACGACTGCTTCGAGGTTGCGGATTTGCGCGGGCGTCAGGTCGTGGTCGCAGATGACGGTGTCCGCGTCGGCCGATGCGATGAGCGAGCGTACCTCCTCTGCCTTGCCGGAGCCGACGTACGTGGACGCGTTGAAGCGGGCGGCCTTTTGCCAGACGGCTCCCACCACCGCGGCGCCCGCTGTCTCGGCCAGCAGGCGCAACTCGGCCAGCGGCTGCTCGCGGTCGGCCTCGGACCCTGGCACAACCAGCCCGAGCAGGATGACGCGCTCCTTGCGGCGCTTCACGTCTGTGCTTCTCTGTTCTCGTACCATATTCCTCTTCCCGGCCGAACCGGTGGCCCGGCCCGATCCTGGCACCAATCCTAATCTTAGTCGCAATCCGGGCCGTAGTCCAGCACACAGGCCACGAAACACGGTGGCGGATTGCTGGAGCGCCTGATACGGTATTCGCTGAGCGGCCGTTCCGATGTGAATCGGGACGACATAGGCAGGATCCGCTGCGTGTACCCAGGAGAAAGGACGCCCGGAGCCGCAGACGATCCGTCCCTTCCCCCTGAGATCGGGAGCCCGAATCTGGGGTCCCGGGGCGCTTACAGCGAGGGCGCCGCGGCTTGGGCTAACACCTGGATCTTCTCCTTCATCGCGTGTCCGGCCTTGAACTTGACCGACGCGCGTGCGGGAACGCTCACCGGTTCCTTTGTCCGAGGGTTCCTCGCGGTGTGCGCGGGGCGGGTCCGCGTCTCGAAAACGCCGAACTCCCGCAGCTCGATGCGGCTCCCTCGGCTAAGCTCGGCCACGATCTGGTCCAGAAACGACTGCACGGCGACGCGGGCTATGCTCTGCTGGCAGTCGCATTTCTCAGCGACGCCACACACCAAATCCTTCTTGGTCACTGTAGCCATCTGACCTCCTCCTAAAAGGACGCCGAACGCGCGACCATATGCACCCAAGTGCATGTGATTCAAACAATTATAACATGCGAGCGGGCCGGCCGTCAAATTTAACTCAGGAAAGATTTCTAACGCGCGCGCGGGCCGAGGGGCAATCGCAAGGTATATGCAGCGCTTGAGCTTACGCCCGCGCAGGGACAATTCCGCCCGGGCTTGGCGGGGCGAACGCCCGTGCGCCGTCCCGCCTCGTCCGTATCTTCTTATGCCACAGGGGGCTCCGGCGACTCGTCCGCCGCCTCGGGCGCGGCCGCCTCGGCAGGCGGCGCGTCTGGTGCCTCTTCGGAAGCTTCGGGTGCCGGCTCCGGCGCCGCCGCAGGTGGTTCTTCCGCCGCAGGCGGCTCTTCGGCCGATTCCGGTGTCATCCTGACCGCGCTGCCGAAAGGCAGACCGCCCGCCGGAAGCACGGTTTGGCCGAACTCCCTGGCCGCCGCTCCGGCCTCTTCCTCCGCCTCCGCCGGTCCTTCAGCGGGCACCTGGCCGGGCACCGGCTCTCTCATGCTGAGCCCGATCTTCCGCTCGCGCGGATCGACCCGCAGGATCCGAACCTCGACCTCGTCGCCGACGTTGACGATGTCCTCCGGTGATTCGACCTTCTGGTCGGCCAGCTCGGAGACGTGCAGCAGGCCTTCGAGGTCGCCCTCGAGCTCGACAAACACGCCGAAGTTCGTCACCTTCGTGACCTTGCCTTTGACCTGCTCGCCAACGACGTACTTCTGCGGAATGCGGTCGAGCCACGGGTCCGGGCTGAGCTGCTTCATGCCCAACGCCACCCGCTTCTTCTCCTGGTCGACCGACAGGACGATGGCCTGGGCCTTCTCGCCCTTCTTCAGCACCTCGGACGGGTGGTTGATCTTCTTCGTCCACGAGATGTCCGAAACGTGCAGCAGGCCGTCGATGCCCTCCTCGATCTCGATGAAGGCGCCGTAGTTCGTCATGTTACGCACCCGGCCCTCGATGATCGTCCCCGGCGGGTACTTCTCCTCGACAAGCATCCACGGGTTCACTTCGGTCTGCTTCATGCCGAGCGAGATCTCCTGCTTCTCCTTGTTGATGCTCAACACGACGATGTCGACCATGTCGCCGATGGCCACGACCTCCGACGGATGCGCGATCCGGCGCGTCCACGACATCTCCGAAATGTGCACGAGCCCCTCGACGCCCTCCTCGATCTTCACGAACGCGCCGTAGCTCATAACGTTCACCACTTGCCCGCGGACCTTGCTGCCGACGGGGTACTTCTCCTCGACGCCGTCCCACGGGCTCGGCTCCTTCTGCTTGAGCCCCAGCGAGATGCGCTCGCGCTCGCGGTCGATGTTGAGGATCATCACCTCGAGCTCTTCGTCGATCGCCACCATCTCCGACGGATGGCTGATCCGCCCCCAACTGATGTCGGTGATGTGGAGCAGGCCGTCGATGCCGCCGAGGTCGACGAACGCGCCGAAGTCGGTGATGTTCTTCACCACGCCCTTGCGTAACTGGCCGACCTCGATCTCCTCCATCAGCTTCTCTTTGAGCTTGTTGCGCTCCTCCTCGATCACGCGGCGGCGCGAGACAACGATGTTCCGCCGGGCCGTGTCGATCTTGATGATCTTGCACTCGATCGCCTGGCCGATGTAGCGCCCGATGTCGCCCGCGCGGCGGATCGACACCTGCGACGCCGGCAGGAACACCGGCACGCCGATGTCGACGAGCAGCCCGCCCTTGATCTTCCGCATCACGCGGCCCCGCACGAGGTCGCCCTCATCGTGCGTTTCGATGACGCGCTCCCACCCGCGAATACGGTCGGCCTTGCGCTTTGACAGCGCGACCAGGCCGGAATCGTCCTCGACGCCCTCGAGCAGCACCTCGACCTGGTCGCCGACCGCGGGCACGCCATCCATGAACTCCTGAGCCGAGACGATCCCTTCCGACTTGTACCCGACGTCGACCACCACGTCGTCGCCGTGCACGTTGATCACCTTGCCGCTGATAATCTTGTTCAGCCCGAAGCTCTGCATCGAGGACTCATACAACTGGTCCTGGCCTTCCTTCTCCGGGGTCTCGGAGAACGCCGCCTCGACCTCGGCCTCGATGGCCGTCTTGTCCTTGTCCAGTTCCTTGATTAGTTCTTTGCCGGTAGACATGAAATGCTTCCCCTTTCCCGTCATCCAAACTGATAGAAGACCCGCCCGACCGGTTTCTCCACGGCGGAGAAGTCGCCCCGCGCCCGTTCGGGCTCGGCGTTCGCCATCGGCAGGCAGGCGGCGGGCGACCGGCCACCAATTGACCGGCTGGACACACCGCCAACCATCTTGCCACATCATAGCCGAATCAGTGAAATAGTCAAGCGTTTGCGGTTTGGGCGACGAGAGAGATGTGCAGTGGCCGGACGCGTCCGTCACGCGCCCACATCGTCAGAAGCCCGGTCCGTAGCGGAAGAAGCCGGCCCCGGCCCGCACGCACGCGCTGCACGCCGTGCCGGGCGCTCGGAAAAACTTCTTCACAGCGCGCGTCGCTTCGTGTATAAATGGGCTGCGCAGGGGAAACTTGTTACCACGTTTGTTGGGAGTCGAACGATGCGGAAATGTGTGAAGAGCCTTGCGTTCGTTCTGGCCGCGGCCGTTCTGGCGAGCGGCGCCGTTGCGGCGGCGGCCGACGAGGCGCCCGTTAACGCGCTCGCCCGGTGGATTCCGGCGGAGTCGCTGCTGTTCATCGGCTACGACGGCAGCAACCCGGCCGCGAAGAAAACAGCCCTCTACGAGCTGCTTCAGGATCCCGAGATGAAGGCGCTGCTCGACGGCCCCCTCGCCGCGCTGAAGAACGTGATCTCGGCCGAGGCGCTGAAGAAGGGCGAACTGGGCACGGACGTTCTCGTCCCGCTGCTCAACACAAAGATAGGCGTGGCGTTCGTCGGCCTCGCCCCTCCGGCCGGCGAGAACATGCCGCCGCAGCCCGAAGTCCTGCTCGTCATCGAGGTCGGCGAGCCGGACAGCGCGACTGCGAAGGCCGCACGCCTGCTGGTCGATCACATCCTCAAGAAGGCCGGGCTGGCGCCCGACGCGTTCAAGCCGGCGAAGGCGGGTGAGATCGACGTGCGGACCGCACGCATCGACGAAGGCGCGATGAGCTACGCGATCGCAAGAGGGCATTTCGTGCTCGGCACGGCCAACGCGCTCGTGAAGGCGTTCGACAACGCGACGACGAAGCTCGCCGACACGAAGGAGTTTCAGCGCGTCAGCCAGGTCACAGGCGGCAGCGAGGTCGTCGTCCTCCATTTCGCATATGCGTCGTTCATTCAGAAGTTCGGCGTGTTCATCCCACGCGACGTGTCGAAGGTCCTGCTGGACCCCGCGTTCGGCCTTGTGAATCTCAGGTCGGTGTCGGCCGCGCTGGCGCCCGATGGGAAGGGGTTCCGGACTTCGGTCTTCGTCCGCGTCCAGGGCGAGCGAAAGGGCATAATGAACCTGATGGCGGGAAAGTCGCTCGATCCGGCCATCGTCGAGCTCGCGCCGAAGGACACCGAATGCTTCTTCGCAACGTCGCTCGATCCGGGCGCGCTGTGGGACTTCGTCGTAGCGAACGCGATCAAGACGCCGGCCGAGCGGGAGAAGTTCGACGAGAACATCGCGGAGGCGAACGAGAAGCTGGGCTTCGACCTGCGCAAGGATTTCGTCGGCAGCCTCGGTGACGAGTATGCGCTGTTCGGGCCCGGCTTCATCGGCGTCGCCAAGTTGAAGGACCCCGTGAAGTTTGGGGCGTGTTTCAACGCGATGATGGTGAAGCTGGCCGAAGCGGTCAGAGAGGGGGAGGGCGACCGCGACCTGCGCGACGCCGAGCTCCGGCTCGCGTCGATGGAGTACGGCGGCCGGAAGATCACGTACGTCGACGGCCGGCGCTTCCCGCTGCTCATCCAGCCGTGCTACACGATGGCCGGCGACTACGCGGTCTTCGCGCTGTTCCCGGCGTCGCTCAAGTCGTACATCCTGAAGATGAAAGGCGGCGAGACGTTCGTCGACAACGATGAGTTCAAGGCGCTGCGGCCGAAGCTCGGCCCGCGGCCGGCGTCCATCTACTACGCCGACACGGCGGGGTTCGTCCGGGAGCTCTACGGTTACCTGCCGATGGCGGCGGGGCTGATGAAGATGGCGCCCGAGAAGCTCCAGGCGCTCGTGCCCGATCCCGCGAAGATCCCGCCGTTCGAGACCGTGTCGAAGCACCTGTTCGGGTGCGTCGCCGGCCGCCGCCCCGTCGAGGACGGGATCCTCTGGCAGTCGTATTCGCCGTTCGGCCTGCCCACGCCGCCCGCGTTCACGCAGGGCGGGGGCGTCGCGACGACGGCCATCATGGCCGGGATGCTGATGCCCGCGCTCGGCCGCGCACGCGGCGAGGCGCGAAAAGTCGCAGGCATGAGCAACCTCAAGCAGATCGGCGTCGCGACGCACCTGTGGCTGAACAAGCACGGCGACCAGCAGTTTTTCCCGCCTTCGCTCAAGTCGCTCTGGGACAATGAGATCGTTAGAGAGCCGAGGGTGTTTCTTCATCCGGCCAGCGGCACCAAACCGGTGCCGGGCAAGTTCGTCACGGATTATGAGTGCATCCTGGACCTCGTCGGCGGGAAGGTGGGCGAGGCCGAGGCCCCAGGCTCGCTTCCGCTGGCATGGGACAAGCGGCCGTTCTCGCCCGGCGGGCGCAACGTGGTGTTCATTGACTCGCACGTCGAGTTCGTCCGCGAGGCGCGGTTCCGGCGGCTGAAGAAAGACGTGATCGATCCGTGGATTGCGAAGCACAAGGGCAAGCCGAAAGCCGACCTGAAGAAGAAACCTGACGTCGTCGACGACCCTTTCGAGGGCCTCTAGGTCGCGGCAGGCCGGCACGAACATCGAGGAGAGCGATGCATGGCCGAGGGAACGATAAGCTACAACGATTTCAAGCGGATGCAGCTCGTGGTCGGCACGGTCACGGCGGTCGAGCCGCATCCGAACGCCGACAAGCTCTACGTGCTGACGGTCGACATCGGCGGCGAGGAGCGGCAACTGGTCGCCGGCCTCAAGCCATACTACGAGCCGGACCAACTGAGCGGCAAGCAGCTTGTTGTCGTGGCGAACCTCGAGCCGGCGAACCTGCGCGGCGTCGAGAGCCAGGGCATGCTGCTGGCGGCGCAGCACGACGACGCGCCCGACGAGGTCATCATCGTCTCGCCCGAGCGGCCGATGAAGCCGGGCGCGAAAGTTTTATAGCAGCCACACATACGCCTTATAGGTCCTATAAGTCCCATAGGCCCTATGCGGCGCCAGGCAAGGGGGCAGGGAAAATGGATTCACGCATCGAGCTGATGGTCGGCGACATCACCGAGGCCGAGGCCGACGCGATCGTCAACGCCGCCAACGACGAGCTTCAGCTCGGCGGCGGCGTCGCGGGCGCCATTCGCCGCAAGGGCGGGCCGTCGATTCAGGAGGAATGCGACCGGATCGGCGCCATCCCGCTCGGCGAGGCGGCCGTCACCGGAGCCGGCTGGCTCAAGGCGAAATACGTCATCCACGCCGCGAGCATGTCGCTCGGCCAGGCGACGACGGCCGAGAACCTCGTCGCGTCGACGCGCAGCAGCCTCCTCCGCGCGGACGAACACGGGCTGCAATCCATCGCGTTCCCAGCCGTCGGCACCGGCATCGCCGGGTTTCCGCTCGACGAATGCGCGAAGCTGATGATCGGCACCGTGCGCGAGCACCTCGCCTCGGCCGATTCATCGCTCGAGAAGGTGATGTTCGTCCTCTACGACCAGGCGGCCCACGACGTGTTCGCCGCGGAACTGGGCCGCAGCGAGTGACCCAAGAACCCACTTGAACGCCCCGAACCCGCGCAATAGACTGTGTGTGTCGTGGCATTTCTTTCTGGGAGGCGGCCTATCATGCGGGTCTCCAAGCCGAGCATGCTCGCGCTGGCGCTGTGCGTGTGTGCCGCCGCTCTGGCCGGATGCAAGGCGCCGAACCTTCAGGACCGCAACGACGACGCGGCCGAGATACTGCGGCTGAACGCCGGCATCGGCCCGGGGCTGCTCGTCAACGCGCACGTGACGCGGTGCATCGCCGTCGGCGCGGGCGCGTATGAAGCGCGCCGCTACGGCTTCCGCAACGGATATGGCTGGATCTGGGACGAACGCCGCTACGACGCGAACCTCATCGTCCCGATCTGGGGCTGGGAGGACGTCGACGCGGTCGTCTACGGCGGAATGCCGCTCACCCTCGTGCGGGGCGACGAACGCGATCCCATGCCGCCCGGCGAAGAGCCTGGTTTCTGGCACTGCGCCGGCGAGCCGCGCACGATCAACAACCCGAACCGCGGCTGGCTCGAGGTCTCGGCCAACGTGCACGCCGTCTTCGTCGGCCTCGACGTCGGCCTTGATGTCGGCGAGCTGTTCGACTACCTCTTCGGCTGGTTCGGCATCGATCTCGCCGGCGACGACGGTTGGACGGGGAAGGAGTTGGAGAAGCACGACCCGCAGCTGCCGCGCCCGCCGCCCGGCCCGCGGACCGATATTTTTCGGTAGGCCCGCTTCACGAGCCGCTCCTCCAGAGCCTGTCGGCATTACCGGCGGGGTCTTGTCCTTCTGCGGAGCTTGCCGGTCGGGCCGTTTCTGCTATACTGAAGCCCGTCACCCGAAGGAGAATGGCGGATGCGCGTTGGGATCGGACGGGACTCGCACAAGCTCGCCGAGGGCCGGCGGCTCGTGATCGGCGGGGTCGAGATCGACTCGCCGCGCGGGGCGGTCGCGCATTCCGACGGCGACGCGCTCCTGCACGCCGTCATCGACGCGATGCTGGGCGCCGCCGCGCTCGGCGACATCGGCGACCTCTTCCCGGACACCGATCCGCAGTACGAGGACGCCGACAGCCGCGGGCTCCTCAAACAGGCGAACGCGCTCGTTCAGGAAAAGGGCTATCGCGTCGGCAACGTCGACGCGACCGTGCTGCTCGAGAGCCCGAAGCTCGGGCCGATGAAGCAGGCGATGCGCGAGAACATCGCCGCCGACCTCGGGCTCGGGCCCGAGCGGGTGAACGTGAAGGCGAAGAGCGCCGAGGGGCTCGGCGAGGTCGGCCGCGGCGAGGCCGTCGCCGCCGAAGCGGTCGTAGTTGTCGAGCCAGTGTAAGAAGGAAAAAGGGAAAAATGGGAAAAAGGGAAAGACCGGTTGGGTTGCTGCCCCACGGGGCGGCGATCTGCCCCGTGCTTCTCTTTTCCCCTTTTCCCGTTTTCCCCTTTCCCTCATCTTACACTAGTCCGTGAACCGCGCCGAACGTGAGGAGCAGGCGGATGACCATGCAGCTCTACAACACGCTGACGAATCGCAAAGAGGAGTTCGTGCCGCTCGAGCCGGGCAAGGTCCGAATGTACAACTGCGGCCCGACGGTCTATATGTACGCGCACATCGGCAACTTCCGCTCGTTCATGCTCGCCGACCTGCTCCGCCGCTTCTTCGAGTACAAGGGGCTCGACGTGAACCAGGTGATGAACATCACCGACGTCGGCCACCTGACGAGCGACGCCGACGATGGCGAGGACAAGCTCGAGAAAGCCGCTCGCGAGGAGGCGAAGGACCCGTGGCAGATCGCCGAGTTCTATATGAACGCGTTCTTCGACGACATCGACGCGCTCAACATCAGGCGGGCGACGGTCTATCCCCGCGCGACCGAGCACGTCGGCGACATGATAGGCACGGTCGAGCGGCTCATCGAAAAAGGCCACGCCTACGTCGTCAACGGCTGCGTTTACTACGACGTCACGTCGTTCCCCGATTACGGCAAGCTCTCGGGCAACACGCTCGACCGGCTGCAGGCCGGGGCGCGGCTCGACGTGAATCCCGACAAGAAGAACCCGCACGACTTCTCGCTCTGGGTGACCGACCCGACGCACATCATGAAATGGGAGAGCCCGTGGGGCGTCGGCTATCCCGGCTGGCATCTCGAATGCTCGACGATGTCGCAGAAGTACCTCGGCGACACGCTCGACATCCACACCGGCGGCGAGGACAACATCTTCCCGCACCACGAATGCGAGATCGCGCAGTCCGAGGGCGCGACCGGCGTGCAGTTCGTCAAGTACTGGCTCCACGCGCGGTTCCTCCAGGTCGAAGGGCAGAAGATGTCGAAGTCGCTCGGCAACTTCTTCACGCTGAAGGACCTGATCGAGAAGGGGCTCGACCCGATGGCGATCCGCTACACGCTGCTCGCGAGCCACTACCGCCAGAGCATGAACTTCACGTTCGAGGGCGTCGAGGCCTCGGCCGGCGCCATCCGGCGGCTCAAGGAGTTCGTCTCGAACATGGAGCAGGCCGCGGGCGGCGGCGAGAACCCCGGCGTGGCAAAGCTGATCGAGAACGCCGAGGCCGACTTCGAGGCGGCGCTCGACGACGACCTCAACATCGCCGGCGCGCTCGCGCACCTGTTCGACTTCGTGCGCGACGTCAACAAGCTCGGCGTGGGGAAGGCCGACGGCGCGAAGTGCGCCGCCCTCGTCCGCAAGTTCGACGCGATCCTCGGCGTGCTGCCCGCCGCGGAGACGGAGCACGTGCTTGACGCCGAGATTCAGAAGCTCGTCGACGAGCGCGAGGCGGCGCGGACGAGCAGGGACTTCGCCCGGGCCGACGCCATCCGCGACGAACTCCACGCGCAGGGCATCATCCTCGAGGACACGCCCGGCGGCGTCCGGTGGAAGCGGGGGTGACACACCGCCATTCCCAATCCTAATCTCGATCGTAATCGTAATCCTAATCTTCCTCGACTTCGGAACAACGGATTACGATTAGGATTAAGATGAAGATTAGGATAGAAAGAACTGCGCGGCCAACAGCCCTGGTTGCTCGGCCCGGGTAAGAACAGGCCCCGATCACCCGCCCTGCTTCCTTGACTTGCCTCCGCGCCAGACTATAATCCCGCAGCTTTTGGCGGCCAGGTATACCGGCAAAGGAGTGTGTTCTGTGGAATACAGCGACTACTACATGGCCCTGATGGG
>JBDREM010000250.1:0-2606 GCA_043819695.1 Planctomycetota bacterium
GGCAAGGCGTACGATGACTACATCCTGCGTGAGGGGCAGGGGCCGGGGAACGCGGCCTGGTACCAGTGGCAGCTCGTGTACGACACGATGATCGCCCAAGGCAGGATCGACGCCGACGCAGCCGCCCGCGGCGGCCGGGGCCTGGAAGACTGGATGGGATCGCATACCCACCTGGATTCCTGGGACGTGATGGGGCAGTACAACATCCATATCCACGAGGCCGAGAACTACTTCGACGTGCCGATCGGGGCCAACGCGCCGGCGGTTTCTGGCCGCTCGCGCTTCCTCGGCAAGGCGTCCGTCGTGATCGACTGCTTCGAGACGAACGGCTCGATTCGGTACACGCTGGACGGCTCCGAGCCGACGGAGAGGTCGCCCGCGTACAGGAACCCGATTCCCCTGAAGAAGACCACGACCGTCAAGGCGCTCTTCTGCTGCGCCGACGGCAGGAACAGCGCGGTCGTCGAGCAGACGTTCACCCGGGTCGAGCCCCGCGACCACGATGGGCTGACCCTGGTGCCGGGGCTGCGGTACGATTACTACGAGGGGGACTGGAACGCCCTGCCCGGTTTCGCGACGTTGACGCCGGCCGCCTCGGGCATCGTGGACGACGTGACGCTTAACCGGCGCCGGCGCGAGGAGAGATTCGCCTTCCGCTTCACCGGCTACCTCGACGTCCAGACGGCCGGCCGGTACACGTTCCATCTCGGCAGCGACGACGGGAGCCGGTTGGCCGTCGACGGCAAGGTGGTCGTCGACAACGACGGCCTCCACGGCTTCGTCCGGCGCTCCGGCGCGGTGGACCTGAAGCCGGGCATGCACGAGGTCGTCATCACCTTCTTCGAGCGCACCGGGGACCAGGCGCTGGTTGCGACCTACGAGGGGCCGGAGGTTTCGCGCAGGGCGATCCCCTTCTGGAGAGAGAGAATGGGGAACGAATGATGATGCCTGGGTGTTCAAGCATCAGGCCTGAGTCCTGGAATCTGGAGAGGGAAAGAAGAATGAAGAGAGCCGTTGTGGTGGTGGTTCTTCTGCTGACGTGCGCCTGCGCCTTCGCCGAGGAGCGCCTCGTCGAGGTGAAGGTTCGCGCGGACAGCGAGCATCCCGGGAACGAGGCCTTCCGGGCCATGGACGGCAATCCCGGGTCGATCTGGCATTCTCTCTGGAAGCCGCCCGCGGCCGTGACCGACCTGCCCCACGAGATTGTGGTGGACCTGGGCGGGGTCTACGAGATCAGCGGGTTCACGTATGCGCCGCGAGCAGACTCGCGCAACGGCAGGATCAAGGACTACGAGGCGTATCTGAGCGGAGCGCAGACGACATCCTTCCCGCTTGCCCGGAACATCGGCAAGCCCGTCGCCAAGGGCGCGTTCGCCAAGCCCGATGGCGAGAACGTGGTCAAGTTTCCCGCCCCGGTCAAGGGCCGTTACTTCCGGCTGCGGGCGTTGTCCGAGGTGAGCGGGTCGCCCACGTGGTCCGGCATCGCCGAGCTGCGCCTGCACTGCGACGGCGTGAAGTTCGTGGGGCAGCCGTGGTCATTGAAGGCGGATTTTCCCGAGGCCGGGAACGACGTGATCACGCTGATCGAGGGCTTCCCGCTGCTGGCGAGACTGCTGGAATTGGGCGACCCCTGGAGTTGGGACCCGATGGTATTGAAAGAGCAGCTCTTTCCCGAGGGAATGAAGCCTTTTGGCGGCGGCGAAGAGAATCGCGGGATGTTTGTCGACCGCCGTACGACGTACGACTGGCAGAAGATCAGCTACGCCGAGGCCGCCGAGCGGAAGCCGGTCGACAATCCCGGCCAGCAGATATGGAAACGCCACGCGTACGAGACGAACTACTACGCGCTGGATTCGGCCCGCCCGTTGATTCGCATGCATCTTGGCCGGCCGCTGCTGAACTACGTCGATAACATGAAAGTGCTCTTCCCGAAACTGGAGCAGGCGGCGCGGAGGGATATACCTGCGTGGATGGACCGGATCGTCGAGGCGCTGAAGCCATACGGGGCCAAGAAGTTACCCAAGGACTACAAGAGCTACCCGTATATTCTGCCCGGCGGCACGAGGATGACGATCACCGACTACACGGTCGACGGATGGTCCGGGCGTTACGGCGACAGCGACTACGACGACGTGAGGATCAAGATCGATTTCGAGCCGGCGGCGGTGCCCAAAGGCCGCGAGTTGATGCCGCAGCTTGTGCCCTGGCGGGCGGCCGATGCGGGGCGGAAGGCGAAGAATGCCCCGGCGGGGACGCTCGGCCATCTGCAGCCGCCGGCGCTGGCCGCTGCAGCGGCCGGCAAGGACGTGGCAGGTGGGAAGGACGCCGCGCGGCAGTGGTCCGACGAGTCCAATGGGTTCGCGTCCGTCGATGCGCTGGGGCAGAACGGGACGACCGGCGGCGCCGGGGGCAAGGTGGTGACGGTCACCAACCAGGCGGATCTCGAGAAGTACGCGCAGATGAAAGAGCCGTACATCATCCGCGTAAAGGGAGAGATCAAGGTCACGGAGAAGAAGAACCCGAAAACGCGCTACGAGCATCTGACGACGAGGGAGATTCACGTGGCCTCCGACAAGACGATCATCGGCGTCGGCAAGACCGGCCAC
>JBDREM010000251.1:0-2589 GCA_043819695.1 Planctomycetota bacterium
CGACACCACCGCCACCATCGCCATCATCCGCCTTATTGCCATCTCACTCCTCCTTTCCGGGAAGCCTGGTCGTTTCCTTCCCCCCATATATATGCAGGAACGTGCCACATGCGTAGTATTATCTGCGGGGCTGTTGAAAAAAGTGCAGGAAACCCGCCGACTTGCAAAGTCGGCCTACAGGAACGGCCGTTTCGCGGCGTTCTGGGGCCCCTTGCAGGCCCGCTCCGTGAGCGGGCGGGTCCTTTCAACGGCCCCGCTGCCGCTGATTTTACGCTTGGACGAGCGCCCGGACGTGCGCGGTGACCGCCGACCGGAGCACGTCGAGGCTGTAACCGCCCTCGAGCACCGAGACCAGCCGGCCGCCGCAGTGCGTCCGCGCGATCTCGAGCGTCAGCTCCGTCAGCGCCGCGAAATCCTCGTCGGTCAGCATCAGCTCGCCGAGCGGGTCCGCCGCGTGCGAGTCGAACCCCGCCGAGACCAGGACGAGGTCGGGCTTGAACGCGTTGGCCGCGGGCACGAGGCGCTCGCGGAACGCCGCCAGAATCTCGCTTCCCTTCGTGCCGCCCGGTAGCGGCACGTTGATCGTCGCGCCCTTCCCATCCCCTTGCCCCGTGTCGTCCTCCCAGCCCGTCCCCGGATACCACCCCGCCTGGTGCGTGCTGAAATAAAGGACCGAGCCGTCCTCGTAGAAGATATCCTCCGTCCCGTTTCCGTGATGCACGTCCCAGTCGGCGATGAGCACACGCTCGAGCCCGTGCCGTTTCTGCGCGTACCGTGCCGCGACCGCGACGTTGTTGAAGATGCAGAAGCCCATCCCGCGGTCGCGGGTGGCGTGATGGCCCGGCGGCCGGACGCTGCAAAACGCGTTCTTCACGTCGCCCGCGATCACGGCATCGACCGCGCTCAGAACGCCGCCGACGGCGTACATCGCGACCGCGTAGGAGTCGTCGTGGATGCGCGTGTCGCCTGTGCTGAGGACGCGGCGGCCCGACTCGACCTCGCGCTCGACGAGCGCGATGTAATCGCGCGTGTGGCAGAGCGCGACCTCGTCCTCGGTCGCCGCGCGGATCTTGATTCGTTCGAGCTGCTCGGTCAGGCCGGCGTCGGCGAGCGCATCGGCGATGGCATCGCACCGCTCCCCGCGCTCCGGGTGCCCCGCGCCCGTATCGTGTGCGCGAAAGATCGGATCATCAAGAAAGCCCGTCTTGCCCATTACTCTCTCTTACTCTTGATCCTAATCCTAATCTTAATCCTAATCTTACTCGCAGTTCGAGCCAACAACAACGGCGATTAAGATTAAGATTATGATTAAGATTAGGACGAGACACCGTCATCCGCGGCCGTCCCACCAATACGTTCTGAACTTCTCGAGCGCGGAGCAGACGGCATCGACGTTCTCCGCCGGGGTCGGCGGGTAGATGCCGACGACGAACTCGAGCCCGCCCTCGGGCCCGCCGAGCTTCCGCACTTCCTCCTCGATCAGGTCGTGGACCTCCTGCGGCGTGCCGAACGGCACGACCCGCTGCCGGTCGACGTCGATCTTGATGCAGCACCGCCCCTTCATCGCCCTCGCGATCTCGTCGATCCCGTTGCACAGGTCCTGCGGGTTGAGGATGTCGCAGCCGCAGTCGAGCAGGTCGTCGACGAGTTCCATGATGTAGCCGTCGCTGTGGGTGTTGATGATGACGCCCGCGTCCTTCGCCGGGCCCATCATCCGCTTGTACGCGGGCACGACCCACTTGCGGAAGTCGGCGGGGCTGAGGATCGACGCCGTCTGCGTGCCGATGTCCTCCGGGAAGGTGAACGTGTCGACGCCCGCCTTGATGTGCTCGCCGATGATGACATTGTTCCGCTCGACAATCAGGTCGATGAGGTCGTGGAGCCGCGGCTCGTCGGTCGCGATGTCCATCATCAGGTTCACGAAGCCGCGGAGGTACCAGAGCCGCATGAGGAAGTAGCCGTGGTCGAGTCCGCCGCTGATGAGGTCGCCCTTCGCCTTGCGGTCCGGGATGCCTTCGAGTCGTTCGAGGAGGTCGCGCTCGCGACGGTCCGAGAAGCGGAGCGGGTCCGGCGCCGCGAAGCCGTCGAACTTCGCCCAGTCGTCGAGCGGGTGCTCGACCACGCCGCCCTCGAGCCCGGGGAAGTCGAACTGCCAGACCGCGCCCCAGGGGTCGGTCTCTCGCGAGCCCGGCTCGGGGCCGGCGTGCCACGTCGACCAGTCGCGGCTGGGCGACTTGTGGTTCGGGAAGAGGATTGTGTGTCGGGAGCAGACGTCGTCGAGGTCTTCGCGGAGTTGCTCCCACGACGCCGACGAGATGTGGACGTCCGCCGGGATCCATTCCGGCCCCGTCCGGCGGACATTTCGGATGAAGTTCTCGCGGTGTGAAAGCAAAGCAGTGCTCTCCAGTCAGGCCCGTCCCCTACAAATCCTAATCTTAATCTTCGTCCTATTGAGCTTCATGTTAACAATGGAAGCCGGACGTGTGTCGCGGAGATTCTTCGCTGCCGCTCAGAATGACAGAACTCACGGCAAGATAGGAGCTTATGTCATGCTGAGCGAAGCGAAGCATCTCTATCGTGTCCGTGTGG
>JBDREM010000252.1:0-8230 GCA_043819695.1 Planctomycetota bacterium
CTCAAGCTCCATGATCAGCTCGACCTGGTCGAGAGAGTCCGCCCCCAGGTCCGTAATGAAGGACGTCTCCTTGCTGATGTCTTCTTTCTTGACGCCCATTCGCTCTGCCACAATATCGAACACCTTATCGTCGACGGACACAATGAATCCTCCTTGATCTATCATTCACACGCCCGGCGCCCGGTGCAATACGAAGCCGGACAGGCCGAGCCACCTTCGCTCGATCGTGTGCGGGCCGCCGCCGATGCGGAGCCCGGGAAACCACGTCGCTGCCCGCATCACCTCCTTTCGACAAAGGATTCGGCGGCCAAACGCGGATAATTATAGAAACGCCCTCGCACCCTGTCAAACCCCTTTTTTCCGCACTGCCACGTCACCCACCGGCCCGTCCCCCGTAACGCCGGGTTCAGTGTGGACTTGCCGTTCGCGCTGGTGCATAATGCTTGTGTGGAAGCGGGAACAAGGTGACGTGACCGGGCCGACGCGAGGGAGAGAGGAGACCGTGGGGAAGGCAAGATACAAGAAGACCGAACTCAAGAGAGTCGTCGAAGCCTTCAAGACGGTCGGCGGTGAAACAGGCCGATACTGGCAGCCGCGCAGCTACATCGAAATGCACCTCGTCTGCATGCGGGCGCTGGCGTGGAAGAACGTCGACTACGAGACCCTGATGACCGTCTCGGGGTTCGGCACGAGCTTCGCCTATGAGCACAAGGACAAGTTCTGGGCGGGCTGGGCCGCACCATACGGGTGCGACAAGCGGATCGCCGACGCGACCGGCTTCGGATTCCAGTGGACACACGTCGGCTCCGCCGACGAGGCGTGGGCGGAGATCACGAAGGCCCTCGGCGACGGATCGCCCGTCCGGGCCCCCTACATCGAAGACATGATCTTCGCCGGCTGCAAGGACGCCGCCACGAAGCGGGGCCGAAGGGCGCTCGCGATGTGCAAGCCGTTCGCCGACCCGCCCGAGTGGTGGAACTGGGAGAGGTTCGAGAAGTGGTTCGCAGGAGAGAGCCGCGGTTGGGTCGGCCGGCACACCCGGAGCGTGCGGAAGCTCGCGGGCAAAAAGAGCGCCGCCAACGTCATGGCTAGCATCGTCACGCTCGCCCTCCACGATCCGCGGGCGAAGAACTCGATGTTCGAGGGCGCGAAGTGGGGATTGGAGGGCATCAAGCAGTTCGCGGATGACATAGCCGACACGTCGAAGAAGAAGGACTACTTTGCCGCCGGCTGGCACGGCTGCCACGCCATCACGCCGCAGTACACGGGCCGCAAGTGCGCGGCCGTCTATCTCAGGCGCGCCGCCGAGCGGTTCCCGGACAAGACGAACGTTCACATCCTGAACGCCGCAAACGAATACGACGCGGCCTACAACGAATGGCTCGTGTTCCGGAAGACCGAGTCCGCCAGGGGCTCCTGGGCGAACAAGAAACGGCGGGGGGGCATGGCCGACGCCGTCTACCGCGCCCTCATCCACGAGCTCGCCGCCGTCGACGAACTCAAGGAAGCCCTCATCACGCAGGGCGCCAGCGTCCGATCGCCGGAAGGTACTTGAACGCGCCGCAGCGGCGCCACGTCACTTGCCGACGGGCACAACGTAAGCACGGGTGCCGGATGCGTTCCCGCGGCGCCCCGTATGCCGTCCCCGGATTGCACCGTGGCGGCTCTCGGTCAGGTGTCCTGGGCCAGGACGGCCTCGATGACGGCGACGGCGTTCTCGGTCGGTGTCTCGGGCTGAAAGCCCTTGGCAGGCGCGAGGATGTATCCGCCGCCCGCCCCCATCTCGCGGCAGAGCTTCGTGACCTCGGCCGTGATCTCGTCCGGCTTGCCGAACGGGATGATGCTCTGAGCGCCGAGGCAGCCCCAGAACGTGATCTTGTCGCCCCACCGCTTCTTCAGCTCGTAGGGGTTCATGCCCCGCGCCTCGGGCTGCATGCTCTCGAAGACGTCCAGGCCGATCTCAATGACGTCGTCCATGATGTCGACGATGCTGCCGCAGCAGTGCGAGATGGCGTATTTGCCGTAGCTGTGGACGCGGTCGTAGATCTTCGCCCAGCGCGGCTTGAGAAGCTTACGCCAGCGGTCGGGCCCGATGATGATGCCGCGCTGGTCGCCCCAGTCGTCGCCGAACATTATCGCATCGATGTCGGGCAGGCTCTTGCACGTGAAGTCGACGTACGCGAGGAACTGGTCGGTGATGCGGTCGAGCAATTCCTCGAAGAACTCCGGCTCGGCGGCCGCGTCCATCAACACGTTCACAAATCCGCGGATACCCCAGCTTGTCTCGAACAGCCCCCAGCCGAGGCCGGCGTGGACGAAGTACTCGTCCTTGTTCTCGTCGCAGACCTTGCGGGCGTTGGCGACGCCTTCGTCGTCGGCGAAGAACGCCTCCGGCGCGGGCCAGTCGTAGCCGTCGAAGGTCGGCTTGGCCATGCCCGGCTCTTCGAGATGGAACGGCCGCCGGTCGAGCCGCCAGACCGTGCCATAGAGGTCTCGCATGCATCCCTCGCCGCCCTCAACGAGGGCTTTCCACATCGTGTCGACGACGCCCGTGCCGGCCATGTACGTCTGCAGCCGCTTGTGCCAGTCCGTGCCGCCGTAGTGCTTATCGAGCCGCTCGCCGACGTCGCCTTCCCAGCCGAGCACGTATGGCACCGGGCGGACCTCTTCGTGATTGATCGCGGCCAGGATGGCGTCTCGCGGTTTCATCGCGTCTTCCTCCAGTTATCGCGTGATCGCGGCTGTTGTCACAAGCCGAACGGCGGCCGCCGCGGCCCGTTCCGTCGCGACGTATCATACCATTTGCCCGGCTGCGGGCAATACCAACGGCCAAAGCTCAAATAACAAGTGAATGCCAAAGACTCAAACCCGAATGGCCGGCAGCGCGCGGCCCCGCTTCATCCCGATGATTGGAAGTTGCGACTTGGGGCTTCATTTGTTATTTGAACTTTGGCATTTGGACTTGCCGTCAGATGAAGATGCAGTTGAGCTTGTCGCAGGCGGCGCAGATGGGATACTTGTGGAACTCGTGGTTCTTGTGGGCGAGCCTGAAGGCCTGGAACCTCGGCCCGTGCCAGATGTCGGCGATGTTCTCCTCGAGCGCGTTGCCCATGTTGAGCACGCCGTTGAAGTCGTAGCAGCAGGGGACGACGTCGCCGTTGGCGAGGATATAGACGACCGACCGCTTGAGGTAGCGGCACGACTTCATCCGGTCGGGCCGCCTGATCTTCGAGATCGGGTTGAAGTTCCGCCCGCTCGAGTAGTTGTGGAACGTTCCGGGGACGACGCTGCACGTCGGCCAGTACGGCAGCCACTGGCGGCAGAACTTGAGGAAGTCGATCGGGCCGCCGATGTAGCGGAGGGTGATCTTCGGCTTCTTGCCGCCGAGCCGTTTCTTCGCCGCCAACAGCGCCTTGATGTTCGCCAGCGTCGTCTCGTAGCTCAGGCCGGCGTGGATTGTCTCGTATTCCTCGGGTGTGACGCCGTAGAAGCTGATCTTGACACGGTCGAGCCCGGCCTCGATGAGCTCCTCGGCTTTCTCCTCGGTCATGAGGGAGGCGTTGGTGACGATGTACGTCTCTCGGACGCCCTTGTCTTTGGCGCAGGCGATTTTCGCGGCGAGGTCCTTGTCGAGGAGCGGCTCGCCGAAGTTGTGGAGGCTGATCTTCGAGGCGCCCGCGGCGACGGCGTCGTCGAGCAGCCTCTTGAACGTCGGCAGGTCCATCGTCTCGATCTTGCGGCGGAGCTTCTCGCGCGGGCACATCGTGCAGCGCGCGTTGCACGCGGTCGTATTTTCGATCGCGACGCGCCGGGGGAATTCCCTTGTTGCTGTCTCTTTCACGCCGCCTCCTTTCAGGTGGATCTTATCAGAATCGCGGACGGGCCGCAAATCGGCGGGAGCGCTGGAGTCGATACGCTGAACACGGGGGATCTCGGCACCGGTGGCCAAGCTGCCCGAAGGGCAGCCCACCGCCTCAGAGATCGTCCTCGTCCTCGAAACAACCGACGACGAGGACGAGGGGAACGCGGGCATTTCCTATTACGGGACCACCCCGTGATAAGAATATGGACTCGGAGCGCTGTGACCGTTCCAATGTCCGTGTGTTGCTGTAGCCGAGGGCACTGACCTCGGCCGGGCCGCCCTCGATGCGGGCGGCTACAGAAACAGCGCACCAAGCAGATCGGGATCACACGGACATTGGAACGGTTACGCAGCTCGGGCGCGCTTGAAAGGCCCTGAGCGATACGGTAGAATCCCTCGGTCCGTAACTCTGGTGAGGAGTCATAGTGCAATGTCAGAGAAACGTCCGCTGAACTCGATCGCAGTGATCGGCACGTACGTGCCGCGGCTTTGCGGCATCGCCACCTTCACGGCCGACCTCTGCCACGCCATCCAGCGGGTCCTCCGGCCGGGCCGCCTGCTCGCGCTGGCGCTCGACGACCTGCCCGAGGGCTATCCGTATCCCGGCGAGGTGTGCTTCCAGATCAGCGCCGCCAGACAAAGCGACTACCGCCTCGCGGCGAACTTCCTGAACATCAATCAGATCGATGTTGCCGTCGTGCAGCATGAGTTCGGCATCTTCGGCGGGCCCGCGGGCGCGCACGTGCTCGCTTTCATGCGCGACCTCCGAATGCCCGTCATCACCAACTTCCACACGATCCTGACCGAGCCGAACGAAGATCAGCGCACCGTCATGAACGAGGTCGCCAAGATCTCCGCCCGGCTGCTCGTGATGAGCGAGCGGGCCGTGGGCATGCTGCAAGAGCATTACCGCGTGCCCGAGCACAAGATCGTTCACATCCCGCACGGCATCCACGACGTGCCCTTCATCGACCCGAATTTCTACAAGGACAAGTTCGGCGTCGAGGGGCGGAAGGTCATTCTGACGTTCGGCCTGCTTTCGCCGAACAAGGGCATCGAGTACATGATCGAGGCGATGCCCGAGGTGATCGAGCGGCATCCGGAGGCCGTGTATCTGATTCTCGGCGCGACCCACCCCCACATCGTCCGCTCGGTCGGCGAAGAATACCGCCAGAGCCTGCAGCAGATGGCGCGAAAGCTCGGCGTCACCAGGCACGTTGCCTTCCACAACCGGTTCGTGAGCCTCGAAGAACTGTGCCAGTACATCGGCTCGGCCGACCTCTACGTCACGCCCTACCTCGGCGAGGCGCAGATCGCCTCGGGCACGCTGGCTTACGCGGTCGGCGCCGGCAAAGCGGTTATCTCGACGCCGTACTGGTACGCGCAGGAGCTTCTTGCCGACGGCCGCGGCCGGCTCGTTCCCTTCAAGAATCCGCAAGCGCTCGCGCATGAGATCAACGACCTGCTCGACAACGAGACCGAGCGGCACGCGATGCGCATCCGCGCCTATGAGTTCGCCCGCGACATGACCTGGGACAAGGTGGCGGCGGGGTACCTGGACGTGGCGCGCGAGTGCACCCGGGAACGGGAGACCCAGCCCAAGCCGGCCGCGGTCGCCATCGCACCGGCCGACGCGATCCAGGAACTGCCCGAGCCAGACCTGCGGCACATCCATATGATGACGGACGACACCGGCATTCTCCAGCACGCGCTCTACTCGATCCCGCACCGCCGGCACGGCTACTCGGTCGACGACAACGCCCGCGCGCTCAACGCCACGTCGCTCTACTGGCGGCTCTATCAGGACAGCAGCATCGTCCCGCTCATCAACACCTACCTCGCGTTCCTCGTCGACGCCTTCAACCCCGACCGAAAGCGGTTCCGCAACTTCCTCTCGTACGAGCGGAACTGGCCGGAGCAGGAAGGGAGCGAAGATTCGCACGGCCGCTCGCTCTGGGCGCTCGGCCTCGCGACCGCCAACGCGCCGAACTCCTCGATCCTCAGCCTCGCCGTCCGCATGTTCGGCGAGGGTTTGCCCGTCACCGAGAGCTTCACGTCGCTGCGCGCCATCGCCTTTACCGTCATCGGCATCCACGCATACCTCGAGCGGTTCCCCGGCGACGCCAGCGCGCGGCGCACACGCGTCTTGCTCGCCGAAAAACTGCTCGATCATTACAACCGCAGCGCCGGCAACGACTGGCCGTGGTTCGAGCAGGAGGCGACATATGCCAACGCGCGCCTGCCGCACGCCCTCATCCTCTCGGCTCAGTGGATCCCGAACCAGGAGATGGGTGACGTCGGCCTGCGGACACTCGACTGGCTCCTGAAGATCCAGACCGCCGAGGACGGCCACCTCGCCATCATCGGCAACCACGGCTGGTACCCGCGCGGCGGACAGATCGCGCCGTTCGACCAGCAGCCCATCGAGGCGATGGCCCTCATCGAGGCCTGCGCCGAGGCGTGCATCTGGACGCGCGAGGACCACTGGCTCCGCGAGGCCGGCCGATGCCTCGACTGGTTCCTCGGCCGCAACGACCTCAACGCGCCGCTCTACGACTTCAAGACCGGAGGATGCTGCGACGGCCTCCAGCCCGACGGCGCGAACAAGAACCAGGGGGCGGAATCGACGCTCGCATGGCTGATCTCGCTCCTCACGCTCTTGAAGCTAATCGCAACCAGGAATCTTGCCGATAATATTTCGGAGAAACCGGCGCAGGATGCGTCCGCCCAGAGCGATGCCAGCGGCGCCGATACAACGAGCGAGGACACCGACGCATGAGCAACCCCCCAGTCGTGATGATCTCCAGCTATCCGCCCCGCCTCTGCGGCATCGGCACATTCTGCGAAGAAGCGCGCGAGTTTATCCAGCGGCACGAACCCTACCGCGAAGTGCTCGTCATAAGCCACACCGACGGCCGCGGCGACGGCGTCTTCCCGCTCATCGACGTGAGCCGGCGCAACTGGTGGAAGCCCGTCGTCAAAAAGATCAACGAGCTCGAGCCCTACGCCGTTCACATCGAGCACGAGTACGGCCTTTACGAGCACGTCGAGAACGGCGCCGGCGACAGCAACCAGGGCTTCATCGACATGCTCGATGCGCTCGAGGACCGTCCGACCATCATCGAGCCCCACACCATCCACGGCCGCCTCCACGACCGCGAGGCCGACTTCATCCGCCAGGTGTGCGACCGGGCCAACGTCGTGCTCTTCAAGTGCCACTACCAGAAATGGCGCCTCGATTGGAACTTCCGCCAGTACCGCTGGGAGACGCCGCAAAACGTCATGATCGTCCCGCACGGCGCACGGCCCGACCGCCGCTACGGGCTCGACGAGATCCCCAGGCTCCGCGCCGAAATCGGGATCGACAAGCTCCCATACGTCTCGAACCACCTCGTCGGCCTCATCGGATGGATACAGACGAACAAGCGCTGGGACATACTCACCTCGATGTGGGAAGACATCGCGGCCGAGATCAGGCAGCAGACCGGCGAGGACTGGGACCTGCTCGCCGCAGGGTCGATGCGCGACCCCGCCCACAAACAGGACTACGAGAAGTACAAGAACGGCGTCGAACTGCTCGAGCAGAAGGGCCTCGCACACTACTACGAGTTCATCCCGCGCGGCGAAATCTACTACAAGACGATGGCCATCTGCGACTTCATCGTCCTCCCCTCGACCGACGAGACGCAGTCGGGCACCCTCGCCCGCATCATCGCCTTGAACAAGCCATACGTGACGACCGCGCCGCTCGAAGGCCTGACGGCGCAGACGCTCGAGAGCGGCGGCGGACTCCTCTTCACCAACAAGAAGATGCTGCGCGAACAAGTCGTCCGCCTCGCGTGCGACGAGAACCTCCGCATGGAACTCGGCTGGAAGCTCAAGCAGTACCTCGACACCGTCGTCTCGTGGGAAGTCGTCGCCGCGCAGTACTACGAGGCCTACGATCTCGCCCGCACCGCGACCGCGACCGGGCAAAAGATCGTCCTCCCGCCCGAGTTCTGAACGGCCGTCGGGCCGAGGCCCTGCGCCCACGAGCCCGGGCAAGAAGATTGTTCCCTTTTTCTGCCTGTTTTCCGCGTCCCTGCGTCCGAAAATAGCAATGCCCGTGGTCCGCAAGCCCGGCGAGGCCCGTTGGGCGGCGTTCTCGCGCGGGCGGCGCGCCCTGCGTAAGGGACGCCGGCGCGGCCGGTTAGGAAGGCCACACAGACCGCTTCGAGAGGGGTATTGCGATGAGACTGGTCACGCGTTCCGACTTCGACGGCCTGGTGTGCGGCGTGCTGCTCAAGGAAGCCGGCGTCATCGACTCGATGAAATTCGTCCATCCGAAGGACATTCAGGACGGCAAGGTCGAGATCACACCCGACGACG
>JBDREM010000253.1:0-15718 GCA_043819695.1 Planctomycetota bacterium
CAGCGCGGCCGCGAACGCCAGCGGCATTCCCTTCCGGAACGACAGCCACCGCGCCGCGGCGCAAAAGACGAGGAAGTACACCGATATGTAGAAGCCGAGCAGCACCATGCCGAGCACGGTTACGTGCCGGGCCCAGAAGAACCCGCCGATGCCGAACGCCCAACCGGCGAGCCAAATGAGCAGCCAGGCGAGCTTGCCGCGCGCCTCCCGAAGCACGAGCAGAAGCGGCACGAGCGCGCACCATGCGAGGACGGCAAGCTCGAGCGGCGGAAATGCGACAAGGAGCATCAGCGCCGTCAGCGCCGAACCGCCCGCGGCGGCCACGAGCCCCCGCCCGCTATCTTCCGCTGTGTTCCTTGACAACATGTGTTCCCGCGGTAAGGTCGCCCAGCCGTTGCGAGCTCCGCGTGTTCAGAATGGCCACGAGCGCGAGGAACGCGCCGGCCGCCATCAGCGACAGCGAGTCGAGCAGGGCGCGCGGCAGATTCCGGGCCGCCGCCTGCCCCCAGCTCGGGTACCCGCCGTTCCTGCTGACCGTAATGATTCCGAACAGCCGCTTGCCGATCGTCTTGCCCGAGCGGGCCTCGAATACGGTGAAGTAGAACATCTCGAACGAGAACATCGCGACCATCGCGCTCACGACGGTCGCCTCGTGCTGCGCGAGGAAATGTATCGCCGCCACGGCAAGGATCGCGATGAGGAGATCGAGCAGATACGCTCCGCCCCGGTGCCACCAGCGCGCGAACTCATACTCGACGCCGGCGATGATCGCGCGGCGCGGCTGGAACGTCGACCGGGCGAACGACGCCAGCAGCACGAGCGCAGCGGCGCCCAACGCGCCAAGCACGATACCGAAATGATCGATGACCACGTCCAGCGACTTGTCGCTCAGCACGACGCGCGGCGCCGTCCACTTCGCACCGTCGTATGTCGCACCCAGGATGCGGTACTCCGTCCCGAGAAACAGGTGGACCTTTCCGCCGGCGCTGACGGCGCTCAGTGTCTGTGTGCGCTCGTTGAAGACGTTCGTCACCGATCGGGCGAGCTCGTCCGGCCGCCACACATTCTCGCGGCGCCTGCGGTAGCTGACGAACGCCGGGTCCTTTAGCCGCTCGGGCAAGCCGGCGTAGATGATCATCGGCTCGCCGCCGAATTCGAGCGCCGCGAGCTCCGCGCGCCCGCTGACAGACCCGAGCTTATGCGTGCGCACCGGCTTCCCGCCGGCCAGTTCCGCGGCCCAGAGCGTGTCGACCCGGTCGGCCGGCCCCTTCGTCGTCCAGAACAGCCACTGCTTCCCGCCGGCGAGCACGGCCCGCACCTGAACGCAACCCCCCTGCCCTTCCACGGGGACGGCCCCGTAGTCCCACTTCGCGCCGAGCACCTCGCCGTCGCCAACCGCGGCGGGAGAAGCCGACAGAAGCCGCCCGTCCACGACACCGAACGCCATCATCCGGCCGCCGGCGAGCATTGCCGACTGTGCTCGCCAGTTGAACGGCCACGACGCCTCGGCCGTCTTCTTGCAGTCTGCGTTCAGCCCGATGACGGACTTGGGCAGGAACAGGTAGAGCATGCCGTCCGCCGCGGCCACGCAGCAGCAGTCGGCCCGGAGCTCGGCCAGCCGGTGCCACTCGCCCCCGGCATCCTGCCGAAGACAAACAACGGTCTTGCTGGGCGCGTCCTTGATCGCCGCGAACAGATAAACCTTGCCCCCGCTCACGGCCGCGTTCGGGCGCTCGTAGATCTCGAACGCCGGCTCGGCACCGGCCCCGGTGCAAAGCGCGGCCAGCACACACACTGCGGCGATGACGGTGCAAAGACTCAATGGCCCGTGACGAAGTTCGGTCATTCCACGGTTTCCGCTGTGGCGTGGGCGATGGCGTGCTCGCGCGTGTGCGAGAGCGAGACGTGTATCCTGACGATTCCCATCTTCTCGGCGCGGCGTGCGGCGGCGCCCGAGAGCTCGACGCTCGGCTCGCCGGCCGGGCCCCGGCTCACTTCGACCTCCCGCCAGAGGATGCCGTCGCCCCAGCCCGTCTTCAGCGCCTTCAGCACGGCCTCCTTCACGGCGAACCGGCCGGCGAAGTGCTGCGCCGGCACGCCACGCGAGCGGCAGTACCCCGCCTCCGCCGGCGTGAACACTCGGGCCAGGAATCGGTCCCCGTGCCGCTCGATCGCGGCCGCGACCCGCGCCACCTCAACCATGTCTATTCCGATTCCCGCGATGCCCAAGTTCCTTGCCTCCAGCCGAGAAGTGACGCAGCCATTATAGAACCCGGCCGCCGGATTTCCAGACACTAAACCACGCGCGGGAAAATACCCCAGGGCCAGCCTGCCAGCCCCGCGCGAGCGCTAATCTGACGACGCATATGCGTCGTCAGATTAGCGCCCCGCGGCACGGGCATCCTGCTCCTACACAGAGCGCACGTTCTTCGCAACGATCACATGTCGCCGCAACGATGACCATGTCGCCGCGCGGTTGACTTGTGCTCCGCACGCTGGTATCGTCGATATGGCCCGATATGTCCTGATCCACTCGCTGCGAGCGGCCCATGCTGATCGTACTTGGCGCGATCCTTCTCGTCTCAGCTACGGTGATGTCGGCCCTGCTCTGCTGGATCGTGCGCGGTGCCGCGCGCCGCGTCAACTTCGTCGACCGCCCGGCGGAGCGAAAGATTCACACCAAGCCGATCGCGCTCGGGGGCGGGATCGCTCTCTTCTCGACGATGACGGCGCTCGCCGCCGGCGGCGTCCTGTTCGCGATCATGCAGGGACAGGGCGGCCCGGCGGCGTGGCTGCCGGACGTGCTGAGACGCCACGTCCCGGCTATCGCCGGCCGCGCGGGCCTCGTCTTCTACGTGCTGGGCGGCGCGGCGATCCTCTTCCTCACCGGCCTGCTCGACGACGTATGGCGGCTCTCGCCCTGGGCCCGGCTCGCCGTGCAGGCCGCGGTCGCGTCGGTTCTCTGGTTCGTGTCCGATGAACTCCGCGTCACCGTGTTCGTCGGCGCCGACTGGCTCTCGTTCACATACACGGTGCTTTGGATCGTCGGCATGACGAACGCGTTCAATTTGCTCGACAATATGGACGGGCTGAGCGCGGGCGTGGCATTGGTCGCGTCGTCGATGTTCCTCGTCGTCGCAATCCTCACGCAGCAGTACTTCCTCGCCGCGATGCTGCTCGTCTTCGCCGGCTCGCTCCTCGGGTTCCTCGTCTTCAACTTCCCGCCGGCCACGCTCTTCATGGGCGACGCGGGCAGCATGTTCATCGGCTACACGCTCGGCACGCTCACCATTCTCTTCACGTTCTACATGCCGGAGCGCGGCCACAACCCCGTCTCGGCCATCGTCGTGCCGCTCGTCATCCTTGCCGTGCCGCTCTACGACACGATCTCGGTCGTCCTGATTCGCGTCGCTTCGGGCAAGCCGGTCTTCGGCGCGGACAAGAACCATTTCTCGCACCGGCTCGTCGTGCTGGGCATGGGCAAGCGGGCGGCGGTGCTCACCATCTATCTCGTGACGCTGTGCACCGGCCTGCTCGCGCCGCTGCTGCTCAAGCTCGAGACCGGCATGGCGCTGCTCGTGTTCGCGAGCGTCTTCCTGATGCTGGTCCTGATCTGGCTGCTCGAACATGCGGGGCGGCGGGGCCAGAACAACTCGCAGGGGAACGGCCCTTGAGCGAGTCCAATAACGGATCGGGCGGGCCGCCGGCGGAATTGTCCTTCGCCGCCGTTATCCGGCGGGGTTCGGTCTTCCTGCTGGCCCTGTCGGCGGCGATGCTGCCGCTCGTCAGCAGTGAGCACTTGTTCCTCCGCCTCCTCTGCCTGCTGCTTGGCATCGCCGGCGCGTTCTTCTGGCTGCTCCAGGCGATCTTCGAGCGGCAGGTCGAGGTGCCCTGGGGCTGGCACGTGACCGGCGGGGCGCTCGTCCTGATCGCCGGTGTTGTCTCCGCCTGCCTGTCCGACTGCCCGCAAGAGGCGATCCTGACCTTGCTCACGTGGCTGGGCTATGCCTCGGCCTTCGTGCTCGCCGTGTGGGCCGGGCGGAACGAACGGGTGCGGCGCGGCCTGCTCTGCGTCCTTTGCGCCGCGGCGGTGCCCGTCGCGGTGCTCGCCACGCTCCAATATGTTTATCTGCTCGACAAGACGCACGCCGACCTGAGGGCCGGCAGGCTCGAGGATGAGCTCAAGGGGCGTTTCTCGGCGAAGGAGCTCGAGTCGCTCGAGCGGCGCCTCGAGAATAAGCGCGTCTTCGCGACGTTCGCCCTGCCGAACTCGCTCGCCGGCTACCTTCTCATCCTGCTTCCGGCGGCGGCCGTGCTGCTCGCCGTGGCGAAGCGGCGCGGCGCTCGGTGGATCATCGGCGGGTGCGCCGCCCTGCTGCTGCTCGCCTTCTTCTTCACGTTCTCGAAGGGCGGATGGCTGGTCGGCGTCGTCCTCTTGGCGCTGTTCCTGATTTTGCGCGGCCGCGGCTGGCTGAGGCGCCGGTGGGGCGTTGCGCTCGGCATCGCCGCGGCCATCGCCGTGGTTCTTGTCGCGGCCGTTGTCCTGTCGCCCGTGCTCCGCACGCGGCTCGACAAGATGTCGAAGGAGCTTGGCGGCTCGGCGCGCGTTCGGATGGAATACTGGGCGGCCGGTTTGTCGATGTGGCGCGGCGCGCCGGCGCTCGGCGTCGGCCTGGGGAATTTCAAGAACCATTATATGATGCACAAGGCGGCCGCGGCGGAAGAGGTGAAGCACGCGCACAACGACTACGTCGAGATACTGGCCGATTGCGGCCCTGCGGCGCTCGCCGGGTATCTCCTGTTCTGGCTGATGCTCGTCGCCGGGTCGATTCGCGGGGCGGAGGCGCGGGCCGCGCCCGCCGCCCGCCCTCCCCCGCCGTTCCTGCTCGCGTGTGCCGGGGCGCTCGGGGTGCTGGCCGCCGGGTTCTTCGGCCAGTTGCTGACCGTGTTCGATCAGCCGGTCCTTAATTTCCTATTCATTTGCGCGCTCGCCGCCCTCTGCTGGGCGGCGTATCGCGCGTTCTCGGCCGCGGCGTCCGACGCTTCGCCGGCCCCGCTGGCGTTGGGCCTGCTGCTCGGCGTCGCCGGCTTCCTGCTCCACTCGCTGGTCGACCTCGACCTCTACGTCGAGGGGGTCGCGTACACGGCGTTCGTCGTGGCCGGTCTCGTCGCGGCGCCGTGGGCCCGCATGAAGGCGCTTCAGGTCGAGGGCGCCCGCCAGGTGGCCGTGACGATCGCGGCGACCGTCGCCGGCCTCTTCATCTTCTATGTGGCGTCGCGCATATGCGAGGCCGAGGTCTCCCGCGTCCGGGGCCTGGCCCTCGCGCGGCTCTCGTCGCAGAGAGCGGCGACGTCCGACGCGCATGTATTGCTGATGGCCGCCTGCCGCGCGAACCCGTTCGACCACCGCGCGTTCGCTGCACTGGCCGCGTCGCTCGAGCGGTCGCGGACGCCGGCCGGTCTCGAGGCGGCGATCTCGGCGCGGCGCCGCGCCGTCCGGCTCGCACCGTTGCACGCCGACTACCGCGTGCAGCTTGCCCGGCTGTTCGACTACGTGGCCCCTCGGCATCCCGGCTTGCTGAAGCCGCACATCGACGAGTACCGGAAGGCGGCCCGTGCCGAACTGCCGCCTGGGGCCGTCCCAGACCGCTTCCTGCCGGCGCTCATAGAGATGAGCCGCGCGGTCGACCGCGCCCCGACGAAGCCGCAGTACCGCGCCCGTTACGGCGAGGGACTGCTCTCGGCGCGGCTGAAGGCCGAGGCCGCAAAGCAATTGCAGAAGGCCCTCGACCTCAACAGCGAGATGATTCGAGCGGGCGCGCCGGAGCGGCAATGGCTCTCGAAGGAACAGGAGCGGCAGGTACAGGACCTCCTCAAGAAGCTCGGCTTGACCGGTGCGAAGAACGCTGCTATAATCCCATAGTAGTTCAGAGCTGAAGTTCATGGGATCTGCACGGTCCATTCTGTTGGTTTGCGCACTTGCCGCAGTTTGCTGCGGCTGCGGCGGCGGTGCGCGCGCCGCGTTCGTCGACGTCGATGCCGAGTTCGACCGCTGCGTGCTTCTTCGCAAAGAGGGGCGGCATGCGGAGGCCGCGGCCGCGTTCACGCAGTTCGCCGTGAAGTTCGAGCACGACGGGCGCGCCGACTACGCCCAGTACCTGAGCGGCGAGGAGTATCGCGCCGCCGGGCAGGACGAGGCGGCGTTCGAGGCGTACAGCAAGCTGTTCGCGAACTTCCGCCATTCCGCATACCTCTCGAACGCGAACGAACGCTGTCTCGAGATGGCCAAGGGACTGCTCGCCGGAGGCGACTCGCGCGGGGTGCGCTTCCTCGATCAGGTAACGTATCGCTCTCCGTACGGCGAGCAATCGGCCCGCGCGCACATGATGCTCGGCAACCACTACTACGCGCAGGCCCGCTTCGCCGACGCAAAGGTCAGCTTCGATGCAATCGCGAACGAACACCGGGGCAGCCGTCTTGTGGCGAAGGCCGCTCTCGGCGCGGCGCTGTGCGAGTACCGGCAGATCGACCGGCCGGCGAGGAACATGGCGCACGCCGCCGCCGCCCGGGAACGGCTTCGCAAACTGCGGACCGCGCCCCTCAGCGCGGATGAGATGAGCCTCGTGGACAAGTACCTCGCCGAGGTGATCGACCTCATCGCGGAACGCCAGTTGCTGATGGCGCGCTTCCACCTGAAGCAGGGCGAGCTCGCTCCCGCGCTCGTCTACCTCCGCGACATCATCGAGAACTACCGCACCTCGCGTTACTCTCGCGCCGCGGCCGAACTCGTCCTGTACATCCACGAACAGAGCATGGAGCGGAAATGAAGCCTGCGCTGCGCCGAGCCCTTGCCCTTGTCGCCGCCGCCGCGGCCGCGCTCGCGCTGCCCGGGTGCCGCGGGTACACCCACGGGTTCGCGATGCCGCCGGGGGCCGAGGGCGTCAAGACAATCGCGGTGGACATCTTCAAGAACAAGACGCTCTACACCGACATCGAGTTCGAGTTCACGCAGGCGCTGCAGCGCGAGATATGCGCGAAGACCCCCCTCAAGATAGCGGAGCGCGGCAACGCCGACGCCGTCGTCTCGGGCGCGATCGAGACCTACGAGAAGGCCGTCCTGCGCGAGTCGGAGACGGACGACGTTTCGAGGTACTCCATCGTGCTCATCGTCAGCTACGAGTTCAGGCGCCTCCCATTCGACGGCGGGCCGTCGAAGGTGGTCACGTCGAGCGAGAAGCTGAAGCGGTCGGCCGAATACGAGGTGATGTCGCGCGAGACCGAGGCCGACGCCCGAGCGGAGGCCGTGCGCAAGATCGCGCGCAAGGTAGTCAGCCACATGTTCGAGAAATGGTAAAGGAAGAAACAGCTTGTCAGACCCAATGAGGAACCCGCGGCATGATCCGAGCGAGCAGCCGGGCCAGCGCCCCTTCACGAAGGGGCTCTTGCTTTGGCTCATCATCATCGCCGCGATCGCCGGCTTCTACTACGCGACGTCCGGCAGCTTCGACGATTTCGAGAAGGTTGACAACGGCGAGTTCCTCGCGGCCATTCGCGCCGGCCACGTCAAGACGGTGACGATCAAGGCGGAGCACTGGGAGGGCGAACGCCGCGACCCGGGCGACGGCGAGGATTACTGGCCGTACGGCTCGAAGGTCAAGGTCATCCGGTGCGAAGAGCCGTTCAGCCCGGATTCCATCGCCGTCAGAGAGCTGTACGCGGCCATCAAGGGCTACAACGATGAGGCGGACAAGTACAACGCGTCGGACGAGGTGAAATACAACAAGAAGCCCGCGCGGGAGCATATCAAACGCTATAACAAGACGTCAATGGGAAAGGTGTGGCAGGTCTTCCTTACCATTCTGCCGTGGGTCTTGATCCTCGGCGTGATGTACTTCTTCCTGTTCCGCCACATGCGTGCGCCCGGGGGGCAAAGCATCCTTTCGTTCGGGAAGAGCCGCGCCAGGCTCACACACAAGGAGCACATCCAGGTCACGTTCGACGACGTCGCAGGCATCAAGGAGGCGAAGGAAGAGGTCCAGGAGATCGTCGAGTTCCTGAAAAACCCCGACAAGTCCCGAAGGCTCGGCGGCCGGCTGCCGAGGGGCGTGCTCCTCGTCGGCGCGCCCGGCACGGGCAAGACGCTGCTCGCGAAGGCGATCGCCGGCGAGGCCGACACGCCGTTCTTCTCGATCAGCGGGTCCGACTTCGTCGAGATGTTCGTCGGCGTCGGCGCGTCGCGCGTCCGCGACCTCTTCCAGCAGGCAAAGGCAAATTCGCCCTGCATCATCTTCCTCGACGAGGTCGACGCCGTCGGCCGCCACCGGGGCAGCGGCCTCGGCGGCGGGCACGACGAACGCGAGCAGACGCTCAACGCCATCCTCGTCGAGATGGACGGGTTCGACAGCGACGACGCGGTGATCGTGATCGCCGCGACCAACCGGCCCGACGTGCTCGACCCGGCGCTCATGCGCCCCGGCCGCTTCGACCGCCAGGTCGTGCTCGACCTCCCCGACATCACGGGCCGCGAGGCGATCCTCAGGGTCCACGCCAAGAAGATCAAGCTCAAGTCCGAAGACGACCTGAAAACCGTCGCCCGCGCGACGCCAATGTTCTCCGGCGCCGACCTCGAAAACCTCATCAACGAGGCCGCTATCCTCGCGACATTGCGCGAGACCGACGCCGTCGAGCTCGCCGATTTCGAGGAGGCGCGCGACCGCGTCATGTTCGGCCGCCAGAAGCGCAGCCGCGTGATCGACAAGGAGGACCTGGAGAAGACCGCGTATCACGAGGCCGGCCACGCCATCGTCGCCCACCTCGACCCCGATCACGAGCCGCTCCACAAGGTCGGCATCATCCCCCGCGGAATGACCCTCGGCACCACGATGTTCCTGCCGGAGAAGGACCAGTACGGCATGGGCAAGCGGAAGGCGCTCGCCGAGATCGCGACGCTGATGGCCGGCCGGGTGGCCGAGGAACTGTTCTGCTCCGACATCAGCGCCGGCTGCGCGTCGGACCTCGAACGCGCCAGCGACCTCGCCCGCCTCATGGTCTGCCGCTGGGGCATGAGCGACGCCGTCGGCCCCGTCGTTTATCACAGGTCGCAGGAGCAGCTTTTCATCGGGCGCGAGATAACGCGCTCGACCGGCGAACAGGTCAGCAGGAAAACTGGCGAACTGATCGACTCGGAGGTCCGCCGCATTATCGACGAAGGAATGACGAGGGCTCGCGAGATTCTATCGTCGCATACCGAGCGCGTCAAAGCCGTCGTCGCCGCGCTGCTCAAGCATGAGGTACTTTCCGCCGAAGAGGTCGATCTTATCATTCGCGGCGAGGAACTGCCCGACCTGCCCAACGGTTTGCGCGCCGCCAGCTCTGCCGCGGCGGAAAACACGGGCGCTTCCCCCGCCGCCGTCGACGCCGCCGTCGAGCCGCAGGACGGCGCCGCGGCCGGCGGGCAAGCGCAACATAACCCCACTTGAGGGAACGCCGGTTGCCACGCTCACACCTGATCTCCGGAACCGCCCTCATGCTGAACCCGCTCGTCACGGGATGGGACGACGCCTGGCGGCCGACGCGTATCGAGTTCGAGGACGAGTTCAAGATCAGCGGCGACCCCGACAGCGTTCGTTTCGCGGCCGACGGCATCGATGAGGACGAAGCGGCGGCCGTCGCCGCAACGCTCGATGCGTTCGACCGGGCCGAGTTCGAGGTCCCCTCCCCTGCCGGCCCGGTCCGATGCGGCAAGCGCACGCTCATAATGGGCATCATCAACACGACGCCCGACTCGTTCTCCGACGGCGGCCTCTGCCTCGACAAGGACCGCGCGGTCGAACACGGCCTCGAGCTGGCAGAACAGGGGGCCGACATTCTCGACGTGGGCGGCGAGTCGACGCGCCCCGGCAGCGACCCCGTTCCCGCCGGCGAGGAGCGCCGCCGCACCGAGCCCGTCGTCGCCGAGCTCGTGAAGCGCTGCGGCAAACCCGTCTCGATCGACACGCGCAAGGCGAGCGTCGCCGCTGCGGCGCTCGACGCGGGCGCGGCCATCGTGAACGACGTGACCGCGCTCGCCGACCCAAAGATGGCGCCGGTGGTCGCGCGCACCGGCGCCGCGCTCGTCCTGATGCACATGCAGGGCGAGCCGCGCACGATGCAGGACGAGCCGCGTTACGCCAACGTGATGCGCGAGATCGCGATGTATCTCCGGCGCGCGATGGCGAAGGCGGCCGATGCGGGCGTCGGCCTGGACCGCATCATCGTCGATCCCGGCATCGGGTTCGGCAAGACGCTTGCGCACAACACGGAGATCATCCGGCGGCTGCCCGTGCTGGCCAGTTTCGGGCGGCCGATCCTGACGGGCTGCTCGCGGAAGTCGCTTATCGGGCACGCACTCGGCCTGCCGCCGGGCCGGCGGCTGAACGCGTCGCTCGCGCTAAATGTCTTGAGCATCGCGGGGCGCGCGTCTATAATCAGAGTTCACGACGTTCGCGAGGCGGCCGAAGCCGCGGCGATGGCCGACGTGACACGTTCCGGAGAGCCGCTCACGTTGGGGGGACTTTAACCTTGGCCGACCTCTGGTGGCTCGAGATATTGATACTCGCCGTCCTCATATACCCCGTGCTCGCGTTCCTGCGCGGCAGCCGCGGCATGGGAGTCATTCGCGGGCTTGGCGCCATTCTCAGCGTCGTCGTCATCCTCTTCCTCTTCCTCGCCGACCTCGCCGAGCTCTACGTGCTCGAGTGGCTCATCACGAACGTCGGCCCGCTTCTCTTCTTCTCCCTGGTCGTCATCTTCCAGCCGGAGCTCCGAAGCGCGCTCGTTCGCGTGGGCCAGCTCCCGCTCTTCGCCAGCCTTGTCGAGGAGCGGTGGGACGCCTCGGGGCAAATCACGAAGGCGGTGATGACGATGTCGCGCGAGCGGACCGGCGCACTGATAGCCTTGCAGCGTTCGGTCGGCCTCAAGACGTTCACCGACGGCGGCGTGCGCCTCGGCGCCGACGTCTCGGCCGAGCTGCTCATCAGTATCTTCAGGAAGAACGCGCCGCTGCACGACGGCGCCGTGGTCATCAAGGGCGACCGCGTGCTGGCGGCCGCGTGCCTCTTTCCGCTGTCGGAGAACCCGAACCTCGACACGTCCCTGGGCACGCGCCACCGCGCGGCCGTCGGCGTGACCGAACAGTCCGACGCCGTCGCCCTCGTCGTGTCGGAAGAGACCGGCGACATATCGGTCGCGGAGAGCGGCTCGCTGAAGAGACGCGTCGACGAGAAGGGGCTCCGTGAGGTCCTGCGGGCCGTGTCGTCCGAGGACGGCTTCCAGTCGGCGCCCGCGAAGGAACTGACTTGAAGAAAATACTCGAAGCCTGTCTTGCGGACAAATGGCTGAAGCTGCTCGCGCTCGGGCTCGCCGTGATCACGTGGGTCTACGTGAACAGCCGGACGGTTGGCTCGGACGAGAAAGACGTCGAGCTCGTCTTCAAGGACCCGCCGAACTATTTCGTCCTTGCCAAGCATAGGACGATGGTGAGGGCGACGGTCGAGGGCCCGCGCGCCGACGTGCAGTCCCTCCCCAAGACGCTCCTCGCCGAGATCGACGTCGCCGAGAAGGAGAAGGGCTCGCTGCCCACCAATTTCGATGTGCCGCCGACCGTCAAGCTGTCGCTGGCGCGGTCCGACATCCGCGGCCTGCCGCCGCGCGTCACGATCAAGTTCAAGCGCGACGAGGTCCGCATCACGCTCGACAAGATCGAGGAGAAGTGGCTGCCCGTCGAGGTCGACGACAAGAAAGATCTCAAGGTCCAGGTCGCAGAAGGGTTCGAAGTCCACAAGTTCTACTGGTCGCCCAAACACGTTTACGTCCGCGGCCCCAAGAGCGTGCTCGCCAAGATGGAGAACATCAGGCCGCAGCCGATCGTCATAACCGGCTTGTCCGGCCCGCTCCAAACCGATCAGCCCCTCGACACGACGCAGCCCATCAGCGGCCGCGGCGAGGCGGTCAACTGCCTTCAGCTCCGCACGCCCAACATTCGCGTGCTGATCGAGGTCATCCCGAAGCGCGAGAAGGCGAAGATCAAGAACGTGCCGCTCGAGGTCCGCGGCCTGCCCGGGCTGGTCTACACCGTCTTCATCGAGGACAAGACGAAGCCGTTCACCGAGGTCGCGGAGGTCGAGATCCTGGGCCCGAAGAAAGCGCTCGACGACCCCCGAGTCCGGGCGTTCGTCGACCTCACCGACATCAAGGACCCGAAGGAGAAGCCCGAGGTCAAGCGCGAGCTGCAATTCTCCGCCGAACCCGGCATCGAGGTCCTCACGAAGCCGCCGTCCGTCGTCGTCCAGATCAAAAAGGCGGCCAGCCCCGAATAGACGAGGCCAGCGAGAATGAGCGCGGTCAGACTGGGCGTGAACATCGACCACGTCGCCACCCTGCGGCAGGCTCGCGGCGGGGCCGAGCCCGAGCCCGCCGTTGCAGCGGGCATCGCCGAGCTCGCCGGCGCCGACGGCATCACGATACATCTCCGCGAGGACCGCCGCCACATCTCGGACCGCGACGTCCGCATCATACGCGAGACCGTCCAGACGCACCTCAACCTCGAGATGGCCTGCACCGATGAGATCATCGAGATTGCGCTCGACGTGAAGCCCGACCAGGTGACGCTCGTCCCCGAGCGGCGCGACGAACTCACCACCGAGGGCGGGCTCGACGTCGCCTGCGCCCTCGAACGCATCCAGGCCGCGAACGAACGCTTCAAGCAGGCCGGCATTCTCGTCAGCTTGTTTATCGACCCCGTCGCCCGCCAGGTCCGGGCGTCGGCCGAGAGCGGCGCCCAGGCCATCGAGCTGCACACCGGCCGCTATGCGAACGCGCGCGGCAACGAGGAAGTCCAGCAGCGGCTCTGCGAGCTTGCCGCCGCCGCCTCGCTTGCCGCCGGGCTCGGACTCCGCGTCTACGCCGGACACGGGCTCAACTACGTCAACACCACCCCGGTCGCCGAGATCCCCGAAGTCGAGGAGCTCAACATCGGCCACAGCATCATCGCCCGCGCCGTCTTCGTCGGCCTCGACCGGGCCGTCCGCGAGATGAAAGCGATCATGGGCCGCCAGTGAGATCACGATGAACAAAGAGAAGATCAAACAAGGCGTCAGACTGATGCTCGAGGGCATCGGCGAAGATCCCGGCCGCGAGGGCCTCCGGGAAACACCCGACCGCGTCGCCCGGATGTTCGAGGAGATTTTCGGCGGCATGTCCGTCGATCCGGGCCAGACGGTCAAGCTCCTCGAATCCGAACAGCACGACGAGATCGTCCTTGTTCGCAACATCCCGTTCTATTCGATGTGCGAGCACCACCTCCTGCCGTTCATCGGCGTCGCACACGTCGCCTACCTCCCCGGCAAGGGGCTGATGGGCATCAGCAAACTCGCGCGGATCGTCGACGTCCACTCGCGCCGCCTCCAGATTCAGGAACGGCTGACGACCGACATCGCCGAGACGATAATGACGGCCGTCAAGCCGCGCGGCGCGCTTGCCGTCATCGAGGCCGAGCATCTCTGCATGACGATGCGCGGCGTCAAGAAGCCCGGGGCCAGAACCGTCACGTCCGTCGTCCGCGGCATCTTTCGTGAGAACCCCGCGACCCGCGCCGAAGCAATGTCGCTCATCATGGGAGCCAACCAATGAAGGACATCATCGAGACGGCCGAGAAGCTCGGCAAGCAGATCACGGCGTCGGACCGCTTCAAAGCCGTCGAGGCCGCTCGCAACGAGATCGAGGGCGACGACGCCCTGCAGGCCGACATGAAGGCCCTGAACGAGGTAAGCGACAGGATTGCGCAGCTCGAAAAACAAGTGAAGCCCGTCGAGCCGGACGACAAACGCCGCTTGCGCGAACTTCAGGAGAAGGTCACCGGCCACCCCAAGCTTCAGAAGCTCGCCCGCGCCGAAGCCGACTTCGCCGAGCTGATGAACCGCGTCAACAGCGCCATTCACGCCGAGCTCGCCAAATAGCCGAACCCCGCCCCTTCGGCCGAAAACAAGATACAAGTCGCCAAACAGCCCAACCCCGCCCCCGAGCCAAAGGTGCAACCCAGACTGAGATCAGGCCCCTGTCTCTTCTTTCCGTCACCCGAGCACGTCGCCAACTCAGGCAAGCGCTAATCCCACGACGCATATGCGTCCCCAGATTAGCGCTTTCGCCCCCCAAGGTCAACAAGGATCATACGCCCCGCCTGAAGTTATGAAGGGAGCGCTAATCTCACGACGCATATGCGTCCTCAGATTAGCGCTTTCGCCCCCCGAGGTCAAAAAGGATGATCGCCGGCGCCTGACGTTATGAAGGGAGCGCTAATCTCACGACGCATATGCGTCCCCAGATTAGCGCTTTCGCCCCCCGAGGTCAAAAAGGATGACCGCCGGCGCCTGACGTTATGAAGGGAGCGCTAATCCCACGACGCATATGCGTCCTCAGGTTAGCGCTTCGGACTTCGTATTGTGTTTGATATCTTCTTGCACCTTCGCCCGAAGCGTCTCCAGCCGCGCAACCGCGCGAGTCCGGGGCCAGTCACGTGGTCGGAGTTCGGCAGGCAACATAGGGTCCAACTTCTCGGCGAGAGCCAGTTCCTTCCGAGCACTGAACAATGCCCTCGCCCTGCTGCCCCGGGCTTGCGGCGTTCTTCCCGAGGCGCACCGTGCGCACCGGCCAGCGATCCGCTCATAACGCTCGGCCACTTCCCGCATGTCCCACAGCTCGACCAGCGGTCGCTCACCCGCCCGCCCCAACGCGACGACTGACGCGGACGCCAAGCAATAGAAGGAACCGTCGCAGCGAGGCCCTTCAATCAACGAGCTCAGGACGTCTTGCCAATCGTAGGGAGAAATCCACGCACTACGGCCCATGCCGGCGAACCCCATTACGTGCAACCGTTGGGCAAGCTGCCGTCTGGCAGCGTTGTGAGTGATCGGCATATCATACGTAAAGACGTGCCACGCCCCATCCCATGGTTCAGCGCTCCTCTTCACCTTAAGCTCCGTGATCTGGCTCGTCAGGGTCGAACAGGTGATCTCATATCGGCCCCCGCCTTGCCCGCCCACTCGCCTCAGTTTCCCCCGCCCCACCAGGTACCGGACCATTCGCATGACATCACGATCAACGACATAGTATCCCACGAGGGCGATCAGTTCCGCCAACGGCTTCCCGTATGCCGCGTTTCGCAGCACCGCGACGCAGTCCAGCAGGTCCTCATATGTGAACCTCGGCTCGCCTTTCACGTCTTGCCCTCCTTTCATGTAGGCCTCTTGCGCTAATCTGACGACGCATATGCGTTCCCAGATTAGCGCTTTGACCCGCTGAGGTCAACAAGGATGATACGTCCCGCCTGAAGTTATGAAGGGAGCGCTAATCTGGCGACGCATATGCGTTCCCAGATTAGCGCTTTGACCCGCTGAGGTCAACAAGGATGACATGCCCCGCCTGAAGTTATGAAGGGAGCGCTAATCTCACGACGCATATGCGTTCCCAGATTAGCGCTTATGCTGGGTGCGTCGGCCGGGATGGACGAGCCAATTTCAGGTGCACAAACGGGGACTAGACGGAATGGCACTAACATAAGGGGCTCGACCCGTGTCGCAGAGCTCCGGTCGTAATCGTAATCTTACTCCTAATCCTAATCGCTGTTTCGTAAGTGCCGCTGCCGAGTAGGATTACGATTATGATTAGGATTAGGACAAAGAAG
>JBDREM010000254.1:0-13095 GCA_043819695.1 Planctomycetota bacterium
CAGGCATGAAAAAGGCGATGTTGATTGTAGCAGCGCTGGTCCTGGCCGTGTCCGGTTGCACGACCGTTCAGGTGAACCCGTTGAGCCACGAGCTCAGCTATCAGTTCACGCCCGCTCCCGACGTCGAGAAGTCGGTCGACAAGAGCATCGCCGTCGTCCCGTTCGAGGACGGGCGCATGCACGATGGGGCCAACAAGACCGAGTCCACCAGCATGCTGGTGAACCTCGTGCCGCTGGTTCTGTGGACGACCGGTTACGTGTCGCACCCCGAAGTCGAGTACAGCACCACGAGCATCGGCATTTGCGATTACGTGAAGGCCTCGGGCTCGATGGCGGACGCGCTGCCGAAGATTCTGGCCGCTTACCTCGGCCGCTCGCGCCGGTTCTCGAAGGCCACGTTCGTCGAGTACGCCGAGGTCAAGGGCTCGCACAGCTACGACTACGTGCTTCGCGGCACGCTGGTCGAGTCCGATATCGTCTCGACGCGCCTGAGCTACGGTCTCAGCGTGGCCGCACCGGCCGCCTATATTCTGGGCGCACCGATCGTCCACTACTCCGCCTCGCTGACCGTCGACTGGCAGCTCTACGACGCGGCCGGCAACGCGGTCGGCGCGAAGCAGACGGCGACACTCGACGCGCCGCTCACAAAGACCAACGGCCTCTATTACGGAGCGTGGGCGAACCAGAAGACCGTGCCGATCGGCCTGTACGTCGAAGCCATCAGGACGGTCAACGAGCAGATCGCCGACGGCGTCAGCGAGTTGATTCGCGCGAAGTAAGAACGCCGAGAATCACAGCAAACAGCCCCGGCCGGGCAGCCCGGCCGGGGCTGTTTTTTTGTGTGCCGAAGGGGAGTTCCGGAGTCCCACAGCCCGAAGGCCGACAGTGTCCCGTCAGCTTCGTTCTTGTTGCCACGGCAGGCCAGCTCGGCACAAAAAAACACGGGGGAACCTGCCCGTGGCAAGTTCCCCCGCGCGATTCCGTATGTGCTGTGCCTACTCGGTGGCGATGTTGATCCGTCTGCCCGAGCCGAAGACGACCGTGCCTGCGATCTTGGCGAAGATCGTGTAGTCGCTGCCGAGGCCGACGTTCCTGCCGGGCTTGAACCTGGTGCCGCACTGCCTCACGAGTATGGCGCCCGCTTTGACCGTCTGGCCGGCGTAGGTCTTGATGCCCCGGAACTTCGGCCGGCTGTCGCGGCCGTTCCTCGTTGCGCCTTGTCCCTTCTTGTGAGCCATTTCGCTGACCTCTGCTTCAGTGCCCTAAAACGGGATTATATCATTTCACCGCGATTTCGTCAATCCTCACGCGCGCGAACGTCTGGCGGTGGCCGCGCTTCGTCTGCGAGTCTTTCCGGCGGCGCTTCTTGAACGCCACCGACTTGGCGCCCCTGGCCTCACCGAGGAGTTCGCCCTTGACCGATGCCTTGGCGACGGCCGGCGTGCCGATCTTGATCTTCTTGCCGTCGGAACACATCAGCACGCGGTCGAACTCGATTGGGCCGGGCTCGGCGTCCAGCTTCTCGACCTCGATGACGTCGCCGGGCTGAACCTTGTACTGCTTGCCGCCTGTCTCGATGATTGCGTACATCTGCGTCTCCTTTTAGAGCTTGACCGATGTTTTTCCCTGCAAGCCGAAGATGCGCATCTCCTGAAAGTCCATGTTGCTGTCCGTCTTGATGATTATGTTCCTCTTCCAGAGCTTCTCGAGCTCGATGAGAGAGCGACGTTTCTCGTTGAGGACGTACAGGGCGACGTCCGGGTGAAGCACGCATTCTAACGCATGGAACTCGTTCTGGGAAATGTGCGACCGGATTTTCCGCATCAGGTCGATCATGATGCTCTCGCGCGACCGCACGAGGCCGCTTCCCCGGCAAGAGGGGCAGGCCGTGAAGGCGGCCCGCGCGACGCTCGTCCGCATTCTCTGGCGCGTCATCTGAATGATGCCGAACTGCGACGTGCGGAGGATCTTTGTCCGGGCGCGGTCGCGCCTCATCGCCTGGAACAACTCGTGCTCGACATCGCGGCGGTGCTTCTCCTGCGTCATGTCTATGAAGTCCATCACGATCACGCCGCCGAGGTCGCGGAGCCGAAGCTGGCGCGCGATCTCCGGCGCCGCCTCCATGTTCGTGCGGTAGGCCGTCATCTCCGCGTCGCTCCCGTCGGTGAACTTTCCGGAGTTGACGTCGATGGCGACGAGCGCCTCGGCCTGCTCGATCACGATCGACCCGCCGTGCGGCAGCATCACCTTGCGGCTGTAGACCTGCTCGACGGCCTGCTCGACCTTGAATTTCGTGAAGAGCGGGGCCTTTGCCCGGTGCAGCTTGACGCGGTCCTGGTAGGACGGCGACACGATGGCGAGGAACTCGCGGATGTGGTTGCAGACGTCCTCGCTGTCGACGACGATGTCGTCGGTGTCGGACGTGAACAGGTCGCGCATGCAGCGGATGATGAGGTCGGACTCCTGATAGAGGAGCGCGGGCGCCTTGGCGGCGGCGAGTTTCTTGCAGAGCGCGTCCCACAGCCGCTGGAGATAGCGGAGGTCGCGCTGCAGGTCGCGCTTCGTGCGGCCGAGCCCCGCCGTCCGGATGATGAACCCGGCCCTCTTCGGCAGGTCGATCGAGCCAAGTATGCTCTTGAGCCGCTTGCGCGATTCCTGGTCCTGGATTTTCCTCGAGACACCGTAGTGCGAGAGGCCGGGCATCATGACGAGGTACTTGCCGGGCAGGCTGACGTACGTTGTCACGCTGGGGCCCTTGGCGTCGATGCCCTCGCGGGTCACCTGCACGAGGACGGGGTCGCCTTTCTTGAGCAGCGAGGAAATCTTTCGTTCGTCGTTCTTCGGGGGTCTCTGCGACGGGGTCTTGACGGGCGGGATGTCGTGCACGTCGGGGCGTATGTCGGAGATGTGCAGGAACCCGTTCTTCTCGGTTCCGATCTCGATGAAGGCCGCCTGGATGCTCGGTTCGACGTTCTGCACGCGGCCCAGGTATATGTCGCCCACGTGGCGCTCGGCCCTCGTCCGCTCGAGGTAGAGCTCCTCGAGCACGTCGTCTTCGACGACGGCGATCCGATACTCTTCATCCTCCGCCACGTTGATCAGCATTCTTTTTTCCACGGCTGGCCTCACTCGTTTCTGCGAGCGGCCCGACCTGTGCGGGGCGCGGCACAGCGGCCGAGCGGGGCATTCGGCCCGGTTTGCGGCCCGCGTCGTCGGCAGCTCGGTTTCTTGTCTCAGGGAGCCAGCAGGTTCACGGCCGTTCGCGCCAGGGAGAGATGTCGCGCCAGATCGCCGTCTTCGCCGCAGATGGCGGAGACGATTTCCGCAGGTCTCGCGGAGCCGGCGCGGGTGACCAGGATTTCGAACTCGCACCCGCCGTCGCGCCGGTCGATGCTCTTGAGATACGGCTTGATGTCGATCTCGCGGCCATCGCTGCGGGTGACCCGCAATTCCGCGGCCGATGCGCACCGCTCGACGCCACCGGCGGGCAGGCGGCCCGTCACGCGATAGGTCAGGCTTGCCACGCGCGCCTTGGCCGGCGGCTCCAGCGACTCAGCCCGGATGATCTCAACCCCCTCCGGCACTTCGGCGCTCAGTCGCCGCCCCACCTCGTCCGCCGGCATCTCTTCTGTCAGGTCGAGTTCGAGCACTTCGTCAAGCCCTTCAATTCCGACGGGCAGCGGAGCCGGGAGCGAGAATCGCGGCCGGGGGTTGAACCCCTGCGACATTCTGACGGGCAGGCCCGCCCGCCGGAACGCCCTGGCAAAAACACCCATCAAATCCCTGTGCGAGATGAACCTGATGGCTCCTCGCTTGCTGAATCTTATCCGATATCGCCAGAATGACGACATTACGCTGCTTTCGTCCCCGGCGAGGGGAACGTATACGTGAATAATACCGGCCCGGCCGGCCCAAGTCAAGGCTGGCAACGGGCGAAAAATGCGCGCCGGAGGCGCTGCGAACCTATATCACGCCGCGCCCAGGTGTTATGAATGGCTGCGGCCGGGCAATTTCGCCGAAAGGCTGTCCGCCGCCCCCGCTACTTCGGCTTGACGGTAACTGTGTGGAAGCCGCCGGTCACCCCGTAGATCGCTGCCCTGCTGCTCCCGTCGCCGAGGAACTCCATCCCGTCGACCCGATAGGAGACGCTCCCTGCCGACCGGCCCAGTTCATAGAACGTCAGGCGCTTCTCCTCGGGGCCGCTCGTCTCGCCTGACACGAACCCGCCCGGCGCCACGGTGAACCGCACCATGCCGTGGCTCGTCTTCACGCCTCGGCCGTTGTAGCGGACTTCGCCGGCATCGAACAGGGCGATGCCGAAGTGCGTCGGGCGGATCGTCACGATCCCGCGCGTGCCCTTGAACGTGAGGCCGCCGTGTTTGTATTCGATCTCTTTGTGCGACAAGAAGATGTAGCGGACGGTCTTGCCGTGCGAGATGCGCACCGCTCTCAACCCCTCGAGGCTTTCGACCTTCGCGGCGGCGCGTTCCACAACGTCCGTCTCGCCGGGCAGTCGCCTTCGAGAAGGGCAAAGCACGGTGAAGTATTCCGTCGTGGGCGGCTCGGAATCTTCTTCCTCTTCGACTGCTTCTTTGGCGGCGGCCCCGCTCTTCTCCGTCTTGGCCTTGGCCGGCCTCGGCGGGGCCGGCTGACTGAGACGCAGCGTCCAGCGTTGACTCGTGTCCTTGTGAAGGCCGATCTTGAGGTTCTCGGGTCCGAACGCGTGGACGGTCAAGTCGACGCCGAACGGGCCCGCGAACGTCACTGTACGGCCCTCGATCCGCGCTTGGTCCGCGAAGACATTGTAGAAGACGTCCGTGGCCTCGTACCCCTTGATGCGGTCATACACGACGAGGTACTGGTAGGTCTTGTTGAAAAGGACGTGCCGCGTGATGTGAACCGGCTTTTCGAGCTTCTGCGATGCCGCCATCATCTCGGCCGTCTGGCTGCCGTCACGCAGGTGCCCGGGCGGCAGGACGAACGGCTTCTTTTCCTTGGCCGCGGCCGCAGCCAGGCCGTCCAACTCAGCCTTGGTGTATTCCTTGAGTTCCGACAGGGCCTCGGCTCTGATCTCGCCGACGGCGTAGTTGTCCTGGTCCTGCTCCGCGAACTGGACGATCCGCCCGGGCGCCCTGCACGAGCGGGCACCGATCCGCACGGTGTTATGCGCCCAGGCGCCCTGGCGTCGAGGCGGCGAAGGGGGATCGACGAGGAGCGGCGCGCCGAACGCGTAGAAGAGGAGGCTTCCCTGGTCGTGGTGATGCGAGTTGGCGCGCGGGCTGCATTTGAACAAGAGGTACGCCTCGTCCGGCTGCCCGAACCTCGTGCGCATCAGCACACCGAACCCCGGCAGGTAAACGCTGTCGGCCTTCTCGGCGGCCTTGGGCTCGACGGCGGGCGGCTTGTCCAGGTCGAGGATGTTCAGCAATGTGCGGTGGCGCGCGCCCGGGCGGAACACCGGCTTGTCGGCCTGGTCCCAGACCCAGGCGAGACGGCCCGCGAGCTCGGGGGCAGATCCCGCGAATTTCGCCGCGCCCACGCCCGTCACGGCGAGCGGCTCGGCATCGCTGACAACGGACGACCCGATGGTCGGCATGAGCCGGGTGCCGCCGTACCGCCGGTCGGGTGGGGTCGTGAACGTTGCCAACCTTGCCAGCGCGTTCACGAACTCGGGCAGCGTGAACGGCGAGGTTGCCATCTGTATGACACCGGCCGTGTTCTCGAACAGGGGCGCCATCTCCGCCCAGATGTTCAGGCTCCTCATCGCCGGGCCGGTCTCGAGGTCGATGCCGCCGGTCGCCGCGGTCATGTAAAGCGATGTGAGCAGGCGCTGCTTGGCGTCGAGTATCCTCGAGGAGCTCTTCGGATGCTCATCGAGCAGGAGCGCGATCATCGTGATGGCGGAGTCACGGCTGGCCGCGGCTTCGGGGTCGTGTTGAAGCGTGGGCAGTTGGTTCGGGTGCTCGAGTTGAGCGGCCGCCAACGCGAGGATGGCGAGGATCGTCTCCTTCTCACGCTCGGAGAAGATTCCGCTGCTCGAATGGGCGTCGTAGAGCAGGGCGGCGTACTTGATGAGGGGCTCGAGCAGCGTCGGGTCCGCGCGCCTGCCGGAGAACCCGCTGATCTCACGTTCGTTCCACGAGCCGACAAGTGCGTCGCGCAACAGGGCGACGCTGCCCATAATCTGCGTGCGGGCGAGGGTGGTGTGCGTCCGGGAGCCGGTGAACACGTCGTGGAGCACGACGGGGAACCGGCCGGGGTCCTTCTCGAAGAGCTTCTGGAGAGCGGGGAACGTTTGTGCGTTGAACAGCAGGCGGGGTCGCTCGTGTGCGCCGGCCCGATCAGCCTTTGCGTCCAGCAGCCCCGTGAGGCCGAGCTGTGACAACTGCACGTGCAGCCTGTTGAGGTAGTGCGTGTGCGATCCCGCCGGCTTCTGGGCCGCGAGCGCTGCCGGGTCCCAGTTCCGTGTCTTGTCAAAAAGTGCCAGCGCAAATATCCTGGTACCCAAGCGGTGTGGAAAGTCGAGATAGAGGCCCGGCCCGCCGGTGGCAATGAGGCGCACCTCGTCCTTGTCGTCGGCATTGACCATCCACGATCCGTCGCCCCACTGGTTCCGTGCGACGAACTGCCATCTCCCGCCGTTGACCTGCATGATGCCGATGGCGTCTTTGCGGCCGCCGGATGACGTGATGCCGTACCAGTTGTGCGACTTGCGAATGCCGGGCGGGTTCCACGCCCGGAACACGGCGAGCGTGGACTTGCCGCCGGGCGGCTCGGCCGGGACCACGCCGAAACGCGCCGCACCGTTCCCCGCAAACAGGGCGACGTCGGGGTTGAAGTTCTCGCGAAGGGAGAGGCGAAACGACAGATCGACGTCCCCGATCATTGTCTCCGAGATCATCACATAGTCGCGTCTCGCGTACAGGCGAATGGTGATGTGGTACTCGGCGGGGCGTTCCTCCGCGTCCTTGGCCTCCTCGGCCCCCTCGGCGCTTGCGAACGTGTATGTGACCTTGAATTCCTTGAAGATCGGGCCCTTCTCGGTCTCTTCGCACTTGAAGGACTTGACCGTCCGCTCAGACACGAATGAGCCCTTGCCGAACCACACGCCGTCCGGGCCGCGAACGGCGAGTATGGGCGCCGGGCAGTCTGCGGCCGCGAGCGGCTTCGTGCCCGACGCCGGCGGCAGGCGCACGGCGATGAGCGAGTTCGACAGTATCTGCTCGCCGGTTTCTTCGCGCGTTTCCACCTTCAGATCGGACGGATACTCCGGCGCTTGGAACCCCTCGCGCCAGTCGCTGCAGGCCGCATATACCTTTCTCTCGAACGGCTTGAGCAACGCCGGGAAAGTGACCGAGCACGACCGCAGGCTGTCGCCCTTGGCGTACCTGGGCGCGGAGATCTGGAACGGGACCTCCTGGCCCGTCGAGCCGTCCGCTATCCGAAGCGACGGCTCCCGGCAACTGTATGCCGCGAACGAGATCTGAAGCGAGACGTACTCCTCGGGCCATTCGGCGCCCACCACCTCGTTCATCACGATCGCGTTGTAATTGTCCCGCTCCCGCCTGTCTGCGAACTCGAACGTCTTCATCGGCGGCTTCGTGTCTTCGGGGCGCTCCAGCAGAGCGCGATGTTCAATCTTGCCGGCGTCCGCCTCCCCCGGCTCGACGTTGATGTTCTTTCTCAGCAGGATGCTCCCGGCGGGGGTCGTGTCCCCCCGTTCGTATGCGAAAAGATAGTGATACGTGCCTGCGGGGATGTCGCGGAACGAGAACCGGCCTTCCGCCCCCGTCACCGCGAAATGCTCGCCCGGCTCGACGAGCGACAGCTTCACGCCCACGGGCGCCAACCCCGTCTGAGGGTCGACCAGCACACCGGAGAAGTTGGCCTTCGGCGGCGGCGGAGCGTCTTCCTGGCACAGCGCCGGCACGGGCATAACAGAACAGAGAACAGCGGCGACGACGATTAATTGCTTCATGGTACTTCCCAAGACTGCACGCATTGTTACCACATCTTTTCGGCTCTTTGCACGCTCATTCCACCATAATATCATATTTGCGTCAGGCTGTTCTGTATAGTTTATTCCGGGCGATGTATCCGGCGACTGCCGGGGGTACGAGGCCGGCTATGGGATCGCCTCGCGCAACACGGCTGCGAACCTCGGACGCCGACGCGACGTTCGCCGTGCATCGGACCACGGCCGCCTTGATCGCGCCGGCCTGCTCCGGCGTCAGACGGGCCGCCAGAACGTCCAGGGCATCGAGCGGCCATCCGGGCCGCGCCGCGACGACCAACGTGCAGAGCTCGGCCAATTCATCGAGGTCCCGCCAGTTCGGCAGATCCTGCACGCCGTCCGACCCGAGGATGAAGAAGAGCTCGGCGCTCGAGCCCAGCTTCGCCCGGTGCTCCCGGACGGTGTCGATCGTGAATGACGCCCCCGGCCTCTTCAGCTCACAATCCGAGGCCGAGAACCCCGGCCGCCCCGCAATGGCCAACTCCACCATCGCCAGGCGCTGCTCGCCGGTGGCAACCGGGTCCGACGGCTTCATCGGCTGGCGGCGCGCCGCCACGAAGATAACGCGGTCAAGCCGGTGTTGGTCTCTCGCGGCCTTCGCGATCTCGAGATGACCGAGGTGGATCGGGTCGAACGTGCCGCCCAGAATGCCGACACGCTCGCGATCCCTCTCATTCCCTGTAATCATGGCCTCGGCTTCTCAGTGGCGGCGCTCCGCTTAGTGTACGCGCCTGCGATGCGCTGTTCAAGCGCCTCATCGGCCGACTCATCTCTGCTTCGTTGAAAAGGTTTTCACTCGGGGTGGCCCCCCGAAATGAATTGGCAACAACTGCACCGGCGTGCTATCATCTTATGAGCACGATTGACGGAGCACGCAGGCAGTGATTATCAACACGAGAGCGCACGCGAGATTCGGCCTCGTCGGCAATCCGTCCGACGGCTACTACGGCAAGACGATCGCGGTGATCCTGAAGAACTTCGCGGCGGAGGTGACGCTGTACGAGACGCCGGAACTGGAGATCGTTGCCGGTCAGGAGGATACGCCGAGGTACGTGTCGCTCGCGGACCTGACGGAGGACGTCGCGCTGAACGGCTACTACGGCGGCGTGCGGCTGGTCAAGGCGACGGTCAGCCGGTTCGTGCGGAAGTTCCTGCGGGAGCGCAAGCCGGGCGAGCTGCGCAATTTCACGGTTCGCTACAAGACGAACATCCCGCGGCAGGTCGGGCTGGCCGGCTCGAGCGCGATCATCACCGCGACGACGCGGGCCCTGTGCCGCTTCTACGACGTGCATGTCGACCGGCAGGCGATGCCGACGTTCGTCCTCGAGGTGGAGACGAAAGAGCTGAACATCGCGGCCGGCTTGCAGGACCGTGTGATCCAGACATACGAGGGCGCGGTCTACATGGACTTCGACCGCCGGACGGTGGAGGAGACCGGCCACGGCCGGTATGAGCCGCTCGATACGAGCTTGCTGCCGCCGCTGTTCGTCGCGTACCGGACCGACGTCGCCGAGCTGAGCACGGTCACGCACACCGACCTCCGCACGCGGTTCGACATGGGCGACGCGACGGTCGTCGACGGAATGGCAGAATGTGCGCGGCTGGCCGAGCGGGCACGCGAGCTGCTGCTTGCCGGGAAGGGTTCTGAGATCGGCGAGCTGCTCGACCGCAATTTCGACGCACGCCGGTCGATGTGCGAGATCGACCCGCGCGACCTTGAAATGATCGAGATCGGGCGCAAGTACGGCGCACATCCGAAGTTCTCCGGCTCCGGCGGAGCCGTCGTGGGCATTTACCCGGGCGACGAAGCGTGCGCCGCGATGACGGCCGAGCTGAAGGAACTCAACTGCGAAGTCATACGGCCGAGGTCCTAGGCAATGGAGCAACCGTTCACATCACTTCCCGACCCGCCGGTTCTCGTCGGCAGCGGCGCCGCCATGAGGGAAGTGGCCCGCCTGATCGAGATCGCGGCTCAGTCCAACATCACTGTCATGCTCACGGGCGAGAGCGGCACGGGCAAGTCGCTGGCGGCCCGCCGAATCCACAGCCTCTCCGGCCGCCGGGCCGGGCCGTTCGTGCAGACGAACTGCGCGAGCCTGACGGAGACGCTGCTCGACTCGGAGTTGTTCGGGCACGAGCGCGGCTCGTTCACCGGCGCCGACCGGCAGCACATAGGCAAGTTCGAGCTGGCTTACGGCGGCACGCTTTTCCTCGATGAAGTCGAGGAGCTCAGCCCGCGCGCGCAGGCCAAGCTCCTGAACGTGATCGAGGAACGGACGCTCGTCCGCGTCGGCGGCGAGACAGAGGTCCGGACCGACGTCCGCCTGATCGTTGCAGCCAACCGCGACCTCGACGAGCTCGTCCGCGGAGGGCTCTTTCGGCGCGACCTGTTCTTCCGGCTCCGCGAGCTCGCGATCCAGATGCCGAGGCTGCGCGAGCGCCGCGAGGACATCCCCGAGCTCGCGCGCCATTTCGTGGCCGAGCTGAACAGGGAGCTCGATAGCAACCTGGGGCGCGTCACCGATGCGGCAATGGCGCAGCTGATGCAGTACGACTGGCCGGGCAACGTCCGCGAACTGAGGAACGTGATCAAGGGTGCGATGGTGACCGCGGAGCACGAGGCCATCTGGGTTGAAGACCTGCCGATCAGCATCGAGATGCACACGGGCGACCGGGCCGCCATCCCCGGCGAGCTCTCGACCCTCGAGGACGCGGAGCGGAGACACGTCGAGAAGGTGCTCCTCGCGACCAAGTGGAAGAAGGTCGACGCGGCCCGGATTCTTGGGATAACCCGGGCGACGCTTGACCGGAAGATCGCGAAGCACAATCTCATCCGGCCCGGCCCGGGGTAATCTGCGGCAGCGAATCTTCGTATCATGGTGATACGTCCCCGCATCTCGTAGCTCTATCCTTACCCATTATAAAACAAGAGGTTGCGTGCGGCGACGCATGTGCTGTACCGTAATGGTACAAAATGCGTCCTGAGAGCGTAACTTCGCCACGGCTCATTCCGAACGCTGTCGTCAACCGAAACCCTTGTTCTACAAGAAGTTCCGCTGCCCGCGGGAATAATTCGCCGGCTGCGCCGCTCTTCGGCACGTTTGTTGCTATGTAACCGGCAGCGAACAGTTGACAGGAGCCTATTATGGGCGGCAACTCAATAATCGAACCTTTTTCCCGATGGCGATTCATCGCCTGCCGCCCAGTGCTCGTCCGCCGCCGCGTCACGCCACCCGGCGCGGCGGCGGGCCGGCCACACATCGACGCAGCGAGGCAATACCACAAGGAGATACACCAATGATGACTCACCAATCCTATAGTAGACGCCGGCGAGCGTTCTCCCTGGTCCAAGTTCTGGTAATGATCGCCCTGCTCGTCATCCTGGGCGGAATGCTCGTGCGCGGGCTCCTGTGGGTGAAGTATCAGGCCAACATCGCGATGTTGACATCCAACGCCCATCAGATCGGCACAGCGCTGCACCTCTACTACCAGAAGCACCGGACGTTCCCGAGCGCCTACCCGGGCCACCTCGAACAGGATCTTGCCCAGTACGTGAGTAACGAAGAGCTCTTCACTTGTCCTGCGAATCCGGCCGCTCGGGCCGCGCCCCTGAACGCCTCTTACATCACCCCGGTGTTTCGCTACGAGCACGCCTACATCCTGGGGCTCGACTCGCGCTACGATGAAAACGTATCGGTCGTGCTGTTCTCGAACGCCACCACGGAAGTCGTCGAGAAGCTGCCCATCCTCCACAACGAGCAGCCTTTCATACACGGGAACCGGGCCACCGGGGGCATCATCACCTTCGGAAGCGGCAGCACGGTCGAACTGACCGCCGGCACAACTGCAACGGTCGCCAACTCGTTCCGCTCGCAAGACGGCACGGCCTTCAACATCGTCAAGTTTGACGAGGGCGTGGCAGGCAGCGCACGACTCACGGCTGTCGACACGGACATCATCGAGCTGGCGTCGTACCCGGGGCTCGTGTTCATGCGGGGCGGGACCGCCGACGTCGCGGCGGCAGCCGGAGAGACCGCGGACGAGCTGCAGGTGTCAACCCAATCCGGCGAGGTGCGCGTTATCGGCAGCCGCGTTTCGCGTGCGTCGTCCCAGGAAGAGAACGAAGAGGCAGGCGAGCCCGAGCCCGCGCTGTCGGGGCGTGTGAACATCAACCCCAGCAACAACAGCGCGTTCCGCTTCCGCCTCAAGAAACCCGACGACAGCTTGATCACCCGGACTGACCTGCTCGAGTCCAACCGCCAACTCGAGTACGTCGGCGCGGCCAAGTGGATCCTGTTCCGGCCCAAGGGCAACGGCAACCAGAACTCCCTGATGCTTAACGGTAAGGTGTATTCGTTGCAGAACGGCAAGCTGTACTTCCTCTTCGGCAGCGACCTGACGGTGCGGCTGTACAACGACAAGAAATACAGCAATGGGAACGCGATGGGGCGATGGTGGCTCGACAGCATTCACGCAACCGACGGCCGCATTATCGCTCTGAACTGGTCCCAGGACGAACTTCCCCCGGACGACGACGATTACGAGCAGTACTATTCTGAAGACGACACAGGAGACGACGAGAATCCGGTCGCACCTGAAGAGACCGTGGGCGGCGAGGGCCAGGGAACGCCCCTCAAAGGACAGACCGTCCGTACGCTCAGCAAGGGCATCTGTGTGCCCAAAGGGAAATCGGTCACTGTGACGAAAACCAGGTGACCCACCCCAATGGCACTAACATAAGTGGCTCGGCCCGTGTCGCAAAGCTCCGCTCCTAATCGTAATCCTAATCGTAATCGTAATCGCCATTTCCTAACTCCCGCTGCCGAGTAGGATTACGATTATGATTAGGATTAGGACAAGGAAGCCGTGGGGCGACCCGTTGTCTTTGGCGGCGGATGACCGGCCTTAAGTTAGTGCCATTGGTGACTGTCCTGAATATCTCCTCGTGTCCTACGATTGTCTCAACCCATTGGGCCACATGCCTGCCCTGGGGCGTCGGCTTCGCCGCTCTCATGACCGATGAACCCAATTTCTGACGACGGATTGGCCTCTTTGGCGGCCGTTCTTTGCAGGGGCGATGT
>JBDREM010000255.1:0-21436 GCA_043819695.1 Planctomycetota bacterium
CAATCGAAAGCCGCGCGGCTGCTCGGCATTACCGAGCGCAGCCTCTGGCACCGCGTCAAGAAGCTCAACATTAACGTCGCCAAAATCAAGCAGGCGTAGGCAGGTGTCAGGGGACAGGGGACAGTAGCCGGTCACCGGTGACCGGTCGTGCCATCCCAGCCCCGATCCGGCTCTTACTCTTGCTCTTACTCCTGCCGTCCGCCTCCGATTTCTGTCCTTCGTTGCATCCCACGCCAAACAGGTGCCGCACAGGAGTGAGGTCAGGCGCCTTACTCGTGGCGGGCCCGCTCCGGCCGGCGCGGGAACAACGCCGCTATCTCTCCCCGCTGTCCATGTAGCGGAGTTGTGGCTCAGCGGACGTCGGGTGCATGACGCCCACATCCAGATGTCCGTCCGGGACGAACTCGACGCGGGTGTCGAAGTAGACGACGTTGACGCCGTCGGCGTGGTTATGCGCTTTGTCGCACGCCATGGCGGATGCGCTAGACATTGCGGCTTCGGTGAAGGCGTGGTTCGTGTTCCGGTGTGCGAACGCTCCCGTCAGCCCCTTGCAGCGCCCGGCGTAGCTGCACTGCTCGTCGGTCAGGCTGGCGGCCTGGTTCCAGATTACCGGGATGGGCACGGGGTTGCCGCTGGTGTCCACGGGGCCGGTGTCGGCCGTGGCCGGGCACACAAACACCTTCGGTTCCTGGACGATGTCCGTCCAGAAGAGGGTAACGAAGAACTCGTCGCCGCGGAATGCGTTCGCAGGCTCCGCGAAGTAAGCCATGTCGCCGAACTTGTTGAGGTACAGGTGCATCGCGCAGCCAAGCGCCTTCAGGTTGTTCTTGCACCTCGCTTTCCTTGCGGAACCATGAGGGCTGCTGATCGGACGCATGAAGAACCCCGCGAATAGGACTACGGCGCAGATGCAGATGATGATGATGAGGATTTCGATGACGGACAGGCCGGCGTTTCGCACTCGTGTTTTTTGCGCGTATGACGTGATCATGTTCGTGACCTCCGCTTGGCCTTCTTGAAAACGCTTTCCTTCTTTTCCTCTCGGCCGCGCTCCTCGGCCGCTTCGGGTTCTTCGGTCTGTGCCGCGCCGGGCGCCGGCTGAGGTCCGGCCCGTCTCCGGCTCCGGGCGAGGCGGGTTCGAACTTGCGCCGGCACCGCGGCGAGGCGCTCGCGCGCGGCCGCGGGGCGTTTTCTGAGCGACTGCGGTATGATGTGCGCCCAGAGCGCGCGGCGGGTGATGATGTCGCAGAGCAGCAGGAGGATGGCGAGCGCGGCGAGATGCGGCGCGAGGCTCGCCCGCGCCGTCCGAGTCTCGAGGGCGGGGTCGCGGCGCTCGAACAGCTCCTTCACGTGCATGATCCGCTGCCCGCCGGTCGCTTCGGCGAGCTGCTTGAGCACGCCGACGCCGGCGCCGCGCGGGCTCGGCTCGAACTCGGGTGAGTAGGGCAGGACGACGGGCGGCAGGCCGATGCGCTTGCCCTCGCGCGTGATGATCAGCCCGTGGTAGATGCCGTTCTGCCGCAGGCGGAACGACGCGCGCATCGTCTCCGGCGAGGTCCATTGCAGCGGCAGCTTGACCGGCTTCGACTCGTCGGGCGGGAATATCATAGCCGCCGCGCCCGTGCACTTGCGGGCCGCGGCCGCGTCCATCTCGAGCAGGACGTGCGCCGTCCGCCCCTCGCGGACGATGCTGCCGAAGAGCGACGGGTCCTCGCGGTCCTTCTGGAGCCACTTGACGAGCGACGAGAAGAACGGCTTGTACTCGGGCCACTTGCCGAGGTCGCCGCTGTACGAGCCGTCGGCCTCGCACGTGAGCGCGGCGACGCGGCCGAGGCCGCGCTGCCACGCCGCGAGCACCGGAGCCGCGTTCTCGTCGGTCGTGATGACGGCCTGCGCCGCCTCCTTCCTCGGATAGCAGAGGTTGTAGCCGAGGAACGACGGGAAGCTGCGGATGCCGAGCCGCCCGAACTGCGCGATCGCCGGCGTGACGCGGGCGGCGACTTTCTCCTCGACGAACGTCTTCCGCGCGATGCGCATCGCGTCCTGGCAGAAGATTCTCGGGAGCGCGTTCGGGTCGGTCGTGAACATGATCGTGCCGTTGCCGCGCTTGGCGATGTCCTTGAGGAGCTCGGCGTCGCAGTCGGTCGCTTGTCCCAGGCCGATCACGCTGATGGTTCCGCCGGCCTTCGCCCAGGTGTCGATGAGATTCTTGTAGCCGCCGGGCTCCTCGCTGTCCTGGGCGTCGGAGAAGAGCACGATGTGGCGGGTCGGCGCCTTGCTCTTCACAAGCTCGGAGACGGCGGCCCGGAGGCCGACGTAGACGAAGATGCCGCCGCCCATCGATTCGATGCTGAGTATCTTCTTCCGGACGCCGCTCCGCTTGTCGGCGAGGCGGACCAGTTCGACGACCCGGTGCGCCTCGCTGTCGACGGCGAACACGGCGATCTCGTCCTGGTCGTCGAGCAGAGCGACGGCCTCGGCCGCGGCGCGGTTGGCGAGGTCCATCTTCGTGCGGCCGCCGCCGACGGGCATGGTCATCGAGCCCGACCGGTCGAGCACGATGCCCATCGCGAGCGCCGTCCGCCGGAACTCGTCCTTCCGTTCCATCGAGACGGGCAGGATGGGCTCGAGCCGGCTTTGATAATAGCCGCCGGCCGCGTAGCTGTTCTGGCCGCCGGTGACGAGCAGCCCGCCGCCCATCTCGGTCACGTAGTTGTGCATGGCCGCGTCGGCGCGGTCGTTGAGCGAGCTGAGCGCGACGTTCTCGACGACGACTGCGCGGAATGATTTCAGAGCGGCCGACGACACGGACATCTTGTCGCCGCGAACACGGACGAGCATGCCCGACGCAGCGAGCGCCCGGGTCAGGTTGTCGGGCCGCCCGGTCGACGTGAGGACGAGGACCTCGGCGGGCCCGACCGCCTCCGTCACCGCGGCCGCGCGGTTGTTCTCCGGCCGCGTGTCGCCGCCGACCGAAGCGGTGACGAGGTAGCTCGCAAGGCCGACGCTGCCCAGCTCGTGCTTGAACGCGAACCGGTTCTCGCCGGGCTTGATCGACACCTTCTGCTCGAACGCGGCGCCCTCGGCCTTCACCCGGACCGTCGCGTCGCATTGCTGCGGCGCGTAGACGGCGAACGCCACCTCGAACGGCTGGCGGACGCGCACCCGCTCGGGCAGCTCGACGCGCGTGATGGCGGCGTCGTTCTCGTGCGCCTTTTGCACCGGCCAGAAGTCGACCGAGATGCCTTTCTTCCGGAGCTCCGGAATCTGCTCGCCCGGGTCGGGCCCGGTGTAAAGCCCGTCGCTGATGAGGAAGACGCGCCCGCGGCCGCCGGCCGCCGACAGGGAGCCGGCGAGCGCGAGGCCCGCGTGCAGGTCGCTTGCGTCGTCGAGCTTCGACGCCTTCAGCTCCGAGGGCAGGTTGCTCGAGCCGAACAGCGCCGACGCGCCGTCGCCGAACAGCACGAGCGAGACGCGGTCGTCCTTCGCCCGCGCGCTTTCCGCCGCGGCCAGCATCTCGGCACCGGTCCGGACCGCCTCGGCGCCGGCCGACAGCGACCGGTCGACGAGGAAGACGACGTGGCCGCCGCCGCGGCGCGTGCTCACGACGGGCGACGCGAGCACGAGCGCGCACAGAACGAGAACGGCGATCCTGACGGCCCAGACCTGGCGCGGCCCGCGGCCCAGCCGCCACCACAAGTAGAGCAGCGGCACGACGACGAGCAGCGCGAGGGGTGTTTGCAGGCCGATCATACTTTTCGTCTTTCCAGCAGGAGCCAGCAGCAGAGCAGCATGGCGCCGGCGCCGGCGAACAGCTCGCGATGGAACGACCGCCGCTCCCGCTCGGGCAGCACCGCCGCCTCGACCTCCTTCAGGCTGCCGAACGACGACGCCTTCGTCAGGTCGGACTCGGCCTCGGCCAGCAGGTTGACGTCGAGCGAAGCGACCTTCACGCCCTTCGCAAGGACGGTGTAGATGCCGTTTTTCTCGAACCGGCCGTAGTAGACGTGGTCGCCCTCGAAGTCGACGCGGGCGCCGTCCGGCGCCTCGACCGTGACGTTCCCCTCCCAGGCGCTCGGCCTGCGGAACGAGAGCCCCTCACCGAGGCGGAACGAGAATCTCTTTAGCCCCGGGCTTCGCTCGTGGACGTAATCGACGATGTTGGAGACGAGGACGGGCCACGCGGGCGCCCGGAATAGCGACGAGCGCGCGGGCACGATGTTCACGATCAGCCGCTGCTCCGCGACGGCGGCGCCGCCGGCCATCACGAGGAGGGGGACGTCGCCGACGGAGACGAGCACCTCGGCGTCGGCGTCGGCCGGCTTGAACGCCGGGTCGGCCGCCCAGATCACGCCGTGGAGGTCGACGCCGCGGATCAGCCCGCCCGCGGCGGCGAGGTGGTTGATGAAGTACGGCCCGACGAACGGGCTCGCCTTGTCCTTCGGGCCGATGTGGAAGCGTACGTCGAAGTGCCCGGCCGGCGCGGCGGGCCGCGGCCCGTCGAGCCGGGTGAAGCTCAGCGCCAGCCACGCCGGATCGATCAGCTCGACCTTGCCCGTGGCGGCGAGCGCCTTGCGCAGGTAGCTCTCGAGCACGGGATGCTTCACGTCGAGCTTTGTGGGAAGCGCGAGCCGCTGCGGGCGGGTGATCCTCAGCACGTTGTCGTTGCCGAGGCCGTCGGCCGGCAGCTCGAGCGAGACCGACGACACGTCTTCGGGTATGTTGAAGACGAGCGGGAGCGCGTCGCGCCGCGCGAAGTCGGCCGCCGCACTGCCGAGCTTCCGGCCGCCGCCGGCGAGCGTGACCGTCTTCTTCGGCTTGCTCTTGCCGAAATGCTTCACGAGCGCGAAGAGCTTCGACTTTCCTGTCCAGTGCGCGGCGACCCAGCCGGTGTTCTCGACGGGCTGCCCGATGCCGAGCGTGACGACGTTCGCCCGGCTGCCCGCGGCCGCGCCGCCGGCGCCGTCCGTCAGCAGCACAACCTTGTCCTTCTCCTTGACGAGCGACCGCGCAAGCTCGATGGCGGGCCGGAACGAATGGGGCGGGTCCGACGGCTGCCAATCGCGCAGGAGAGCTTCCGCGTCGTTTTGCGCGAGCGGCCGGCCGCCGATCAGTTCGACGCCGCCGCCGCTCCGAATCAGGCTGATCCGGCCTTCCTTGCCGAGGAGGCGGTAGATCTCGAGCAGCTTCTCCTTCGCCCGCTCGCGGAACGAGACCCGGCCTTCGGCGGCGTTCATCGACGCACTCGAGTCGAGCACGACGGCGAGGTGTTGGCGCTCGGCGACGCGGCTGTAGCCGAGCCCGGCGACGAGCAGCGAGAGTAGCAGCGCGGCGAGCAGCTCGAGGATCAGCGGCCAGGTGACCGGCGGGCGCCGCCGCTTCTGCCCTTCGGTCCGCAGGCTCTGCCCCGAGCCCCAGAGGAAGAGGGCGGACACCTCGATCCGCTTGCCGCGGAAGACATAGAAGTAGAGGAAGAGCACGCCGCCGAGCGAGGCGAGCGAGATAAGCCCCCATGGATAAAGGAAGTACATCATGAGCGCGTCTCGACCAGGCCGGCGGGCAGGAAATCGTTCTTGAGGACATCTTCGAGCGTTCGGTCGGCGACGAGGCCGATATAGATGCCGCCGCACCTGAACATCTCGTCGCGGATGACGCCGAGCAGCGCCCTCAGCCTCGAGCGATAGCTCTCGACGGTCCGGCCGTCGAGGTTGAGGTCGATGCGGCGGCCGGTCTCGACGCCGTCGAGGACGGCTGGGCCTTCGAGCTTCGGGTCGGACTCCCACGGGCCGAGCACGTGGACGACGATGAGCGTGCCGCATCCCGCGGACAGCGCCCGGAGCACGGCCGCCGGGTCGGCCGGGGCCATGAAGTCGGTGAGCAGGAGCCTGACGGACGCCCTTCTGAGCGCGGCGGCCGCGCGCGCCGGCGACACGAACAGGATCGACTCCGATTCGCCGAAGGCGACCTGCTCCGGGCCGTCGAGCCGGCTCAGCTCGACTCCGGCGGCGAAGACCCGCACCGGCACGGCCTGGACCTTCGCGGAATGGTACAGCCAGTGGGAGAGTTCGGTGCAGAGCGCCCGCTTGCGGCCGTCGGCAATGCCCATCGAGGCCGACGTGTCGACGATCACGTCGAAGAACGGGCTGACCTCTTCGCGAAACAGGCGGACGACGAGCCGGTCGGTCCGCCCGTATGCGAGCCAGTCGATCCGGCGGGGGTCGTCACCGGGCACGTAGTCCCTGAAGTCCTGAATCTCGACGGACGAGCCGGTCTCGCGGCCCTCCTTCAGGCCGATCGTGCCGGCCGACGACGTCGCATCGAGGTTGATCCGGTAGACGTGCGCGAGCTCGAGGATCTGTGCTGCGGCCGCGGGCTGTGTGCCGGCCGGGGCCGGCTCAGTCGTACTTGCCACCCATGTACCTCCCGAAATGCCGAGCCATGACGACGAGATGGACGGTGACGCCGATGAGCGCGGGCACGGCCAGGTCAAGGAACAACCTCAGCAGGCCGTAGCCGGATGGAGCTCGGTCGAGGCTCATCAAGTGGATCAGCGGGAACGGGCCGGTGAGGGGCGAAGGTTTGGGCGGCCTGCTGAAATCGAGGGCGGCCAAGAGGATGATTGGCACGATGAGGTTCACGGCGATCAGGCCGAGAAAAACGCCCCTGAGAATCTTTATGGTGCGGAGCCTCTTGGGCAGCAGGCGAACGATGCCGCGCGAGACGGCCGAGAAGAACAGCGGATACACGATGCAGATGACGACCGGGAACAGCATTTCGTCGTCAAAGTCTCCTCCGGGCAGCAAGAGCATGAACAGCGTCCCGGCAAAAATGAGACCGAAGGCGACGAACAGGTAGAGAGCCGAAGAGCCGGCGCCGTCCATGAACGGGAACAGCCACGCCTGGTACGTCGGATCGCGCTTCTTGAACTTCTTCTGAAACCGGTAAGCGACGCGGCTCGGGCCGGTGAGCCAGAAGGAGCCGCACACCATGAGCGGGATCGCGGCGGTCAGGGCGAAGGCCATGATCAATTCAGTGTGGATGCGCTCGCCGAAGAGCACGGGCGTCGAGAAGGCCGCACAGTGTGCTCCGATAATGGCGAGCAGTATGAACTTCGTCCTGGCCGAACACTTGTCGGCCTCGAACGTGAGGATATTGGCAGACGCCGCGCAAAGGAACCAGACCCATAGGAGCGTGATCGCGGCAGAGGCGCCGAGCACCGCAAGCGCTTCGGCAAGCCAGCCTGCCGGCGTTCCGCCGGAGCCGAAGATTTCCCTGAAGAAGTAGAACTCACCGGCGACACTGAACGGCAGGAAGAGGGCCCAGACCAGCAACAGCACAAACAGCCCCTTTGCGATGCTTCGCATCTGCTTCTGCGAGGTCAGCGCCGCGAAGAAGATGCCGACGGTGCAGGCGAACACGGAGAACAGCAGCGCAAGAATAAGTATGATGATGATCGGCGCGACGCCGATGCCCTTGAACAGGAACGCTGCGACGGCGAACGGGCCGATCATCGAGAAGACCAGTCCGATCTTGACGAGCGACGCGAGCAGCCGGCCCCGCACGTGCTTCCGCGAGCTCATTCTTGTGATGTGAACGAGTTCGAGCGTGCCGCTCTTCACCTCCTCGCTCAGGTTGGAGAAGGCAAGGTATGGCAGGACGAAAACGCAGCCGATGTACATGAAGATTGAGAACACGGCGAACATGTCGTCGCCGCACGCCTTGCCCCTCGAGGCCGCGAAAATGGTGACGTACGCCACGAGCGAGCACCCGAGCATCAGCCACAGCGCGGTAAGGAATTTCTTGTTGTGAAGCGACTGGTACATCTCCTTCACCAGGAGAGGATTGACCAGCCCGTCGAGCTTGTCCCGCGTGGCTTCAGACAGCATCGTGGTTGTTTCCGGTCACTTTCAGGAAGACCTTCTCGAGCCCCTTGCCGTCGGTCATGACGTGATAGGGCACGTGCTTGTGTGCGACGAGCTTCTCGACGAGTCCTGCGATCGCCTCCTTGCCGCCGCTCATCTCGATGCGCAGGACGTCGGGGGCGACCCCGTGGACCTGGCGGACGGCCGGGGTCTCGAGCAGGAGCCTCGCGCAGTCTTCGAGGTCTCCCAGTATCTTGATCGTGAGCGTGAAATCGCCGGCGTCCTCGTGTGCAGCGGCGTCGGGCGCGCCGGAGTAGGCGAGCTTGCCGTTGTCGATGATGACGACCTTGTCGATGAGCCCCTCGAGTTCGGAGAGGATGTGCGAGCTGATGAAGATGGACTTGCTTTCGGCGGCGAGCACGCGCAGGAGCTCGCGCAGGTCGCGCCGCGCCTGCGGATCGAGGCCCGCGGCCGGTTCGTCGAGGAGCAGGAGGTCGGGGTCGTGGACGAGCGCGCGTGCGAGGCTGATGCGCTGCCGCATGCCCTTCGAGAGGTCGGCCACCTTCTTGGCGAGGAGCGGGCCGAGCTCGACGAAGTCGACGAGGTCCGCGATCCTCCGGCGGCGCCCGCCGCCCTTGAGGCCGTAGGCGCGGGCGAAGAAGTCGAGGTACTCGCTGACGAGCATGTCGGGATAGGAGCCGAAGAAGTCGGGCATGAAGCCGATCATGGGGCGCACGATGTCGGCGTCGTTGATCATGGAGTGGCCGTCGAGCCACGCGTCGCCGCCGTCGGGCTGTTCGATTGTCGCGAGCATTCGGAGGGTCGTCGTCTTGCCGGCGCCGTTGGGCCCGATGAAGCCGCAGACCTCGCCCTGGCCGAGGGTGAACGAGAGCGAATCGACGGCCCGGAGCGTGCCGAAGACTTTCGTCAGGCTGTCGACCCTCAGTTCCATCAGTAGACCCCGAAGATCGCACACTGCGTGCCCTGGTCCTTGAACGAGCTGAGCCAGACGTGCTCGTTCGTGAGGCCCTCCGCTTGCGCCGCGTAAGCGTTGCCGTTCTCGAACATCCGCCGCCAGCGGTCGAGCGCCAGATCGCGCGATTTTCTGGGGACGAGACATCGAATAACGTTGTCGACGGCGGATTCGTTGGCCGCGCGGCGGGTCCGAATCGCCGTTTCGCCGACGAGCGGAGCCGACCCCTTCGCCCCTTCACTCAAGCGGTCGAAATAGGCGAACTTGCCCTTGTGGCTGACCACGAGGGCCTTCAGCGAGCAGCCGAGGTGGTTCTCGGCGAACAGCGTCCCGCCGTCCTCCCAGACGACCAACCTGCGGCGCTCGAGTGTGATGAGCTCGCGCCCGAACCACACCTGCGTCCGCGGCGGCAGCACGCCTTCGTATTCTCGGCCGCGGCCGGACGGTCTCGAGACGAGGGTCAACGGGCCGTCGCGGTCTTCGTCCTCGCCGGCGCCGAGGAAATGCGGCAGTTCCGTCGCGGCGCCCGTCAGTGAAGTGCCGAACCCGAACGGCACATAGACGCCGAACTGCGAGAGGTCGATCCTCTTCTTCACCCGCTGGTCGATGAAGCGCACGGCGACGCAGTTCACGTACGGCGTGAACCCCTCGTTGAACATTGCCGCGGTGATCGTCAGCACGATGGCGCAGAAGCTTGCCGCGGGCGCGGCCGCGTAGTAGAGGAGCAGGCGGCCTTTCTTTTTTATGAGGTACCACCAGCCCAGCGGGCCGACGAGCGCCGCGAAGACCACCAACGCCACGAGGACCGACCAGAACGGCGGGCTGTCGACCCCCTGGACGCGCGGATACGCCTGCCGGGTGGCTTCAGTGAGCCGGCTGTCCGCCGCGGCCCGAAGCCCGAGGCCGGCCAGCACATTCTTGTGGGGGGTTGAGAGGAACTTCGTGTCGACAAACGTGAGCCCGCCCATGCCGACGAAGTACGTCTTCGGCTGCCGCTTCTCGGCTGCGCTGTCCTTGTCGTCCGCGGGCCCGCCGGGCGCATCGAGAAAGGCGGCCTCCGCGGCAAGCTGCTTCGCGAGGTCCGTTCTCGCATCGGGCGGCGCGTCGACCATCATGCAGATGCCGCCCATCGCCATCCAGTCGATGAGGGGCTTCTTGTTGAACTCGGGCTCCGCCCAGGCGTCGTGCTCCACCACGACCACGTCGATGCCCGAGTACCCGAGCCAACTGTCCGGCAGCCCGGCGCCGGCCAGCACGTGGCTCACGTCGAACGCGAACGGGGTGAGCATGTCGCTGTTGATGGTGAGAGCGGTCGAGCGGGCTATCGACAAGCCTATGAGCGTGGGGCCGGTGGATGTGTGTCCGCTCGACCCGCCATGAACGTTTATCGAACGCGTTTGTCCGGATATGTCCATGCGCCGCAGGACGCGCCCGCTGCCTGCATCGCTGAATGCGACGGACTCCGGGCCGTAGTAACGGATGTCGGTGTGGACGGGGACGTAGAGGCATCGCCGGATGCCGCCGCCCTTCGGGACGCTGAACACGGCGGATATTTGCGACGCGCCCGTGGTCCGCACCTGGATGGTCCGCGGCTCGCCGGCGTTCTCGAACTCGAAAAAGACCGGCAGCATGTTGCCGAAGCGAACGTTGGCGCCGAGCCCGACGCGGACGCGGCAGGAGAGGGTCTTGTCAATCCCTGAAGCTGCTGCCGACGCGCGCCCGGCGCAGACGGCGATCAGCGCGCAGAGAGCGATCGAACACGCGGTCCTCATGTCTTGACTATTCTCCCCTCGCTCAGGTCCACAAGCTGTGCGACCATTCCCCGCCCGGTCTTGCCGTCGAGGCGGGCGGCGTGATGAAGAATGACACGGTGGCCGAGCACGGCCGGCGCGGCCGCGCGGACGTCCTCGAACCCGACGCCCGGCCGGCCGTCGATGAGGGCCGCCGCCTTTGCGATCAGCGCGAGCCAGATCGCGCCGCGCGGTGATGCGCCGAACCTGACCCCGGCCCGGACTTCGTCGGGCGCGTCGGCGTCGTCGGCGTGCGTCATCGCGACGAGCGCCGAGATGTGCTCGGCGATCGCCTCGGGCAGGAAGATATCAGCGACGAGCTGCTGGAGCGCGCGCAGTTCTTCGAGCGTCATGATCGGGGCCGGCTCCTTCGGCCGCCCGTCCTTGCGCTCCGTGATGATCGTCTTGAGCACGTCCCGGCCGGCGCCGGTGACGTCGAGCTTGACGGCGAAGCGGTCGAGCTGCGCCTCCGGCAGCGGGTACGTGCCCTCGAGCTCGATCGGGTTCTGTGTCGCGAGCACGCAGAACGGCGCCTCGAGCGGCATAGTCTTGCCGAGCTGCGTGACCTGATACTCGCTCATTGCCTCGAGGAGCGCCGATTGCGTCTTCGGGCTGGCGCGGTTGATCTCGTCGGCGAGCAGCAGATTGGTGAAGACGGGGCCCGGATAGAACCTCATCTGCCGGGCGCCGTCCTTCTCCTCGAGGACGTAGCTGCCGGTGATGTCGGACGGCAGCAGGTCGGGTGTGAACTGAATTCGGCGGTAGTCGACGCCGAGCGCCTTCGCAAAGGATTTGACCAGGACGGTCTTGCCGAGGCCGGGGAGCCCCTCGAGCAGGGCGTGCCCGCCGGCGAGGATCGTCGCGAACGCCATCCGGACCAGTTCGGGCTTGCCGAGGATGACGGCATTTACGGCGTCCATCACGAGGCGGCACTTCTCGGCCGCGCGCTCGACCTGCTCCTTGGGCAGCAACTGGGCTTTCTCCTCCACGCCGCATCCTCCTTCCCGTTATCCACTTAGTCCTGGCTCTTGAAGTAGCGCTTCAGGACGTCGTTGTGGCGCGGCAGCAGGCGCGCGTTCCACGTGAGCCGCTCGTTGCCGGGCCCGAAGCGTCTCATCGGCCCGCCCGGCACGACCTGCCCCGGCTCGACGTCCGACTCGTCGGGCGCCGTTATGATGTGGCCCAGGTCGACGGTCGGATCGCCCTGCCGGCCGCGAAACGTCTTGGCCTGAAACTTCCCGAGGTTCTCGTCGGTCTTGTTGATGTATTCAAGAGGCGCCGGCCCGGGCCCGCGCGTTATGCCGCCCTTGCCGGGCGCGCCGCCGGCGACCGCGGCGCAGATCGCGGCCAGCTCGTCCGGGGTCAGCCCGGCCTCGAGGAGGATGCCGGCGCACTTCTCGCCCGCTCCTGCCAGCTCCCCCTGCATCGCTTCCAGCACCGCCGACAGGCACTTCATCTCGGCGTCGGAGAATGCCGCCCCGGGCGACTCGCATTCCTGCAACTTGTCCATCAGCTTCTGGAACATTTCGGGCGACATCTGCTCCGCCGCGTTCGCAAGCGCCTCGAGCTGCTCGTCCGACAGCCCTTGCTGATCGAGCTTCTCCTTGAGCAGGTTCTTGAGCCCTTCGGCTCCTTTGTTCTTCAGCATCTCGGCCAGTTGCTCGCGCTCGTCCATCGTCATTTTCTTTTGAAGCTTCTCCGAGAGCTCCTTCGCAAGCTCCTGGTCGCTCTCGAACCGGCGGAACGAATCCAGTGTCTGACGCTTCAGCTCCTCCTTGCACTGGTCGAGCGCCTGCCAGTCCTCCGAGTCCATCTTGCCGCTCTGCTCTTCCTTCTCTTGAAGCTCCTTGATCAGGTCCTTCGTCTTCTCCACGTACTCCGGGTCGGCGAGCTTGTCGGTATCGAGGATGCGCACCAGCTCGGCCATCTTCTTGACCGGCGTTGCCGCGCCGCCGCGCTTCCTGGTCGGCGGTCGCAGGTCAGGCAGGAGAGCGACAACGACGAGCGCGGTCAGCAGAGCGGCCGCGGTCGCGGCCGCCGGCGCCGGGAAGCGGCCCTTGATCCGAACATCGTCCTCGGCGAGGTCCGGCGCCCAATCTTCTCCGTGCGCTTCCTGGAGCGCCATGTAGACGCCCCGGTTCCCGCTGCGAAGATCGGTCGCGGCGTTCGCCTTCCAGCTCAGCATACACCATCGCCGCCGCGTCACGTACAAATAGAGGGAGACGCCGGCGAGCCATGCCGGCACGACGTAGATGACGCTGAAGAGACGCGGCCACAACAACTTGGACAGGAAAATCAGCGTGAGGGCTGCGACGAGCGCCGGCGCGCTCAGCCGGACAAGCCGGACGAAGAACTCGGCGGCCGATGCACCGGCCCTGTAGCGGCTGCTGATCCGCTTGAGTCGCTCGAATGCAGTCGATCCGGCATTGCTCGTGCTCATGAGTAGACCCCTGCTTTATTATAGGGGTAACGTTTGGCGCGCGGCAAGCTTATTATTCGCCTGCGCCGCTCCGGACGCGACGGCGCGCGTCCCTCCCGGACGCGATGGAGAACGCGATAGCGGCGTGCGCCCCGGAGGGGCCACGCTCCGTAGTGGCCGCTATCTGGCGAGCTCGACCTTGAACGCGTGGGCATGCTCGCAGGGCGGTTCGGCGGGGAGGACGACGTCGAGCGCGTCGGCGGCCTGCTCCCATTCGAACTTGCCGCCGTGGCCGAGGAGCGCGACGCCGGCAACCTTGCCGGCGCCGGCCGCCGCGCCCAACGACGGAACGGCCAAGCTTTCGCCGTCACCGGGCCACGCCAACGCGATCACCTCCATGCCCGTCCGCGCCTGGTCGTCGCCCCGGAATGGGATGGCGCCGTCGAAGCAGAGGTGGTCCGGCTCGTAGTTGTCGATGAGGTCCTTGACGCGGGCGGCCCATTCGCGGCGCCAGTGTTCGGGCGGGTTCAGCGGCTGGCGGAGGTCGGTGTCGCCGTGCTTCTCGTGATAGAAGTCAGCATAGGCGGGGTCGTTCCCGTCGCAGGGCACGCCCTTGAACGGCCCGCCGCTGTCGGCGCCTTTGTTGACGTTGAACCAGCTATACGAGCGCGAGAGGTGCGACGTGACGCCGAAGCGCAACCCGTGCTTCAGAGCGGCGTCGCGCCACATCCCGGTGATTTCCTTCTTCGGCCCCATGTTCACGGCGTTCCACTTGTGGTGTGTCGAGTTCCACAGTCGGGATGAAGTCCTTGTAACCGAACTCGGACGGATGGCCGTAGGTCTTGCAGTGGTGCTCGTAGACGCCGTCGCCCTCGATGTACATCTGGCGGGCGTACCATTCGCCGAGCTCGGCCGCCGAGTACACGCCCCAGTGGATGAAGATCCCGAACTTGGCGTCTACAAACCAGTCGGGCACGCCGTACCGCTTCAGCGCTTCCCAATTGGGTTCCTACTTCATAACAACGCGCTCCTCTGCCAGATGTCGGACGTTCCTCGGCGGCCCCGTCGGCCGGCCGGGTCCGCCCGGACCGGTAACAGTATGCAATGCGGGTGCGGCGGCGTCCGGCGCCGACCCGTCCGTTTTGGCCGGCTTCTGTGCATGTTTTGCCGGCGCGGGTCGAGGCCGTCGCGTGCGTTTCTTGTGCAGCGCCGCTCGCGGCATGATATAATGCGGCGCGAGCATGACTGGAAAGGTGCTGGACTTGACTGTCGACAACGTGATCCCGGCCACCGCCACACTCCTGTGCGCGCTCTCCCTCATCTTCTGGCTCAAGACCGGCGAGGTCCAGGGGCTTCAGGAACGCATTCCGCCCGCCGAGAAGGCCGGCCGGGCCGAAAAGCCCTACGAGCCCATATCGAAAACCTGCGTTGTGGCGAGGTCCGGCGTCGTCCCCGCCGGTCCGCCCGGATCGTGGCCGCGTTTCCGCGGGCGCAACTTCGACGCCGTCGCGCCGAACGAGCCGCCGCTCGCCCTGAGCTGGGGCAAAGACGGTCCCGCGAAGCTCTGGGCGGCCGAGGTCGGCGACGGATATGCCGCGGCCGCGGTCCTCGACGGCCGCGTCTACGTCATGGACTACGACGAGGCCAGGCTCCGCGACACGCTCCGGTGCCTGTCGCTCGAGAACGGCAACGAGATTTGGCGGCTCTCACATCCCGTCGACGTGAAGTGGAACTACGGCATGTCGCGAACCGTGCCCGCGGTCACGGAGAAATGGGCCGTCGGCTTCGGCCCGATGTGCCACGTGATCTGCGCCGACGCGAAGACGGGCGCGCTCAAGTGGGCGTTCGACCTGCCGCACGAGTTCAAGGCCGACGTCCCGCCCTGGTACGCCGGCCAATGTCCGCTGATCGACGAGGCCCGGGCCGTCATCGCCGTCGGCGGCCCCGACGTCCTGATGATGGCCGTCGATTGTGAGACGGGCGACATTGTCTGGCGAACGCCGAACCCGCGCGGCTGGAAGATGACCCATTCATCGGTCATGCCGCTCACGCTCAACGGCCGGCGGCTATACCTGTACTGCGCGAGCGGCGGGATCGTCGCCGTCTCGGCCGATGACGGCCGTATCCTCTGGGAAGACGACACTTGGCTCGCGATGCCGGCCAACGTCCCGTCTCCACTCGTCATCGGCGACGGCCGCGTCTTCCTCACCGCAGGCTACGGCGCCGGCAGCCGCATGATCCGGTTCGAGGACAAAGACGGCAAGATTGCCGCGAAGACGCTTTTCAATCTGCCGCAGCACGTGTTCGGCGCGGAGCAGCACACGCCGATTCTCTACCGGGGCCACATCTACGGCGTCGGCGGCAAGGGGCAGCTCGCGTGCCTCGACCTCTCCGGGAATCGCGTCTGGTCGAGCGGGCGGCAGAAGAAATTCGGCCGCGGGCCGTACCTGATCGCGAACGGACTGCTCTACGTGATGAACGACGTCGGCGTGCTGACACTCGTCGAGGCGACGCCGTCGGCCTATCGCCAGCTCGCCGAGGCGAAGGTCCTGCCCGCCGACGACAAGGAGGCCTGGGCGCCGATGGCCATCGCCGCCGGCCGGCTTATACTACGCGACATGAAGCGGATGATCTGCCTCGACGTGAGGAGGAAATGACCGTGTCGACGTCGAGAACCGCGCCCACGCTGATCGGGCTCGTCGTGGCGCTCGCCGCGGCCGCCGGAGTCTACGTCGCCGTCACGCTCGACTATCGCGGCCCCGAGAGGCTGCCCACGGCCGACATGGACGAGTTCGCGCCGACCGACCCGGCACTGGTCCATTATCGTGAGGCCGCCGCGATCAACACGGGCCTCGCCGCGGTCCGCGGGATCGCAGTCGGCCCCCATGACCGAATCTATGTCGCAGGCGACAGCGCCGTCCGGGTGTTCGACGCCGCCGGCAAGGCGCTCTCGACGATCAAGATGCCGGCCGAGCCGCGGTGCCTGGCCGTCGCAAAGAACGGCACGCTGTACGTCGGGATGCTCGACCACGTTGTGGTGTACGAAGCCGATGGCGCCCGCAAGCCGGCCTGGCCGAGCGCGGGCAAGGATGCGATCTTCGCGTCCGTCGCCGTCTCGGAGGAGAACGTCTTAGTCGGGGACGCCGGCAACTTCGTCGTGCTGCGCTACGACACATCGGGCAAGCTCGTCGGGCGGATCGGCGAGAAGGACCCGCGGCGGAACATCGACGGGTTCGTCTTGCCCAGCCCGTATCTCGACGTCGCCGTCGGCGACGACGACCTGCTCCGCGTGTCCAATCCCGGCCGACTGCGCGTCGAGATGTACACGCTCGATGGCGACCCGCTCGGTCACTGGGGCAAAGGCGGGCCCGAGATGGACGGCTTTCAAGGCTGTTGCAATCCGGTGCAGCTCGCCGTGCTCGGCGACGGGGCCGTCGTCACAAGCGAGAAGGGCCTGCCGCGCGTGAAGGTCCACACGAAGCCCGGCAAGCTCAGGAGCGTCGTCGCCGGGCCGGAGTTGTTCCTCCCCCTGAGGTGCCCGACGGCGGACTGCACGAAGGGCAAGACGCTCGACCTCGCCGCCGACGGCCGCGGCCGCATCCTGGCGCTCGACCCGTCATCAAATACCGTGCGCATTTTCGTGAGGAAGAAGAGAACGGAACAATGAGCGAGAAGACCGAACGCACGAAGGGCCGCCGCGACTTTGTCTGCGCACTGCTCCGCTGGGCGACGCTCGGCGGGCTCGTCGGCGGCACGCTGGGCCTGATGTCGAGGCGCAGAGACGGCCGGCAAAAGCTCGCGTGCATCAACGACGCGAACTGCCGCACCTGCTCGAAGTGCTGCGATTGCCCGCTGAGCGAGTATGAGTCGCCCGGCTGCGGGCACGAGCGCGCGCCGAAATCGTAACCACGCGGACAACTTTGCCCGAGGAATGAGATGGCGGAAGACAAGTCAGAGCTCACTCGACGCGATCTGCTGAAGGCCGGCGGCCAGATAACGGCGCTCGTCGTGCTCGGCGGCGGAGCCGCCTTCCTCGGCGCACGCGCCAGCGGCGACGACACGGTCTGGCAGATCAACCCGAGCAAATGCGTCCAGTGCGGCAACTGCGCCGACTACTGCGTCCTCAAGCCCTCGGCCGTGAAGTGCGTCCACGCCATCAAAATCTGCGGGTACTGCCTGCCGTGCTTCGGCTACTTCGTCGGGAAGCCCGGCGCGTACACGCCCGGCGCCGAGAACGAGCTCTGCCCGGTCGGCGCCCTGAAGCGCAAGCACGTCGAGGGCCAGTTCCACGAGTACACCGTCGACGAAGAGACGTGCATCGCCTGCGGCCGGTGCGCAAAGGGCTGCCGGACCAGCGGCAACGGCTCGCTCTACCTCCAGGTCCGGCACGACCGCTGCGTCAACTGCAGCCAATGCTCGATCGCCGAGGCGTGCCCGTCGGGCGCGTTCGTGCGCCTGCCCGCCAGTGATCCGTACATCAAGCCGAAGATCAAGACGAAAGCGAAGGACGAGGCCACTTGAGCAGAAACCGAGTTCTCCTGACCATCGCTCTCGTCGCGGCCGCCGTCGGGCTGGCCGTGTTCGCCGCGCAGTTCTTCCCGCGGCGCGACGTCGACAAGGACCTCTGGTCGCCCGCGCAGCGCTTCCCGCGGCCCGCACTGCCGGAGACGTACATCGCGCCGACGACGGACTATCCGGCCGGCCGCGCCGTCGCCCGGGAGTACATCGACGCCGCCGCGCTGATCGCGGCGCTCGCCGCGGCCGCGTACCTTGCGCTCAAGAAACGCTCGCGGACGGGCATCGTCGTCCTGATGCTCGCCTCGCTCGCCTACTTCGGCTTCTACCGCGGCGGATGCGTCTGCCCCATCGGCGCCATACAGCACGTCGCCGAAGCGGCGTTCGACAGCCGCTTCGCCTTGCCGGCCGCCGTGCTGCTCTTTTTTGCCCTGCCGCTCGTCGCCGCGCTCTTCTTCGGGCGGGTCTTCTGTTCGGCGGTCTGCCCGCTGGGCGCAATGCAGGACGTCGTACTCCTGCGGCCGATGAAGGTCCCCGGCTGGCTCGAGCACGCGCTCCAGCTCTTCGCCTACGTGTACCTCGGCCTGGCGGTTCTCTTCGCCGCGACCGGCGCCGGCTACGTCATCTGCCGCTACGACCCGTTCGTGAGCTTCTTCCGCCTGCGCGGCAACATCGAGATGCTGGTGCTCGGCGCGTGTTTCATCATCGTCGCAATCTTCGTCGGCAGGCCGTACTGCCGCTACTTCTGCCCCTACGGCGTCCTGCTGAGGCTCGCGTCGAAGGTCTCGTGGCGGCGGGCGACTATCACCCCGGATGAGTGCGTCCGATGCCGGCTGTGCGAGGACGCGTGTCCGTTCGGCGCGATCCGGAAGCCGACGCCCGATGCGGAGGGCGCCCGGGCCGAGGGCAAGGCCCGGCTCGGCCTGTTGATCCTCGCTCTCCCGCTGCTCGTCTTGCTCGGCGTCTGGCTCGGCAGCCTGTCGAGCGGCTGGTTCGCCGGGGCGCACCCCGCCGTCGCCCAGGCCAGGACAGTCGGGGCGGAGGAGACGGAGCTCTCCGGCCCGGAGGAAAAGCTGGAGACGAGAACACAGGCGTTTCTGCGCACGGCCAGAACGCCGGAGCAGTTGTACGAGGAAGAAGCCGTTGTGCTGAAGCGGTTCGAACTTGGCGGAGCGCTCTTCGGCGGGTGGGTCGGCCTCGTCGTCGGCGCGAAGCTCGTCGCGCTGTCCGTGCGGCGCAGGCGTACTGACTACGAGGCCGACGCGGGCCAGTGCGTCGCCTGCGGCCGCTGCTTCGCCCACTGTCCGCGCGAGCACCTGCGCCGGAAAACCCTGCGGGGAGAAGGAACAACGGCCACACCGGACGACGCGGCGGAGACCACGTGAGCAAAGAAGACCTCATCGAGCAGAAGATCCGAAGCTGCGGCCCGGCGTGGTACCGAGCGGCGGCGCGGACGGCCGCCGTCGCGGGCGCCTTCTGCCTGGTCGTCGCCGCGCTGCTCGCCGTCAAGTGGGCCCAAAGCCAGAGGCTCGATCCGATCTACAACGCCGGGATGGCGAAGCTGCGCGAGCAGTTCTCGGCGGCCCGGACCGACGAGGCGCTCAAGACGAAACTGCGGTCGCTCGATCTCGAACTCCGCGGCCAGAACACGCGCAACACGGAGTTCCTGCTCGACGGGGCATATCTTCTGCTCGGCGGGCTCATCGTTTTCGTCGTGGCGCTCCGCGTCGCCGTTGCGTTCAAGAAGCAGCTTCCGGCGCCGCCGGAAGGGCATGCTCCGCGCGGCGAGCAGAAGGCCGGGGCGATGCTGGCGCGATGGTCGGTCGCGGCGGCGGCGTTGATTCTCGCGGCGGCGGGGGTGTCGGGCGCGCTGAGCACGTCTCCGCCGCCCGAACAAACGGCCGGCCCCGGCAAGGTGGTCGAGCGCCCCGAGCTCGACCCCGCGAAGCAGTGGCCGCGGTTCCGCGGGCCCGGCGGGCGCGGCGTGTCGGCCTACACGAACATCCCAACGCAGTGGAACGGTACGACCGGTGAGGGCGTATTGTGGAAGACGGCCGTGCCGCTGCCCGGGCAGAACTCGCCCGTCGTCTGGGGCGGCCGCGTGTTCCTGTCCGGTGCCTCGAAGACGCGGCGCGAGGTCTACTGCTTCGACGCGAACTCAGGCGACTTGCTCTGGCGCTCGCCGGTCGAGGGCATCCCCGGCTCGCCGCTCAAGCCGCCGAAGGTAATGGAAGCAACGGGCTACGCCGCGCCGACGACGGCGACCGACGGGCGGCGCGTCTATGCGATCTTCGCGAACGGCGACCTCGCAGCGTTCGACCTCGACGGCCGCCGCCTGTGGGCGAAGAACCTCGGCGAACTCGACAACCACTACGGCCACGCGTCGTCGCTCACCACCTGGCGCGGCACGCTAATCGTCCAGCTCGATCAGGGCCCGCCGCTCGAGCCCGAGACGCCGACGAAGTCGGCCATCATTGCCTTCGACGGCGCCTCGGGCGAGATCACGTGGCGGGCCGAGCGGCCCGTGCCGACGTCCTGGTCTTCGCCCATCGTGATTGAAGTGGCCGGGCAAACACAGCTCGTCGCGTGCGGCGACCCGTGGGTCATCGCGTACGATCCCGAGACGGGCGCCGAGCTTTGGCGCGTCAAGTGCCTGAGCGGCGAGATCGGCCCGTCGCCGACCTGCGCCGGCGGGCTCGTGTTCGTCGCGCAGGAGGGAGCCGTCCTCGCCGCGATCCGTCCGGGCAAGGGGGCGGACAGCGCCGCGAAGATCGTGTGGACGTCCGATGAGAACCTGCCCGACACGGTCAGCCCGGCGAGCAACGGCGAGCTTGTCTTCACCGTCGCCGGCGTGGTCGTCGCCTGCTTCGATGCAAAGAACGGGAAGCTTCTCTGGGATCACGAGTTCGAGCGCTCGTTCAACTCGTCGCTCGGGATCGCCGGCGGCCAGGTGTACCTGATGGACGTGAAGGGCGTGATGCACGTCTTCGAGGCGGGCCGCGCGTTCAAGCCCGCCGGCACGGCGCCGCTCGGAGAAGACTCGGACACGTCGCCCGCGTTCGCCGACGGCCGTATTTACATCCGCGGCAAGAAGCACCTCTTCTGCTTTGGGAGCGCCGATGGCCGACGCTGAACCGACAATCGACCTCGCCTGCGTCGACAGCATCGTCGCCGGCATCGGCCGCGAACCGGAGCACACGATCCCGATCCTCCACGCGATCCAGCGCCGGTTCCGCTACCTGCCCGAGGCGGCGCGGCGCCGCGTCTGCGAGATCACCGAGATCACACCGGCCGACATCGCCGGCGTCGCCTCGTTCTACTCGCAGTTCCGGCTTCGCCCGTGCGGCGAGCACGTCATCAGCGTCTGCCACGGGACCGCGTGTCACGTCAAGGGCGCGCAGGGCGTGACCGACGCGCTCTATCGTGTGCTCGACATCCCGGCCGGCGACGACACCGACCCCGGCGGCACGTTCACGGTGCAGAAGGTCGCCTGCCTCGGCTGCTGCACGCTCGCACCCGTCTTCCAGATCGACGGCATCACGTACGGGCATCTGGCGCCGGACACGGTCGGCGACGCTCTCCGCGACTTTCTCCGGCTGAAGGAGCTCGGCGTGCTCGACCAGCCGGTCGAGCGGCCGTCGGAGAACCCGCGCCGGCTGGCCGAGGTGCGGATCGCGCTCGACTCCTGCTGCGTGGCCGGGGGCACGATGAAGGTCTACGAGGCGTTCGAGCGCGCCGTCCGGCGAATCGCCGCGCCCGCCGTCGTCAAGCGCGTCGGCTGCATCAGCATGTGCCACCAGGTCCCGTTTCGTCGAGATCGCCATGCCGGGCGAGCCGCCCGCCCTATATGCGCACGTACACGCCGACGACGCCGAGC
>JBDREM010000256.1:0-8604 GCA_043819695.1 Planctomycetota bacterium
AGCCAAATGAAGAAGCAGAATCGCTTCGGTAGGCCGGCGCTGCGCCGCTCTCGTAGCACGGGCATCCTGCCCGTGATTCCACGGCCTGGAAGGCCGTGCTACGACGGTGTGCCGACCACTTCACTTAGCTGAAGTGTTACCAAAGGACAAACGTCAGAGAAGGAAAAGAACCTTGAACAACGGCCCGCCGCCCTGACGCAATCGGGGCCACCCAGAGCAGGAACTGACCTTTGGTGGGTGGGCCGAACTTTGTCCGGGCGGCCCCAGCGGGGCCGCAAGAGGGCAATCCGGCAATGGCGCCGCAAGGCGGGATGACGATGATCCTGTGACGCGCCCACCGGGGATGAGTCAGGCGAAATACTTATTGCAAAACGGCTGAGGGAATATCATCATATAATTGCTCTTGAGCCGATTCGTCCAGGTCGGGATGCGCATGGCGAAGCCCAAGCCGAAACTGCCCTGGCTGAACCCCGGCGACCGGTTTGCACTGGCCGTCGTGGCCGTGGTGCTCGTCGCCCTTCTCGGCGTGCATTTCGCGCTGCGGGCGGGCATCGGGAAGCCGCCTCCGCGACTCGAGCCGGGCGGCAAGATCGCCGGGCACCGCGTTGACATCAACAGTGCCGCCTGGTGGGAGTTCCAGGCGCTCCAGGGCATCGGCGAGAAGCGGGCGAAGGAGATCGTCGAGCATCGGGGCCGTCACGGCCCGTTCAAGACGGTGGACGAGCTTGTCAAGGTCCGCGGCATCGGGAAGAAGACGCTCAGGGAACTGCGACGGCACCTGACTGTGGGGGGACGGGAGGCGGCTGATGAAAGCAAGCGGTAGCAAGTGGGCGCTCGGCCTCTACTGGATCCCGTTCGTCGTCGGATTGCTGAGCGCCTGCATATACGTCTTCTTCCTCATCTTCCGCTCGGGCGAACTCACGGCCGACGTCGTCGTCACGCTCGTGCTCGGCGTGGCCGTCGGTCTGCTGGCCGTGTCACAAGCGATCTTTGCAGCGGCCGACGGACGCGCGCTCGCCCAGGCCAGGCGGCACGAGAAGGTGCTCGAGGAGCGGCTTGCCAACGCGCACGATCAGGGCAAGCAGCTCAACTCCCACCTCGAGGTGCTGACCGCGATGCGCGAGGTCACAAGGATCCTTAGCGACGCCGTCGACCTCAAGGAGATCGCAAAGAGCGTGTTCGACGTCCTCGTGCCGCTGCTGGGCGCCGAGGAGATCGCGCTCTTCCTCAAGGACGATGACGGGTACGTGGCACTGAAGGCGCTTCGGCGCGACGACGAGACGCTCTACGCCGACGAGTTGTCGGGCGGAGAGGTAGAGCTGGGCGACGCCGCGCAGGCGCTCGAATACCAGACGCTGGTCAAGGCTATCGACGGGTCGGTCGGGACATTCTGCGTCCCGCTCGTGGCCGACCAGAACGCGGTCGGCGTGATGCGGTTCGAGATACCGCTCGAGGGCGCCCACGAAGAGAAAGAGCGCAAGATCGACGAGCTCGAGGTGATCCTGGCCGACATTGCGAAGCACCTGGCGCTCGTGGTCAAGACGCCCAGCCTGCACGACCGCGCCATCATCGACGGCCTCACTGGGCTGTTCACGCGGCGGCACTTCGACATCAGGGTCGACGACATGTTCCGCCTGGCGCGCCGATACGGCACGCCGTTCTCGCTCATACTGCTCGACGTCGACCATTTCAAGAACGTGAACGACACCCACGGTCACCGAGCCGGAGACCACATCCTCCGGGAAGGGGCTGAGCTATTGACGAGCGTCATCCGCGACTGCGACAGCGCGTTCCGCTACGGCGGCGAGGAGTTCGCCGTACTGCTGCCCGAGACGGCCCTCAAGCAGGCGCAGCAAATCGCCGAACGCCTCAGGAAGGCGGTCAGGAACTCCACGATGGAATCCGACGGGGCGAGAATCTCGATCACCATCAGCCTGGGCGTCGCCGAGTATAATCCGGACCTCGCCAATCACGGCGAGCTGATCGCGCTGGCCGACAAGGCGCTCTACGCCGCGAAGCAGGGCGGGCGGGACCGAACCGTGATAGCGGACGAGGGGGCGCAGGTCAGGTAGGCCGCGCGGGCGAATTCGTCACACGTCTCATCAATCACCCGGACCGTGCTGCTCGATGGCGTGCGCCGCGTCGTGTCCGTGGCTCGGCCCGGCGCCACCGAGGTCCGCACCGAGGGTCAGGTTCCCGCGCAGCCTCCGTCGTCCACTCTTGCTCTTGATCTTACTCGTGCTCTTGCTCCCGATCGCCGTTCAACCCGCGCGGCTGCAGTGTCTGTTCTCTTGCGACTTTACTTGTGGCGGCGCGACGGCAATGCTATAATTCCGCCCGTTTCCGGGATCGAGCGGAGGTGCGTCGGATGACACAAGAGCTTTGGGTCCTGGTCGCGCTTGCGGCGTCGATCGGCTTCTTCCACACGCTGTTCGGGCCGGACCACTATCTGCCGTTCATCATGATGTCCCGGGCGCGCGGGTGGTCGCGCCGCAAGACGGCGCTCATCACGTTTCTGTGCGGGCTCGGCCACGTGCTGAGTTCGGTCGTGCTCGGCCTGATCGGCGTCGCCGCCGGGATCGCGGTCGGGCGGCTCGAGGCGCTGGAGTCCGTTCGCGGCGACCTGGCCGCGTGGGCGCTGATCGCGTTCGGCCTGGTCTACTTTGCGTGGGGCCTGCGCCGCGCCGTTCGGAATCGGCCGCACATTCACGCGCACGTTCACGACGAGGGCGGGGAACACGAGCACGAGCACGTCCACGCCGAGGGCCACGCGCACGTGCACGCCGAGCCCGGCAAGGCGAACATCACCCCGTGGGTGCTGTTCACGATCTTCGTGCTCGGGCCGTGCGAGCCGCTCATCCCGGTCCTGATGTACCCGGCGGCCAAGCAGAGCATCTGGGGCATGGCGCTGGCCGCGAGCGTCTTCAGCGCGATCACCATCGGCACCATGATGAGCGTCGTGCTCGTCGCCACGCTCGGCTTGAACCTGAACGTCATGCGGCGACTGTTCTCGCCGATGGAGCGGTACATGCACGCCGTTGCCGGCGGCATCGTCTGCGCCTCCGGGCTCGCCATCCAGTTCCTCGGCCTGTAAGCGCGCTCGTTCCCGAGCCCCGCTCCGGCGGGCGGCCTTGCAACCGCCCGGACTTCGTCCTAGAATTGATCCGTTCGGAATGCCTGTTGTTGAAAGACGAGGAGGAGCTCGTGCCGCGCCAATTCCCGCCCATCCGCGGATTCATCGAGAACACCCTCATCGACTGGGAGGGGAAGATCGCATGCGAGGTCTTCCTGCCGACGTGCAATCTCCGCTGCCCCTTCTGCCACGCCGCCCATCTGCTCACGAACGACGGAGAGCTCGAGCCCGTCCCGGTCTCGGCCGTGACCGATTGCCTCGACCGCCACAAGGGCTGGCTCGACGGCGTCGTCATCTCCGGCGGCGAGCCGACGCTACACGAGACGCTCCCCGCACTCATCGACGAGCTCCGCTCGCACGGCGCGATGATCAAGCTCGACACGAACGGCACGCGACCCGAGGTCATCGAGGGCCTGCTCGCACGCGGCCTGCTCGACGCGATCTCGATGGACATCAAGACGGCGCTGGACGAGCGATACTCCGCGGCGGCCGGGTGCGAGTGCGACGTCGACGCCATCCGCCGCTCGGCGAAGATCATCATGGGCTCCGGCGTCGAGTATGAATTCCGCACGACCGTCTGCCCCGCGTTCCACAGACTGAAGGAGCTGCGCGACATTGCCGAGGCGATTCGGGGAGCGGACAAGTATGTCCTCCAGCAGTTCAAGCCCGGCGAGTGCCTCGATCCCGCGATGGACGACGTGACGCCTTATCCGCGCGAGAAGCTGCGCACGTTCGCCGCTGAGCTGAGGGAGTACGTCAAGCTGTGCATCGTTCGCGGCGACTGGCCGGTGGGCCAGGCAGGCGGCTATCCGTAGCGCGCTCGCTCGCTTGTTTTTTCCCCGATTTTGCCGAACCGTTTCTCCCCTTCGTCCGTTATCGTTAGGCGGCTGGCGTCCGACTATTGCATGGAGCCTTGGAAGTGCTCTCGACGAAGCGGCAAATGAAGTGTGCCTTCACCATCATCGAACTTCTGGTCGTCATTGCCATCATCGCCATTCTGGCCGGCCTGCTGCTGCCGGTCTTGGGCGAGGCGCGGGCAATGGCGCGGTCGGCCACGTGCATCTCGAACCTGAAACAGCTCGGCGTCGCACTGAGCATCTACCACAACGTGTGGGGCTGCTTTCCCGCACACCAATGGAAGGCCGACTCGACCCCCGAGACGCCCGAGAACGACGGGAAGAACCGGATGCGGTGGTTCCGCCAGCTCCATCAGATGCTCAACCTGGGCGAAGACGTGCAGCAGTGCCCCGAAGTCCCCGGCTGGGTCTGCGGGCGCAACAACTCCTACGGCTACAACTATAAGTACCTCGGCAGCGCCCGCGTCCTCTCCGACGGGACGTATGAATGCTTCCCCGTCTCCAGGTTAGACAACCCCTCCCACACGATCGCGTTCGGCGACTCGTCCGGCACGGGTACGCAGGAGCCCTACGAGCCGATCCCGTTCACCGAGAAGAGCTCGAGCCTGAGCTACGATGAGCGTAAGGTTCGCATCGGCAACCACGGCTATACACTCGATCCCACGTATATCTCGCAGCGAACCATCAGTCTCCACGTTGCGGGGGACGACACATATGCCGACCTGGAGTCGCCCAGCTTCATGGCCCCGCGGCACGGCGGCAAGGCGAACTTCTGCATGGTCGACGGCCACGTCGAGGGCCTCAGCCCCGAAGATGTCTACGCCGACAACAGTTGGTGGAACGGCTGGGGCCGCGAGCACTCGAACGACGACCACGCCGCCGAAAAGCTCCCCGGACTGGACGAGCGGTACGGGTGGTGATAGGCTTCTGCTCTTCCTTTCTTGCTCTTGCTCTTACTCTTAATCCTAATCTTAATCCTAATCAGTCGTTCGTTCGGCGCTTAGGTCAAGACCAAAAGGCCTCGCCCGGCCAGACAGCCAGAATTCCGTCCGATTTCTTTGCGCGAACGGGGGGATGTGGATATAGTTATATGTAGCGGCAACGACTATTCGGGAGAAAGATAATGGGGCAGAAACTAATCGGCACGGTGGCGCTCTTGCTGTTCGCACTGGCGGGGTGTTCTTCCATCACCATCCACGAAGCTGCGGAAAGGGGCGACGTCAAAGCGGTCGAGACACTGCTCAATGAGGGCGTCGATGTGAACGCCAGGGACAAGTACGGCTGGACGCTGCTGCATTACGCGGCACTGGCGAGCCAACTGGCGAGCCACAAGAGCGTGGCGGAGCTGCTTATTGTCAAGGGAGCGGATGTTGACGCCAAGAACGAGCACGGCTCTACGCCGCTGCACTGGGCCGCATCGAAGGAGATCACGGCGTTGCTCATCGCCAAGGGTGCGGATGTTAAGGCCAGGGACAAGCACGGCGAGACGCCGCTGCACCGGGCCGCACGGGTGGGCCGCACGGGGGCGGCTAAGCTGCTCATCGTCAACGGAGCGGACGTCAAAGCCAGGGACAAACACGGTGCGACGCCGCTCTACAACGCCGAGTCGAAAGAGATCGCGGAACTGCTCATTGCCAAGGGAGCGGACGTCGACGCCAGGGACAAGCGCGGCAACACGCCGCTGCATCAGGCCGCATGGATGGGCGACAAGGGCGTTGCGGAACTGCTCATTGCCAAAGGAGCGGATGTCAAGGCTAGAGACCAGGACGGGGAGACGCCGTTGCACCGGGCCGCATCGATGGGCCGGAAGGAGGTCGCGAAACTGCTCATCGCGAAAGGTGCGGAAGTCAACGCCAGGGGCAAGGATGGCGAGACACCGCTGTACGGCGCAGCACGGTGGGGCTGCACGGACGTGGCGGCGCTGCTTATCGCTAAGGGAGCAGACGTCAACGCCAAGACAAAGAACGACTGGACGCCACTGCACTTGGCCAAATCGAGAGAAACAGCGGAACTGTTGATCGCTAAGGGAGCGGATGTCAAAGCCAAAGACATATTGGGCAAGACGCCGTTGCACCGGGCCGCATCGATGGGCCGGAAGGAGGTCGCCGAGCTGCTTATTGCCAAGGGCGCGAACATCAACGCCAGGAACAAGTACGGCCTGACGCCGCTGCACTTCGCGGTAAGCTCGGGGCACACGAAGGATGTGGCGGAGTTGCTCATCGCCAAAGGAGCGGACGTCAATACCAGCGACCAGGACGGAAATACCCCGCTGCACTGCGCCGCGCGGATGGCCAGCTGGGGCGTGCCCGGACTGCTCATAGCCAAAGGCGCGAACATCAACGCCAGGAACAAGTACGGCACGACGCCGCTGTCCGTTGCCACAGATGATGACATCAAGGAGCTCCTCAAGAAGCACGGGGCGAAGGAGTAGCCGGAACGGCGGCCGGGCGGAGGCCAGGGGCATTACGGCCAACCCACACATTCTGAATGTGGCGTACATGTTGGTGCGCTTTCGCGAACGGCAAGAGGGCAGGTCGGAGACCTGCCCCTACGGACACGCGCGGCGAATGTGGTCGTCGTGGGCGATGGCGTCGGAACGTGGTTGTGCGTGGTTTCATATGCGGGGCGGCCGCGTGTGGTCGTCCGGTAGGGGCGGGTCCCCGACCCGCCCGATGGATCGTTGCAGCGGGCGTGTTCGACGCGACCGACGACGAGGACGACGACGAGAACGAGAACGAGTCCCTCGAACACCCGCGCAAGGCCACAACGCAAATGGCTGCTCTCTTCAGTCTTGGTATCGGATGGACGAGTGTGGTACAATCTGCGGGCAAGGTGAGTCTCGCGCGAAGACTGTCGGACCGGACCGAGGGGGCAGCATTGCCGATGACCGGAGAGCGCGTACGTTGGCGGCATCCCGGAGTTCTCCTCGCGGCGCTCCTATGCGCCACTCTCGGCGCCGGGATAACCATCTACTTCGCCGTGCGGCCGAACGTCTTCGTGCGGCACAACCGCTCGCTTCGCAAGATCAGGCAGGACGTTAGCTCGGTCAGAGCCGTTGAGAAGCGGGTGCTGTCGGGCGACCTTCACAAGGTCGAAGTGCTCTCAGACCCGGCAACGTGCAAGGCAATATGCGAAGCTCTGGTCATTGACGACACCAACCAGGAGCCCGGTGCAAAGCACATGTGCGGCGGGCACATCTTGTTCCATCTGGAGACGGGAGGGACCACATACTACGTCCACTTCGATCACGGCCAAGGCATCTATCCAGTCGCCAAGTCCCCGAGGCGTACACGGGACTTCGCTGACTTGTCCCCCAAGAACCGCCGCGTCCTTGTCGATGTCCTCGAATCGCACGGTTTCACCAAGCTGCAAATCGGGGTCGAGTAGCTTCTATCAGCGACTCCCCACCAGCAGTTCCCGGCGGTATCCCTCGTCAACTGCTCCGTCCCCCGGCCGACACTATGAGTGGGAGGGGGCGTGTGAGAGGAATCCCCATGAACGGCGCTCCGCGCAGCCGCGCTCGGCATGACGCTCATCGGGCTCATCACCTTCAATGGTGATCATCGCCCTCCTTGCCTGCCTGATGCTGACCGTCGTGAGCGAGGTCCGGGCCGCGGCCACATCGGCCTCGTGCGCGTCCAACCTCAGGCAGCTCGGGGTCGCGCTCGAGATGTACCGCGCCCTGTGGGGCTGCTTCCCCGCGCACGAACGGCGGGTCCGAGGCGAGCGCCGCCGCCGGCGCCAACAGCTCGATAGCGTGTCGAAACTGGGCCGCGACGTGATGTCCTGCCCCGCCGCCGACGGCTGGGTGGTCGGGCGGAACAACTCATACGGCTATAACTACCGATACCTCGGCAGCACGCGGCGGCTGACCGACGGCTCGGCCGAGCGGTCCCCGATAAGGATACTCGAGCGTTCGGCACACACGATCGCGTTCGGCGACTCCGCCGGCACCGACACGCTCGAGCCATACGAGCCGGTCCCATACACGCAGGCCGAGTTGGACCTCCCACACGCCGAGCGCCGGACACGCATCGGGAGCCAGGGCTTTCTGCGCGATCCGACCCACCTCCCGCAACGAACACGTCCACCTCGCGGCGAACCGGAACCTCGCGCTCGAACTTCACGATCGCGCCCGAAGCCATTGCATTCACCTCCTCGCGGTTCGCCGGCCACACAGGCCGGTCCGATGGCGACATTCTATGACGCAACGGAAGCGCGAGCAAGAACGAACGATGCACGTGACCGTTTCAATGTCCGCGTGCTGCTGTAGCCGAGGGCACTGACCTCGGCCCGGCCGCCCTCAATGCGGGCGGCTACAGAAACAGCGCCGCCCTCGATGCGGGCGGCTACAGAAACCGTGCCGCCCTCGAGGCGGGCGGCTACAGAAACCGTGCCGCCCTCAATGCGGGCGGCTACAGAAACAGCGCACTCAGCAGATCGGGACCACACGGACATTGGAACGGTTACAGTCTGAGCCATTTGCGTTGTGCGTGTCGAGGGCATCCTGCCCTCGCGTGTCGCGGCCATCTTGGCCGCGATGAGGTCGTTTTCGAGGCCGGGACGGCCTCGAGACACGAAGGCGAGACGCCGCGGACATTCTTGTCCGACGAC
>JBDREM010000257.1:0-3023 GCA_043819695.1 Planctomycetota bacterium
CGTTAAGTGTCGATGAAATACGTCGTTTGTTAGAGGTTACATCGACGCAGCCGTTAAGGTTCGGTATGGCAGGGACAGAGCGGGCTATGCTGTATCGTCTGGCAATCGAAAGCGGGCTTCGGGCTAATGAGATTCGGAGCCTGACAAAAACGAGCTTCGGCCTGGGCGAACACCCGACGGTTACGGTTGCGGCTGCCTACTCGAAACACCGGAAGGCCGATACGGTCCCGATGCGACCGGGCACGGCGGCGGCGCTTGCCGAGCACCTGCGCGGCGTGTTCCCGGGTGATACGGCCTTTCCGTTGCAGAGGCGGACGGCTGCGATGCTGCGGGAAGATATGCGGGCGGCCCGTGCCGCTTGGATTGACGAGGCGAGCACGCCGGAGGAACGCCGCATTCGCCGCGAGAGCGACTTCCTGAAGGCGGTTGATGCATCGGGCCAAGTGCTCGACTTTCATTCGTTGCGGCACACCTGCGGCACGATGCTGGGCGCGAGCGGAGCGCACACCAAAACCATACAGACCATAATGCGGCATTCAACAATCCGGCTGACGATGGACACCTACTGCCATTCGGACGATGCCGCCGAAGCTAGAGCCGTCGAGAGCTTGCCGACTTTTTTGCGAGCGACGGGCACGGACGGCGAACATGTCTTGCCTATTTGCTTGCCCAAAACGCCCGCAAACCATAGCACTTCCGAGCAGCCTAATGCAATCAGGGGGGAGTCGGTAGGTGCAGGTGAATCGACAGAAGGCGGCGAGAAGGCGGTTTCAAGCAACACTGAGGGCGGCATAACAAGTGATATAGCTGGAGGTCCCGACCGGATTCGAACCGGTGTACACGGATTTGCAATCCGCTGCCTAGCCGCTCGGCCACGGGACCGCTGAGCGTGATAATACCCGTGCCCGCCCCGCCTGTCAAGCGCGGCCAATGCGCCTGGAACGGTCCGTTGCGCTTCCGCGCAGGTTCCCGTAAGATTGCTCGCAACGCACAACCCGCCTTATCGTCACAGGCGCGAATCCGTTTCTCGAAAGGACTCTTGAGATGAAGATTGCAGTCATCGGTGCAGGCAGTATCGGGTTCACGCGCGGGATCGTGTCGGACCTGCTCAGCGTGCCGGAGTTCCGCGACAACCTCGACATCGCGTTCACCGACATCAGCAAGCGCAACCTCGACATGGTCTACAAGATCTGCAGGCGCGACATGGAAGCGAACGGCGTGAGGTCGAAGATCTCGGCGACGCTCGACCGCCGCGTCGCGTTCAAGAACGCCGACTACGTCTTCTGCGTCGTACGCGTCGGCGGGCTCGAAGGGTTCCAGACCGACATCGACATCCCGCTGAAGTACGGCGTCGACCAGTGCGTGGGCGACACGCTCTGCGCCGGCGGCATAATGTATGCGCAGCGCGGGATCGCGGCGATGCTCGGGTTTTGCAAGGACATCAGCGAGGTCGCGAAGCCCGGCTGCATGCTCATCACCCACACGAACCCGATGGCGATGTGCACGTGGGCCTGCAGCAAGTACGGCTGCGGCGTGCCGGTCGTCGGCCTCTGCCACGGCGTCGAGGGCGGCCACTGGCAGATCGCCAACGTCCTCGGCCTCGAGCGCGAGGAGGTCGACATCATTTGCGCCGGCATCAACCACCAGACGTGGTACATCCAGGTCCGCCACAAGGGCAAGGACCTGACCGGCAAATTGCTCGCCGCGTTCGAGAAGCACCCGGTCTACAGCCGGACCGAAAAGGTCCGCATCGACATGCTCCGCCGGTTCGGCTACTACAGCACCGAGTCGAACGGCCACCTGAGCGAGTACGTGCCGTGGTATCGCAAGCGGCCGAAGGAGATCAGGAAGTGGATCGACCTCGGCAGTTGGATCAACGGCGAGACCGGCGGCTACCTCCGAGTCTGCACCGAGGGACGGAACTGGTTCGAGACCGACTTCCCCAACTGGATGAAGGGCGAGCCGGCGAAATACGATCCGGCGCGCCGCGGCGGCGAGCACGGCCCGTACATCATCGAGAGCCTCGAGACCGGCCGGCGGTATCGCGGCCACTTCAACGTGATGAACAACGGCTGCATCACGAACCTGCCCGACGACTGCTGCGTCGAGGTGCCGTGCTACGTCGACGCCAACGGCATCGGCGTGCCGCAGGTCGGCGACCTCCCGCTCGGCTGCGCCGGCGTCTTGAACAACACCGCGACCGTGCAGCGGCTCGGCGTCGAGGCCGCCGTCAACGGCGACGACATGCTCCTGCGCCAGGCGATGATGCTCGATCCGCTCACCGGCGCCGTCTGCGATCCGCCCGAGATCTGGCAGATGGTCGACGAGATGCTCGTGGCCCAGGCCAAGTGGCTGCCGCAGTACCGGAAGACCATCACCGCCGCGAAGAAACGCCTCGCGAAAGCGAAGCGGTCCGGCACGCTCATCAAGACGAGGGAGGGCTACAAGGGCGCGGCCCGCCTGCACACGAAGACCGTCGCCGAGATGAAGAAGAACGCCGCTGCGGCCCGCCGGTCCGCCGCCGCCGCCGCCGCCGACAAGCCCGCCGAGGACCGCGACAAAGACGCCGCGAAGGGCAAGAGCCGAAAGAAGGCGAAGAAGAAGTAACACAACATTTGATCGTGTGTCCGGTGTTCTGTTTCGGCTGGCCCAGACTTCGTCTGGGTCCGCCAAAGGCGGACAAGAGGATAGCGAACCTGACCCTCTTGTCGCCTTGCGGCGACCCCGACAGAGTCGGGGCCACCCGGAACGGACACGACGATCTATCACCGCTGGTAGGAGCCGCCGCCGGCGAACCGGTTCGGCGACAAGGGACGCAGGCGTCGCTTCGCGCCACCCTTCCGCCGTGCTATAATATGAACAGGAACAAGCCGGCCGCTCTGCGCGATCTCTGCGGCCGGAGGGGGTATCTGATGGCGCCTTCAGCAGAGCCTGAGATTGAAAGCGGAAAATCCAGGAAGGGCGACTGGCTGCTGCCCGTCCTGGCGGTCGTCGCGCTCGCCGTCGCGGCCGGCTACCTCTAC
>JBDREM010000258.1:0-8459 GCA_043819695.1 Planctomycetota bacterium
CCCTTCTCGAGGATGCCGGGCGCGACGCCGGGATGGCCGACGGCGCCGAGCAGGATGGCGTCGAAGCCGCGCAGCTCGTCGATGTCTTCGTCGTCGATGATCTTGCCGGTCGCGAGGTAGCGCTCGCCGCCGAAATCATAGCCCTTCGTTTCGTACTCGAAGCCCTTGAGTTTCGCGATCGCAGCGAGGACCTTGAGTGCTTCGTCGACAACTTCCGGCCCGGTGCCGTCGCCGGGTATGACCGCGATCTTGTACATAGTGAGCCCTTTCAAGGAACCGTGAGCCGCAATTGTAGTGGCCGGCCGAACGTAATGCAAGTGGAACGGTAGACTGTTTGGCCGGTCTCAGCCTCCCCGATTGCGGAAGCATCCGGCAAGATGGTCGTCGGCCATGCCGACGGCCTGCATGAACGCATAGCAAATGATAGGGCCGACGAAACGGAAGCCGCGGCGCTTGATGTCCGCGCTCATCGCACGCGACTCGGGCGACTCGGTCGGAAGGTCTCGCCAGGTCTTGGCGCGTTTCTTCAACCGCAGCGTCTTGCCGCCGGTAAAACCCCAGATGTAGCGGTCGAAGCTGCCGAATTCCTTTTGCACGGCGAGGAACGCCCTGGCGTTTGTAATCGCCGCCTCGATCTTGAGGCGATTGCGGACAATGTCTTTGTTCTTTGACAACCGGTCGACGTCCCGCCGGGTGTAGCGGGCGATCTTTCGCGGGTCGAAGCGGCCGAACGCCTTTCGGAACGCGTCGCGCTTCTTCAGGATCGTGAGCCAGCTCAGGCCGGCCTGAAAGCCTTCGAGCACAAGCATCTCGAAGAGCTTGCGGTCATCGTGGACGGGCACGCCCCATTCGTCATCGTGGTACGCGACGTAAAGCGGATGGGAATTCGCCCATGCGCAGCGGCGGGCCTCGACCTGCGTTCTATGCTTCATCGGAACCCGTCATCGGGAAGCGCTGATGCACGAACTCGATGGCTTGTTCCGCGGTCTCGAGTTCGCCTTCGAGCTGCGCGTCATCCACGGCGTCGAGGATTTTCTTGAACTGCGGCCCCGGGGTGTAGCCCATCTCGATGAGGTCGTGGCCGCTGACGAGGCGGGGCGGGCGGACGTGCTGCGGCTCGAGCTCGGCATAGCGGTCGACGCACCACCGCCAGGTTTCGAGGTTGCCGTGGCTGGCGAGGCAATCGAGCCGGTGAAGTTCGAGTGCGTCTTCGAAGCAGGGCTCGAGCATGAACCGCTTAAGATGGCTCTCTCTCATCTGCTGGATGTCGAGGAAATGCATGTGGGTCGCGACGAGCTCGACGACGGCTTCGGTCACGCTGTTCGGCATTCGGAGGCGGCGGCAGATTTTCGCGGCCATGTTGGCGCCGACGCGCGCGTGGTCGTTGAACCTGATTCGATCGGTCTCCTGAAACGTCGGCGGCTTGCCGACGTCATGCAGGAGGACGGCGAGCGCAAGCTCGGGGCTCGGATAGGTCATCATCCCGAGCATCAGCTTCGTGTGCACGTAAACGTCGCCCTCGGGATGGAATTTCGGCGGCTGCTCGACGCCCTTCATCGCGCGGACCTCGGGCAGCAGGCGGATGAGCAGGCGCGTCTCGTCGAGCAGACCAAGCGCGCGGTCCGCGTGAGCGCCGGTGAAGATGTTGAGCAGTTCGGTGCCGATGCGTTCGGCGCTGACGTGGCCGATGGTCTGCGTGGCGGCGGGAAACGCGCGGAGCGTGTTGAGTTCGATGTCGTACTCGAGCCGCGCGGCGAACCGCACGGCCCGCAGCAGCCGGAGCTTGTCTTCCGCGAACCGCTCGACCGGGTCTCCGATGCAGCGGATGAGCTTGTTCTGCATGTCGTCCTGGCCGCGGACGTAGTCGATCACCTCGTCGTTCAGCGGATCGTAGAGGAGGCCGTTGATGGTGAAGTCGCGGCGCTGCACGTCGCCCTTCGCGTCGGTGAACTCGACGGCGTCGGGCCGGCGGCCGTCGGAGTAGCCGAGATCGGTGCGGAACGCGGCGACCTCGAACCAGTCGTTGTCGATGCATACCCGGCTGACGCCGAACTCGGCGCCGACCTCGACGACCTTGTCGAACAGGCCCTTGATGTCTTTGGGCTGCGCGTTCGTCGCGATATCGTAGTCGTGTGGCTCGGTGCGGAGCAGCATGTCGCGCACGCAGCCGCCGACAAGATACGCTTCGAAGCCTGCGTCCCGCAGGTGCGAGACAACTTGAACTGCTTTGTCGCGGAGAGACATTTGCGCTTCCCCCTAAGCTTGAGCCGGCGCCCTCGCCGAAAGGGCCGCAGGGATCTACACCAATCGCATCTCGATCGCCTTCTCAGCGATCTGAATCGCGTTGAGCGCGGCTCCCTTGCGGATGTTGTCCGCAACGACCCACAAGTCCAGCCCGTGCGGGACCGACTTGTCTTCGCGGATGCGGCCGACGTAAACGGGGTCCGTGCCGCTGGCCTCGACCGGCAGCGGGTAGCGAGCGTTCTCGAAGTCGTCGATGACAACGACGCCGGGCGCGGCTTCGAGCAACTGGCGCGCGCGGGCCGCGCTGATCGGCCGCTCGAACTCGGCGTTGATCGCTTCGGAGTGGCCGTTAAAGACGGGCACGCGGGCGGCCGTGGCCGAGACGCCGAGCTCCGGCAGGCCCATTATCTTGCGAGTCTCGAAGAGCATCTTCGCCTCTTCAGACGTGTAGCCGGCCATGTCGTCGCTCAGGCCGCCGATGTGCGGCAGGACGTTCCCGGCGATCGCGTGCGGATAGACCTCCGGCACGAATGCCTCGTCCGCGACATGCGCGTGCAGCCCGCGGTCGAGCTCATCGACGGCGGCCCGGCCGGTGCCCGAGACCGCCTGATACGTCGAGACGACGACGCGCTTCAGCCCGGCCTCCTCGTGGAGCGGCGCGAGCGCAACGACCATCTGAATGGTCGAGCAATTCGGGTTCGCGATGAAGCCCTGGTGTTTTTTCATCGCGGCGGCGTTGACCTCGGGCACGACGAGCGGCACGCGGTCGTCCATGCGGAAGTCGCCGCCGTTGTCGATGACGAGCGAGCCCTTCTCGGCGGCCCGCCAGCCGTAGACCTGCGAGGCGCCCTTCGCCCCCTCGGTCCCGGCGAAAAGGGCGATGTCGACGCCGTCGAACGCGTCTTCGCACGCGGGGACGACGTCGTAGCCGCGCCCGTCGATCGTCTCGGTACGGGCGCGGGTGGCCAGAACACGGGTTTCCTTCGCAGGGAACGCCCGTTGGTGGAGCACCTTGAGCATCTCCTTGCCCACCATGCCGATGCCGACGACGGCAACTGTGTACTGTTTGCTCATGCCGATTGCTGTTTCCTGCCAGTATCGTAGCGCTCTTGCCGCGGATTCACTTACGCACAATTATAGCAAAAAGCCCGAAAATCAAAAATACATTTTGGCGCCGAGACCGGTCATTTGGTAAAATCAAGGTAGTGGTCGATCCGCATTATGTGGCGCAAGCAGGAGAAGACGCAGTGGACAAGCGTCGCGGAAAGAAGGCTTGGCTTCTCGGCCTTGGGCTGGACAACGACGACGGGCACGTCCGGTACACCAAGGGACCGAACTTCCATCTCTTCGGCGGCTCGCAGGATACGCACGCGGAGATGCAGGACAAGGCGGTCCACTTCAACGAGGAGCTGAAGAAGCGCGACAAGAAGCTCGAGGACATCTGTCCCGAGGAGTTCCACGACATCGCCAAGACCGTCGGCCTGAAGGGGCCGCGCCAGACAGACGAAAAGGACTGACCTGAGAAGAACTCGGTTGTCAGCGCCGCGGCGGCGTGTTATCATTAGCCGAGCGAAATGCGCCTGTGGCTCAATTGGATAGAGCACCGGCCTCCGGAGCCGGGGATTGCAGGTTCGAGCCCTGCCAGGCGTGCCAGCTTTACGCCACGTTGAATCCCAGCCATTTCGAGATGGTGTGATGACGACCATCGACGGCTCATTCGGTGAAGGCGGCGGGCAGATACTGCGGACGTCGCTCGCCCTGTCGCTCGTCACCGGGATGCCCTTTCGCATCGTGAATATCCGCGCGGGGCGCAAGAAACCGGGCCTGAGGCGCCAGCACCTGACCGCCGCGAACGCCGCGGCCGACGTCGGCCATGCCGAAATGAACGGCGCGGCCATCGGCTCGCAGGAACTCACGTTCGACCCGAAGAGCATCACGCCCGGCGCGTATCGGTTCAGCGTCGGCACCGCCGGAAGCTGCACGCTCGTCCTGCAGACCGTCCTGCCCGCGCTCCTGACGGCCTGCGGCGAATCGGACCTCGTGCTCGAAGGCGGCACGCACAACCCGCACGCGCCGCCGTTCGATTTCCTGACGGCTGCCTTCCTGCCGCTCGTGAACGCGATGGGCGCGCGGGTCGTCGCAAAGCTCAAGCGGCCCGGCTTCTATCCCGCGGGCGGCGGACGCGTCGACGTCAACGTGCGGCCCGCCGAGCAGCTCAGGCCGATTGAATTGCTCGAGCGCGGCGAGGTGAGCCGGTGCTCGGTGCGAGCCGTCGTCTCGAACCTGCCGGAGAAGATCGCCGAGCGCGAGGCGCGCCTCGTGCAGAAGCGGCTCTCGCTGCCCGGCGACTGCACGTCGGTGGCGAAGCTGGAATCGGACGGCCCGGGCAACGCCGTGATGGTCGAGGTCGAGAGCGAGCACGTGACCGAGCTCTTCACCGGGTTCGGGCAGAGGGGCGTCCCGGCCGAGGCCGTCGCGCGGGGCGTCGCCAACGAGGCCGAACGTTATCTCGAGGCCGGCGTGCCCGTGAGCGAGCGCCTGGCCGATCAGCTCCTCATCCCGATGGCGCTGGCCGGCGGGGGCGCGTTCCGCACCACGGACCTGACCGACCACACGAGGACGAACATCGAAGTCGTGAAGCGATTTCTTGACGTGGACATTACGGCGGACGAGGTCGCGTCGGGCGTCTGGGAAGTAGCCGTCAGCCGGTAGGACCTCAGGCGTTCAGCGGCTCGTCGAAACGCCGGCGGGCCTTGTAGCGGGCGACCGTCGTCCAGCCGATCTCGCGGGCGAGCCGGCGTACTTCGTCGAAACACGCCCCGACGCGTTCGGGCGCGTGGGCGTCGGACCCGAAGCAGATCGGGACACCGCGCTCATCGAGCATCCGGAGGATTTTCTCGGAGGGATATTGCTCGCCGACGGGCTTCTCGAACCCGCCGGTGTTGACCTCGACCGTCATCCCGGCGCCCGCGACGGCGTCGCACGCGGCGGCTTCAGCATCGGTAACGTCTTCGCCCGGCGCATAGCCGAACTTCTTGGCCAGGTCGAAATGCCCGATGATGTCGAAGTAGCCGCTCGCGGCCGCATCGGCGACGAGCTCGTAGTATCTGCGATAGATCGACGCGACGTTGACCGTCTCCCAGCGGCCCCTGTAATCCGGACAGTCGTGCGCCCAGCCGTCGATGAAGTGGACCGAGCCGTAGACGTAGTCGAACGGGCAGGACCCGATGGCCTCTTCCATTTCGGCTTCCTGCCCGGGTGCGAAGTCGCACTCGCCGCCGATAAGAATGTTGATTCGTCCTGCGAACTCGTCTTGCAGACGCCGGGCCTCGTCGGCGTATAGCGGCATTTCGCTCTTTGACAAGTAGAGCTTTTCGGGGACCGGAATCGTGATCGGCATGTGCACGGCGAAGCCGATTTCGGTCAGCCCGCGCGAAATCCCCGCCTCGACGTAGTCGCGCATCTCGCCCACGGCGTGGCAGCACCACTTCGTGTGGAGGTGATAGTCGGCCCGGTAGGGCAGGGGGCTGGCTCGTTCTGATTCGTCAGCCACGTCGCTATCCTGAATCGCCGGCGGCGCTCATTCCGCCGCGTCGTCGTGGACGATCTTGTCAAGGTCCATCAGCAGGTCGATGAACTGCGTGTTGTCGATCATCCCCTCCTGGAGCAGGATCAGCCCGAGCATCTTGTGGTGCTGCTCGTGGTCTTCCATCTTGGCCTGCACCTTCAGGGCCTTCTCGACGTCTTCCTTCGAGCAGTAGCCCTTCCGGACCGCCATCTCGCCGAACATCTTCCTCGCGGTCTCCACGTCAACTTGCATCTGCAAATCCTCCGTTGCTGCGTCACTCCTGGATCAACATGTTGTCGCGGTGGACGGCCTCATCGTACGCGGCGCCGCCGAGCACTCGCCTGGCTTGCCCGCTCCTCATGCCGCATACCTTCGCCAGGTCTTCCGACGCCAGGTTCACCAGGCCATATGCAAACGTCTTGCCGCCGGGACCGGCGATCCCGACCGTGTCGCCCTTTCGGAACGCACCCGAGACGGACACGATGCCGGACGGCAGCAGGCTCTTGCCGCGTTCGATGACGGCGCGCCTCGCACCGTCGTCGACGTTGATCGTCCCGCGGGTGGTCCGCGCGGCGAACCACCGCTTCCGGCTCGCCGTCTTCCTGCGCCGAGGCACGAAGAACGTGCCCAGCTCGTCGCCCGCCATGATGCGCTCGAGGACGCGGGGCGCCGCGCCGTTCGCAATGACGACGGCTTGGCCGGCGAGCGTCGCCATCGCGGCCGCGTCGAACTTCGACGCCATCCCGCCGGTCCCGCGAGCGGTCTTCGTGCCGAGGTCGAGCGAACGGATCTCTTCGGTCACGCGGCCCACCGTCGAGACGACCTTGCCGCCGGCGTCGAGAAGCCCGTCGACGACGCTCAGCAGTATGAGCAGGTCGGCGCCGAGCAGCGACGCGACCAGGGCCGAGAGCAGGTCATTGTCGCCGAACCGAATCTCGTCGACGCTGACCGCGTCGTTCTCATTGATGACGGGGATCGCCCCCATCGCGAACAGCGCGTTCACCGTGTTGCGAACGTTCAGGTAGCGCGTGCGGTCGTCGAAGTCCTCTCGCGTGAGAAGGATCTGGGCCGCGTGGTGGCCGTGCTTCTTGAACGACCGGTTATACGCCTCCATCAGGTGGCTCTGACCGACGGACGCCGCGGCCTGGAGCTGAGGCAGGGCGGTCGGGCGGCTGTCGAGCCCCAGTTCGGCGATCCCGGCTCCGATGGCGCCCGACGTCACAAGCACAGTCTCCCGGCCCGAGCTGACGAGACTGTCGATCTGCTCGGCGAGCGCGGCAACGGGGCCGGCGTCGAGCGCGCCGCCCTTGCCGGTCAGCACCGCCGAGCCGACCTTCACGACCAGGCGTCTCACCCCCGGCAGGAAGTCCTTGCGCGTCATCATGTGCTCTCACCGTCGCCATGCTGGATGTGACCGGACAAATCGTAGCGCCGCGCGGCGGCAGAGTCAAGCAAACACATGCCGCGCCGCTGACAGATTTCCTATTCTTACAGATCGGAGTTGACGCTGCGCGAAGCGAACACCAAACACCCGTGCGTGAATCGTCAACATGCATAAAGCCGGGTTTGTGCGGCCGTTGGTACGCCGTCCCGACCGGGTGAGGCGGGCATGAACTCAGCCTTGACGTGCGAACGGATGTTGCGCAATCGGACACGGTCATATAGACTCTGTAACGATGTCGTCCGGAGCGAGCGTAGGCGCGGTGGCGCGTTTTCTTGTGAGGACAGGACGATGGACACGGGTACATCGGCGGCAGGCGGGCGCCGCAAGCCGTCGAGAAACTGAAGCAGGAATTCTTCAAGTACCTCCGGATGGGAAAGAGATGAGAAAAGACGGCAAGCGGCAGGGCAGGGCGCTTCGACAGTTGACACCAGTTCCGCTGGCCGACGTGAGCATCGACGACGCGTTCTGGTCGCCGCGAATCGAAACGAATCGGCGCGTCAGCATCCCACACTCGTACCGGATGCTCGAGAAGGCCGGCCACATCGACGCCCTCAAGCAGGCGTGGCGGCCCGGCGACGAACCCGTCCCGCACATCTTCTGGGATTCCGACGTCGCCAAGTGGCTCGAGGCCGCGTGCCACAGCCTGGCCACGCATCGCGACCGGAAGCTCGAGAAGTGCGTCGAGGGCGTCGTCGCCCTGCTCGCCACGGCGCAGCAGCCTGACGGCTATCTCAACACGCACTACACGCCCGTCGAGCCCGACAAGCGGTGGAGCAATCTCCGCGACTGCCACGAGCTCTACTGCGCCGGCCACCTGATGGAGGCCGCGGTCGCGCACTTCAATGCGACCGGCCGGCGGGCGCTGCTCGACGTGATGTGCCGATACGCCGACTACATCGGCAGAGCCTTCGGGAGGTGCAAGGGCAAGAAGCGCGGCTACCCGGGCCACGAGGAGATCGAACTCGCGCTCGTCAGGCTCTACCGCGCGACCGGCGAGCGGCGCTACCTGCTCCTGAGCAAGTATTTCGTCGACGAGCGCGGCCGCAAACCGCACTACTACGACAAGGAGGCGAGGGCCCGCGGCGACGATCCCGCGTCTTACTGGGCGAGGACCTATGATTATTGTCAGGCCGACAAGCCCGTCCGCGAGCAGGCCGAGGCAGTCGGCCACGCCGTCCGCGCGATGTACCTCTACTCGGGAAT
>JBDREM010000259.1:0-8981 GCA_043819695.1 Planctomycetota bacterium
AACTCCAATCTATATGCAGCAAGAACAGTAAGAAAGACGGACACGGCGCCGCCACTGCGGCAGGCGCCCTCACAACCGCCCGATATGATACCGAGGCGCACCCGGTCTGTCAACAGAAAAAGGCTCGCGTAACCGGCGTGCCCGCAGTCACTTACGCGGCGGCTCTGCGCCGAGCCGCAGATTTCGGATCACGAGGGGCCCGCCGCTGCCGACGAATATCCCCAGCCGCCCGTCGGTCCGCGGGTCAATCTGCAGCGCACCCTGGCCCGGTTCGCCGTTGAGCGAGTAGGTGAGCTTCCCGCCGGCGACCTTTGCGCTGAACGTGTTCCACGCGTTCGCCCTGATCCTCACGTCACGCGTCGCCGATATCCGGACCCCCTGTTTCCCGCTGTCGAGGATCGTTTCGTACCACACGCCGTCCAGGACCTTGTACGCCTTGCCCTTCTTGTCCCGCGTGAACTCGACATCGAGCACCGTGTCGAACTTCCACATCTGGTCGGCCGGCAAGTCCTTGCCCAGCACAAAGACCCGGTCGCCGATCTTCACGCGGGTGTTGCGGAGCGCCTCGCGGCGGGCCGCGCTGAAAACCGCATCGAGCAGCCGGATCCCCCAGACAAGGTCGCGCCGGTCCAGGAACTCGAACGAGAACTCCGATTCCGCCCAGCGGAAGTTCTCGTTCATCAGCATCCCGCTCTTGATCGTTATGGTGTTGTCCTGGCCGCCGAGCGCATACTCGAGCCCCGGGCCGCCCCACCCGCGCCCGTCGAACTTGGTCTCGGTGTTCGTGCGGCAGCCGGCGGCGGCAATAAGGAGCCCGCAGCAGATCGCCGCAAACGCGAATCGCTTCATTCGTCTCTCCCTTCGAGTTCGTCGCCTCGCCTCGTCCCACTCGATTTTACGGCCCGACGAACCGGCAAACAAGCACCATTTCGGCCGGCGCCGCGCGCGGACGATCCTGCGGAACCGGGACTCGAGCAATTTTGCACTTGACCGCGGCGCGGCCACCCGACTAAAATGAACTTCGGAAGGGCGAAAGCCGCAGCATTGCTGACACCCCGGAATCCCGGCTCGAGGAGTGGCGCTCTTGGACCCCGCACGGCTCCTCATAGTTGACGATGATATCCTCATCCGGGAGAAGCTGCTGAACGACCTCCCCGGCTTGGGGTTCTCCGTCGATGCCGTTAAGAACGGGCCGGAAGCCTTGCAGCAACTGAGGCGTGACACGTACGACGTCGTCCTGCTGGACCAGCGCCTGAGACCGGGGCCGAACGGGCTCGAGGTGCTCCAGCAGATACGCGAGCTTCCCGACCCGCCGGAGGTGGTCTTTCTCACGGCCCACGGGTCCGTCCAAACCGCCGTCGAAGCGATGAAGCTCGGCGCACAGGATTACGTCGAGAAACCATACGACCTCGACCGGCTGGACATGGCGCTCAAGCGCGCCTGCGAGGTCCGGCGCCTCTCCCGCGAGGTCACGCTCCTCCGCGGCGCGCTCGGACGCCGCACCCTCCCGCCCCTCACCGCCAACTCACCCGAGATGCAGGAGATCATGCGCCTGATCGAGAAGATCGCACCGACCGACTCGACCGTGCTGATCCAGGGCGAGACGGGCACCGGGAAGGAGCTGGTGGCCAACGAGATTTATCAGCGGAGCAGCCGGAAGGGCGAGCTCTTCATGCCGGTCAACTGCGGAGCGCTCCAGCAGCAACTTCTCGAAAGCGAGTTGTTCGGCCACGAGAAAGGCGCGTTCACCGGGGCGGCGGGCATGAGGCACGGCCTCTTCGAGGTCGCCGACGGCGGCACGATCTTCCTCGACGAGATCGGAGAGATGCACCGGGACACGCAGGTCAAGCTGCTCCGCGTGCTGCAATCGGGAGAAGTCAGAAGGGTCGGCGGCAACCAGGTCCTGCACGTGAACGTGCGCGTTATCGCGTCGACCAACAAGGACCTCGCCGCGGCGACGGAGAAGGGCGCGTTCCGCGAGGACCTGTTCTACAGGCTGAGCGTGCTCACGCTGACGGTGCCGCCGCTCCGCGACCGCAAAGACGAAATCCCCCATCTCGTCGGCCACTTCCTGGCCAACGGCGCCGCCCGGCTGGGCGTGGAGAAAAAGGAAGTATCCGACGAGGCGCTCGGGGTCCTCCTCGCGCACGACTGGCCGGGCAACGTGCGCGAGCTGGAGAACATCATCGAGCTCGCCGTCGTGCTCTCCGAGGGCCGGACGATCGAGGCCAGCGACCTGCCGCATCACCTCCAAGTCTCGGCTCACATCATACCCGACATCAATGCGCCGTTCTCACTCGAACAGGTCGAGATGCAGCACCTGCTGCGCGTGCTCAGGAAGAACGACGGCAACAAGCGTAAGACGGCGCGCGATCTCGGGATCGACACCAAAACGCTCTACAACAAGCTGAAAAAGCTCGAGGCCGCAGGCGCTTCCGTCCTTCCGGACAATGGAAAAAATCCATAGTCACGGCAAGAACCGTAGGATTGTTGCACCACACGCAGCGCGGGCGGAATGAACGGCCGCATCACGCCGTCGACATAACATGGTACATAGCAAGACCTTCGAAAAACAGCCGGATATTCGCACCGAATCCCGCAGGAAAGGCACGGAATGTGCTGTATACTGATGTTAAGAGGTTTCTGCGCCGGCGGCGACGGGCAGCAATCGTCGGCCCTAGCCGGGAGGAACAGGTGACGGACAAAACTAAGCAGCAGGAGTCGGACCAGCTCTTCCGCGAGGTCGTCTCACAGATGTCGGCCGACCTCGCGGCGTTCGCCGGCTCTCTTCGCGCCGGGTCGGCACGCGCCGATGACCACGAGAAAGTTTACGAAATTGCGCACAGCCTGCACGGCTCCGGCAAGCTCTACGGATACCCGTGCGTGAGCGAGCTCGGCGCGTCGCTCGAGAACGTGGTCGAGGCGCTCCAAGAGCGCCGGCTCGCCGGGGCCCCTGCCCTCGCCAGTTTGATAGAATCGTGCTCGGCCGCGCTGCTCGACCTCGCCAACCTCGCCGTTCCCGACGACGCGGCCCGCGCCAAGATCCGCGACCGCGCATGGGAATGCGAATGTGTCCTCCACGCCACGCCCGCGCCGGCGAGGAATCTTCCCGCTGAAAACCCCGCCGGCCGGCAAGCGCCCTAGACCTTCGGCGTGAAGTCCACGGCCCCCTTCATCGCGAGCAGCGTCGCCGCCAGCAGCTTCGACGTGTTGTCGATGTCCTTCAGCCCCACCACTTCGACCGGCGTGTGCATGTAGCGGTTCGGCACGCTGACAAGCGCCGCCGCGACCCCCGAGCGCGTCATCTGGATAACGTTCGCATCGGTGCCCGTCGCGCCCGGCGCACCCTCGATCTGGTACGGGATCTTCTTCCTCCTCGCGGTATCCAGAAGCATCTTGCCGAGGACGGGATTGATGTTCGGCCCCTTCGCGATGATGGGTCCCTTGCCGATCGCAAGGTCGCCCGTGAGGTTCTTGTTCGCCGTCGGGTAGTCCGAGGCGAAGCCCATGTCGATTGCGATCCCCGCGTGCGGATCGATCCCATGTGCGCTCACCCTTGCACCCCGTATCCCGACCTCCTCCTGCGTCGTCGCCACGCCGTACACGGCCACTTTCAGCCTCTTCTTCCGCTTCGCCAGGAGGCGCATCGTCTCGGCGACGACGAACGCGCCGACGCGGTCGTCGCACGCGCGGCCGACGACGAGGTCGTTCCGCAGCCGCACGAACCCGGCGTCGACGGTGATGCAGTCGCCCACGGCGACGGCCTTCTCCGCGTCCTTCTTGTTCTTCGCGCCGATGTCGATCCAGAGCTCGTGCATCTTCGGACACTTGTTCACCTTGCCGCCGCCCTTCGAGATCAGGTGGATGGCCGTGCGGCCGACGACGCCCGCAACCGGCCCTCGCTCGTTATGGATGAGCACCCGCTGCCCGAGCACGGTGATCGTCTCGAACCCGCCGATCGCGTTGAAGTAGATGTAACCGTCGTCGGTGATGTTCGTCACCATCATCCCGATCTCATCGCAATGCCCGGCCAGCATCACGCGTGTCTCGGCGCCGGGATTGAGCGCGCCGATCACGTTGCCGATCACGTCGTGCCGGACCTCGTCGCAGAACGCCTTCATGCGTCTCGCGATGATCTTGCGCACCGGCTGCTCGAAGCCCGACGGGCTCGGAGCCTCGAGCACGTCCTTCAGGAACCTCAGCGAGTCTTTGTTCATCGTCTCACCCCCAATGGCACAACTTAAGCCCGATCATCCGCCGCCAGAAAGAACGGGCGGCTCGCCGCCTTCTCTGTCTTAATCCTAATCCTAATCATAATCATAATCGTAATCCTCTTCGGCGGCGGGAGTTACGAAATGGCGATTACGATTAGGAGTAAGATTACGATTACGAGCGGAGCTATGCGACACGGGCCAAGCCCCTTATGTTAGTGCCATTGTCGTCTCACCCCCAATCACCCGCGGCCCGCCCTACTGTCCTTTCAGCAGGCGCGTGCCGCACCAGTCGGGCAGACGCTTGATTTTCTTCACCTTCGCACAGGTCGCCTCGGCGTCGTAGTGAACGCGATGGTACGTGATCACTTCGCCGTCGAACGTCGCGTAGCACGCGTCGCGGTTCCGGTCGCGCGGCTGCCCGACGCTGCCCACGTTGCAGATGGTCTTCCCGCCGTCGGGCAGGCGGAACTCGCCGCCGAGTTCGCCGGGCGACAGGAATTCGCCGGCCTCGGTGAACACGCCGGGCACGTGCGTGTGGCCGACGAAGCACACGCGCTCGATCATCTCGAAACAGGCCGCCAGCTTCGCCGATGGCCCGCCAAGTATCGGGTCCGAGTCGGACGGCAGCAGGTACTCGCTCGTCGGCTCACGGGGCGACGCGTGCACCAGCAGCACCCCGTCCTCCTCGTGCCGAAGCGGCCGCCCTTCCATGAACTCCCAGTTCGCCCGCTTCTCGCCCTTGGCCCTGGCGCCCGGCTCGAGGACCGACCGCGTCCACACCGCGGCCTCCGCGGCGACCGGGTTGAACCCGACCGGCATGTGCAGCACGGCCTCCTCGTGGTTGCCCATCAGCGAGAGATCGAGCCTGCGGACGATGCGCAGGCACCCGGCGGGGTCCGGCCCGTAATTGACCACGTCGCCCAGACAGATGATGCGGCCGACGCCGCGCGGCTCGATGTCCGCCAGCGCGGCCTGCAGCGCCTCGATGTTCGAGTGGATGTCGGAGATGAACGCCGTCTTCATTCGCGAGGTCTCTCAGGCGCGCCGCGCCGCGACGGCGTGAATGTTCTTCGCATCGGCCAGCAGCTCGGGCAGCTCGTCGAGCGGGAGCATGCTGGCGGCGTCGCTCGGCGCCGTCTCCGGCCCGGGATGAACTTCGAGGAAGAGCGCGTCGACGCCGGCCGCGACGGCCGCGCGGACGAGGCACGGGATCATCTCGCGCTGCCCGCCGGACACCGCGCCCTGCCGGCCCGGCAACTGCACGCTGTGCGTCCCGTCGAAAACCACCGGATAGCCCAGGCCGCGCATTATGGCGAGCGACCGCATGTCGCTCACGAGGTTGTTGTAGCCGAAGCACGTCCCGCGTTCGGTCAGCAGCAGCCGGCGGTTGCCGGTCGACTCGGCCTTCTCGACGACGTTCTTCATGTCCCACGGGGCGAGGAACTGGCCCTTCTTGATGTTCACCGCCTTGCCCGTCTCCGCAGCGGCGAGGATCAGATCGGTCTGGCGGCAGAGGAACGCGGGCACCTGGACGACGTCGAGCACCTCGCCCGCTCGCCGGGCCTCGGCGACGCTGTGAACGTCGGAGAGGATCGGGCAGCCGACCGTCTCCCTGACGCCGGCGAGCACATCGAGCCCCTTCTCGATGCCGGGGCCGCGGTAGGAGCCGGCCGCCGTCCGGTTCGCCTTGTCGTACGACGCCTTGAATATCAGCGGGACGCCGGCCGCGGCGCATATCTCAGCGAGCCGCTGCGCGATCTCGAGCGTTGCCGCCTCGTCCTCGATCACGCATGGCCCCGAAATGAGCGCCAGCTCGCCCCCGCCGATCTGGATCCCCGATATGTCCACCGCTTGCATGCCTGTTCCCTCACCGCCTCTGGAACTGCCGTTCGAGATCAGCGAACGGGAAGAATATACACACCGGCCGGCCGTGCGGGCAAGTGTCCCCCTCGTCAAGACCCTGCGCCTTCTCGAGCAGCGACCGCATTTCGGAATGCGTCAGGCGGTCGCCGGCCTTCACCGCCGCCTTGCACGCGATCATCTTTGCGGCGGCCAGACGCTTCGCCTCGACGGGCGTGTCTTTCTTCTCGCCGCCGAGCTCCGCGAGGAAATCGTGCAGGAGCAGCTCGGCGCTGCATTGGCCGAGAACCGCGGGCAGCGCGTTCACCGCGATGGCGTCGTGCCCGAACTCGGACAACTCGACGCCCAGCGACGCGAGCGTGTCGCGCTCCGCGAGCAGCAGCGCCGCCTCCGCCTTGCTCAGGTTCACGACGGGCGGGATCAGCATCCGCTGGCTTTCGAGCGGCGCCTTCTCGAGCCGGGCGCGAATCTCGTTGAAGATTATCCGCTCGTGCAGCGCGTGCTGGTCGATCACGGCGAGGCCGTCGGCCCGCTCCTCGCAGATGTACGCGTTCGCCACCTGGAAGAAAGTGCGCCCGCCCGGCCCCGCCTCGGCCGGCTCGGAAGCGGCGGCGCCGTCGTCGGCCCGCCCGTCCGCCGTCCGCGCGAACTCGCTCGGCGAAGGCTGCGGCGTCTTGCGCGCGCGGTCAGGGGCCGTCCCGCTCGGCCGCGGCCGGTCGAGCAGCGGCCCGCTGCCCGCCGAGAGCGGCAGTTCGCTCTGCGTTCTCCGCTCGCCCCAGGCCGGCGAGATGCTCGGGCCCGCCCTCGCCCCGTCAAAGACGGGCGTGAGGTCGGCTCCGTGCAGCGCCTCGCGGACCGCGTTGAGCACGGTCTTGTACACCATCTGCCCCTGGTGGAAGCGGACCTCGATCTTCGTCGGGTGCACGTTGACGTCGACCTCGCGCGGATCGATCTGCACGAAGAGGAACGCGACCGGGTACCGGCCGCGGGTCAGCAGGCCCTCGTATGCGGACGATATCGCGTGGGTGATGCTGCGGTCGCGGACGCAGCGGCCGTTGACGAACGTGAGCTGCATCTTCGCGTTCGAGCGGCAATAAGCGGGCGGCGCGGCGAAGCCCGTCACGCTCATCGGCCCGCCGCCCGAGTCGACCTCGAGCAGCGCGTCCGCCAACTCCCTGCCATAGAGATCGCCAAGCCGGCGGCGGCGGCCGCCGGACGCGTGCACGTTCAGCGTCTCGCGCCCGTTGTGGATGAGCTTGAACGCGACGCGGGGGTTCGCGAGCGCGAACCGCGAGACGAAGTCGACGATGTGGGCGAACTCGGTGCTCGAGCTCTTGAGGAACTTCCGGCGCGCCGGCACGTTGAAGAAGAGGTCGGCGGCCTCGGCCGTCGTGCCCTCAGGCGCGCCCTTTGCGCGCGCCGGCTCGGGCACGCCGCCGTCGACCTCGACCTCGGCCCCCTCGACCGCGCCGCGCAGCCGCGAGATGATCCGCGCGTGCGAGACGGCGCCGATGCTCGAGAGCGCCTCGCCCCGGAACCCGAGCGTGCCGATGAACGACAGGTCGTCGCCGGTCTTCAGCTTGCTCGTCGCGTGGCTGCCGAACGCGAGAGCGACGTCGTCCGGCGCCATCCCGAACCCGTCGTCGATCACCCGGATGAGCTTCTTGCCGCCGTCCTCGATCTCGACCGTGACCGACGCCGCCTGCGCGTCGAGCGAGTTCTCGACCAGCTCCTTCACGACGGACGCCGGCCGCTCGATCACCTCACCCGCCGCGATCCTGTTGATGACCGGCTGTGGCAGAACGTTGATCACGCCCATGCGGGGATTCTACGCCCTCGCACCGCGCGGGTCAAGCGCCGGAGCCCGACTCACTCCCTTGAAAACCGTTCGTTCAGCAGCTCGTCGTTGGGCGGCCCGGACTCCGTCCGGGCGGCCGCAGGCCGCAAGAGGGTCGTTGGCGCGCCTCTTGTTGCCTTCGGCGACCCCGACACAGTCGGGGCCACCCCGAGGGAAAAGCTTTTCAACGAAGCAATGCCGACTTACTTCTTCGCCGCGGCGAGCTTCTTCACCTTATCGGCCGCAAGCTTGGCAAGCGCGCCAAGCGCCTGCTTCCGGGCTTTGAACTCGAGCTCCTCTTCATTCAGCAGCGCCGTTGGCGCGAGCGAGCTCTCCTCGCCGTAGGCCTCGAGCACGCGATAGATGTAGCCGGTCCTCACGTCCACCAGCACCGCCTTGGACACGGCGATTGACGACCCGCGGCTCGCGGGGACAACGAACGCTCCGACGATGGTCGGATAGAACACGCCGAGCGCGTTGACCCGTTCCTCGTAGCCCGCCTCGGTCGAGTAGATGAGGAGCGCGTCGGCGTGTGCGCGTGCGGCCGCGATCCGCAGCGTCTTCAGGTCCGCGGGCCGGTCGGCCGGCAGATAAACATCCGGCAGGAAATCGATGCCCTGAAAAAGGCCGGTCTCTTCAAGAGCCGCCTTCATCGCTTCCGACGTCTCCTTCCGCAGGGTGAGCAGCTTCGTGGGGCTCGCGATGTTGCTCACGCCGCTGCTCTCCACCTCGAACAGGAGCACGTTCGACGGGGCCGCCGCGGCAGGCCTGAGCGCCAGGAGCCGGTCGACCTCCGCCTGCACTTCCTTTTCGGTCATCGTGGCGCCCAGGCCCTGCGGCCGCGTCTCCGCCACGATGATCCTGTGGAACGCCGAGCCCTTGTACGTCGGCTTCCTGCTCTGAATCGCGCAGCCCCCGAGACAGGCCACCGACACCACCGCCACCATCGCCATCATCCGCCTTATTGCCATCTCACTCCTCCTTTCCGGGAAGCCTGGTCGTTTCCTTCCCCCCATATATATGCAGGAACGTGCCACATGCGTAGTATTATCTGCGGGGCTGTTGAAAAA
>JBDREM010000260.1:0-3942 GCA_043819695.1 Planctomycetota bacterium
ATCCTAATCATAATCGTAATCCTACTCGGCAGCGGCACTTACGAAACAGCGATTAGGATTAGGAGTAAGATTACGATTACGACCGGAGCTCTGCGACACGGGTCGAGCCCCTTATGTTAGTGCCATTCGTGACTGTCCTGAATATAGAAAACGGTGACTGTCCTGAATATGAAATATCCCTTATCCTTGAATATCTTCGTGAAAAAAGAATGGACACCGTCGTCCGGCCGAGCTACATTACTCATGACATTGCACCTCCAACAGAATGAGAGTGTTTTTCGTACACCCCCATCTTGGCAGGTGCAATGTCTTATATCAAGAGGTTATAACCCACGCTCCCGCAATATGTTGTGCTTATAGCATCGGCATTGTGCCTGTCACTGCTTTTCGCAGGCGTTACCCCACTCGGCTGAAGTGTTACCAAGATTCTAACCGTTCCAAAGTCCGTGTGGTCCCGATCTGCTTGGTGCGTTGTTTCTGTAGCCGCCCGCATTGAGGGCGGCCCGGCCGAGGTCAGTGCCCTCGGCTACAGCAACACACGGACATTGAAACGGTCACACAAGATTCGCAGGATTGACAGAAGCCCGTCCATCCTGTACATCTTGTTGACGTGTTCTTGCGGGATGCTGCGGGCGATGGAGATGGCAATGAACCGATTGACGCGAACGGGCTGGATGTGGCTGGCGCTGGCCGCGCTGCCGGGGTGCGCCGGGCCGGGCATCGAGGCCGACATGCCGATTCTCCGCAACCATGACGGCGCGTGGGAGCGGATGAAGCTCTGCCGCCCGCGGCGATACGTCGCCGGCCGGGCGCAGGGGAAGATGGTCATCGACGGCATGGGGGACGAGCCGAGCTGGCAGCAGGCGCGATGGACGCAATACTTCGCCGACATCGAGGGCGACCTGAAGCCGAAGCCGCGTTTGCGCACGCGGGCGAAGATGCTCTGGGACGACGAATACTTTTACTTCTACGCCGAGCTGGAGGAGCCGCACGTCTGGGCGACGCTGACGAAGAAGAACTCGCGCATATACGACGACAACGATTTCGAGGTCTTCATCGATCCCGACGGCGACAACCACAACTACTACGAGTTCGAGATGAACGCGCTCAACACGATCTGGGAGCTGGCGCTCACGCGGCCATACTGGGACGGCGGCCCGCTGCGCAACCCCGAGAACATCGACGGCACGCTGTCCGGCGTGCACGTCCGCGGGACGCTCAACGATCCGCGCGACAAGGACAAGGGCTGGTCGGTCGAGATCGCGATCCCGTTCAAGGGGCTGAGGAGATACGCGGACGGACAGTCGTGTCCCCCGAAAGACGGCGACCAGTGGCGCGTCGGCTTCTCGCGCGTCGAGTGGCGCATCCGAATCGTGAACGGCAAGTACGCGAAGGTGCCGAACAGGCGCGAGGACAACTGGGTCTGGAGCCCGGTCGGAATCGTCACCATGCACCGGCCGGAGCGGTGGGGCTGCGTTCAGTTCTCGACGGCGCCGCCGGCGCGGGCGTGGTTCCGGCCCGACCCGGCCGAAGGCGCCCGCGAGATTCTCATGGAGATATATCATCGGCAGCGCGACTACCGCGGCCGGTTCAAGCGGTTCGCGTCGACGCCGGAGCAACTCGGCCTGCCGAGCGACTACGGCAAGACGTGGATCTCGAGCGCCGTGTCGATTCGGCTGACCGAGACGGGCTTCGTCGCGACGATCACCGTCAAGACGCCCGACCGCGGGCGAGTGAAGCTGCACGTCAGGCAGGACTCGCGGCTCTGGAGCGACTGAAGACGCGCCCGGCGGCCGCGCGCTCTCCTCGGGGCCGCGTCACTTCTTGAGCACGTTCCGGCCGGGCGCGTGTCTTTTTTACCAGGCGGGATATCGCTCGCGCAGCAGCCGCGCGCGCGCCAGGCGCCGTACCGGCTGTAGCCGACTCGCCGCGTGGAGTTCGCGAGGCGAGCTCAAAGGCGCCCGCAGGGCGCCCGTAGGGGCGGACCGAGGTGTGCGCGCGGCACTTCGCCAATCGACCACGGACGCGGCTGCTCACTTCCGCGGCCGAATCGGGAAGTAAACGGTGTACGCCTCATCGACCACCTCGTGCAGCGGGATGAGCCGCAGGCCGCGGAGCTGGTTCGACGGCGACTCCCATCCCCAGTGCCGCCCCTCGCCGGAGTCGCAGAACTCCGCTCGTAATCGTAATCTTACCCCTAATCCCAATCGCTGTTTCGTAAGTGCCGCTGCCGAGAAGGATTACGATTATGATCAGGACTAGGACAAGGAAGCCGTGGGGCCGCCCGTTCTCTCTGGCGGCGGATGATCGGGTTAAGTTAGGGGGACTGGGGGGCTGTTGAAGAAGCCCGCCCGCTCACAGAGCGGGCCTACAAGAGACTTACAAGGAGCCCCAGGACGCCGCGAACGGGTCGTTCCTGTAGGCCGACTTTGTAAGTCGGCGGTTCCTTGCACGTTTTTCAACAGCCCCACGCGCACACCGTTGCCTGTCCCGCTTTTTGCCCACGGTGAACATATACATCAGCGTGCCGAACGGCTGATTGCCGCAGCAATCAGCTCGGCAGTGTCTCGCGAAACTGCACGCCGTCACGGATGGCGGCTGCAATTGCGGGCTACCGGTGATCTCGGCTTTCGACAGTTGAACGCGGGCGACGGGCGCTCTATAATTGCCCACCTATGGCCGACGCATCTCAGAACCCGCTCATCGTCCAGAGCGACCGGACGCTGCTGCTGACGGTCGACAGCCCGCTCTACGCGGACGCGCGCGACGCGCTGGCGCGATTCGCCGAGCTGCAGAAGTCGCCGGAGCACATCCACACGTATCGCCTGACGCCGCTGTCGCTGTGGAACGCGGCTGCGGCGGGGCATTCGGCCGACGAGGTGGTCGACGCGCTCGCCCGCTTCTCGCGCTACGAGGTGCCGCAGAACATCGTCGCCGAGGTCCGCGATTACGTCTCGCGCTACGGCCTGCTCAAGCTCGTGCGGCGCGATGAGAAACTCGTCCTGACGTCCGAACGTGCCGAGTTCATCACGGAGATTTGGCACAACCGGTCGGTGCGGCCGAACCTGCTCGCACACGTCGACGAGCACAGCATCGAGATCGTGCCCGTCGTCCGCGGGCACGTGAAGCAGGCTCTCATCAAGATCGGCTTCCCGGTCGAGGACCTGGCCGGCTACGTCGCGGGCGAGGACCTGGCGATCGCGCTCCGCGCGACGATGCTGGACGGGCGGCCGTTCGAGCCGCGGCAGTATCAGACGGAGGCGGCCGAGATTTTCCACGCGGGCGGGAGCGAGCGCGGCGGATCGGGCGTCGTCTGCCTGCCGTGCGGCGCGGGCAAGACCGTCGTCGGCATGCTCGCGATGGCGAAGCTCGGGAAGCACACCATCATCCTCTGCACGAACATCACGGCCGTGCGGCAGTGGATCCGCGAGCTGCTCGACAAGACGACGCTCCGCGAGGACGACGTCGGCGAGTACACCGGCGAAATGAAAGCGCTCCGGCCGGTCACGGTCACGACGTACCAGATCCTGACGTACCGCAAGAAGAAGGGCGACCCGTTCCCGCACTTCGAGATCTTCAACGCGATGAACTGGGGACTGATCATCTACGACGAGGTGCACCTGCTGCCGGCGCCGGTGTTCCGGATGACGGCCGAGATTCAGGCGCGGCGGCGGCTCGGGCTGACGGCGACGCTCGTCCGCGAGGACGGGCGCGAGGACGACGTCTTCAGCCTTATCGGCCCGAAGAAATACGACGTGCCGTGGAAGGTGCTCGAGCGGCAGGGGTGGATTGCGTCGGCGAGCTGCACCGAGCTGCGTGTCGACTTGCCGCAGGACTTGCGGCTCGAATACGCGCTGTCGACGCTGCGGGCGCAGGTGCGGATCGCCGCGGAGAACCCGGCGAAGTTCGACGTTGTGCGGCGGCTGGTCGAGCGGCACCGCG
>JBDREM010000261.1:0-6955 GCA_043819695.1 Planctomycetota bacterium
AGACTCGGGCGGGCTCCCGCTCGCGGCTCACACACAGAACCCCTGCGATGGCCAGCGGAATAACTGACCACATTTGGCCCGTTGAACAGTTCGTTTGTTACCAAGCTTGTCCGCCTGTGACAATCTAAGGACACGAGGAACTTTTTCATTCCATATGGTAAATAAATGGCACCATCCCAAGACAGTGAACTGCTCGGCGCCTGTCGGCCTGAGATGGTGCTCCGGGCTTCATGGGCTATCTGAGTTTTGTGATTGGACACTGTCGCGCCCCCGCGCACACACACACACACACAGCGGCTGAGCCCAGCTCCGCACTTCGCGTGCTGCGACAGGCCCCCCCAGCGGCTGATCACGCCAGCGGCCACGGCTCCTTCGCGCTGCGGACGGGCAACTCGCACTCGGCGATGGCGGTCTTCATCCGGCCCATCACGATCTGCCGGCCGCCGCTGTTGCCGGCGATGAGGTATTGCCTGCTCAGGTCGAGCTGGCCGAAGAGCTCGGGCGTCTTGCAGTACGTGGCGAGGAACCGCACGCCGCGCTCGGTAACGGCGAAGACGGGGATCGCGGTCGTCACCTGGATAATCGACCGCGGCCCGACGACGGTCCGAATCGGCCCGGACGCGCAGCTCCAGACGATGTCGGCGTGGCCGCGGATCTCCTCGACGCGCGACCGGCTCGCGCCCGTCGTGCAGACGATGATGATCGTGACGGAGACGCCGAATTTTTCTTCGACGGCCCGCGCCCCGGCCAGGCTCTCGCCGAGGCAGCCGTTGATGGTGACCGCGATGCTCTTATAGCCCATCTCGGCCGCCTTGCGCACGCCGCCGATCTGGTTGATCTCGGCCGTCTCGGCGAAGGGGACCGTGCCGCCGCGCTGCTTGATGCCTTCGATGATCGGCGGGATCGGCGACGTATAGAAGAGGCCGTTCATCCGCGCACCGACGCCCTGGACGAGGTCGGGCACAGGCGAGACGACCGTGCCGGCGCCGTCGCAAACGGTCACCGCGCAATCGATCGCGCCCTTCTGCATCGCGACCATTATCATCTCGGACGCGCCGTAGGGCACGGCGAGGTCGGACCGCTCGAGCTCGCGGCGGCCGGTGAAGTGGCCGAACTTCGCGATCTTCTCCTCGCTCATCTCGACGACGAGCCGCTTCAGCTCATCGCGATCGACGTTCTGGTTCACGCCGTAGAGGACGGCGACGAGCGGGCAGTATTGGAGACGCGGCTCCTCGACCTTGATGACCTTGCCGCCGGCGACGGCGACGAACGCATGCATCATCCGCGTGACGTGGAGGTCGCCGTAGTCACCGCGCCGAATGCCGAGCCGCCGGAAGATCTCGCCGGTGTTCATTTCGAACTTCCAGTTGACATGCCGCTGTTAATGGTGTAGTCTTCTAATAGACCGGAGATGAAACTCGGCTTCATGCCGTGTGGGCGCTTGGCTGCGGTCATTCGCTCCTATATCTCCGGCTTTTTTTCAGCTTCTCCAAAGTCAGCGGGTTCCTCTTCGTATAGTACACTCCGTACTCGGCCTCCCGCGTGTCGTCCACATCGTGCACGAGGCTGAAGGCCGGCCAAAGCAGTCGGCAGTAGCGGTCCTCTCGTCTGACGTAGAACCGCTGGAGCGCCCACAAGAAGTAGTCGGCTGCCTGTAATCCGGCATGTTGTTTCGGCGTGGCCGGAACGACCTCCACAGGAGCGGAACTGATGATTCCCCACTTCTGCCTGAACCTGTCGCGCGCGGCGTACAGCGCTCTGGACAACGCTTCGGTTCGGTCTGAATTTCCGCGTCTTGCGAAGCAGATGCTGTAAGCATCGTCTTTGTGGAGGCGGTCCCGGAACAAACGCTTCACCAGTTGATCGTAGAGCTCGTTCGGGTTGTACCGGTAAGAGCTGTCGCGGTCGTTGCACTGACGAACATAGGCGAGAACGGCCAGCTTGTCCCGCACGACGGCGAAGAATCGAACGTCGTGACGCTGCAGAAGCTTGAACACCTCCCGGCGGACCTCGGGCAAGTCGTCCTTGGCGTGGAAAGCATGGGCCGTTTTCCCCGCTACGGGCTGCATCGAGCACACCCCTCTAAAGTAGGGGTCAGCCAGCAACCCGGCTCTCAACTCCGCCAGGTCCCGCCGCAACGCATCGGGGTCGGGCACATCGAGCAAACCAAGCATGAAGAACCGAGAGCACCCCTCGGTACCGACAAGAGCCCGACCCCTGCGGCTGAAAAGGACTGGATCGCCGGCCTCGTCAACGAAGTAGTTTCGGACGGAAGCTGGCTCTTCGGTCACGGTCTCATCCCTTCACGGTCAGCCGCAGCGTCTTGCCGGCGCGGACGGTCTTCGCGGGGCTGAACTCCGCATGGCCGGCGCGCGTGAGCGTGAGCCGCCTGAGCTCGAGCGAGCCGGACTTCACGGCCAGTTCGATTTTCGCGCCGGACTTAGACGTCTTGATGCGGCAGTTGCCCCAGGCGTGCCCGTTCGACCAGAAGAACAGGCCGTCGTTCGCGGCGAACGTCATCGCCTGCTCGACGCCGGAGTACTCGAACCCGGTGAGCGCGAGCACGGCCGCCCACGACGCCATTGCCCGTGCGTAGTGATGGCCGCACTCGGCTTCGTCGAACGGGCTGCGCCTCTTGCCGTCGTAGCGGGCGCGTGTTGCGGTGATCGACTTCAGCCCGTTCGCCGTCTGGCCCTCGTAGAGCATGCCGACGGAGGCGGCGTACTCGAACCCGGTCATCACTTCGTTGAAGTACGGGAACGGGCGCTTGGCCCGCTCGCCGCGCGGATACGACGCCATCCGGAGCGCCCACTCGTCGTTCAGCACGTAGCTGCGCATGTTGTTGAAGTGGGCGTGGAACTGCTGGAAGTTGTGTTTCATTATGCTGCGGAGCGTCGTGCGGACGTTGCCGCGGTCGACGAGATAGCCCAGGCCGCAGACGTGGGCGGTGAACTGGCCGACGAGCTGATCGACGAGGCACGCCTTGCCGAGCTGGAACTCGGGGTTTTTTGCGTTGGAGCTGCTGCGGCAGCCCTCGGCGATTTTGTCCTCCTTCATCGGCCGGATCTGCTGCTCGTAGTACTCGCCGTTGAACAGGTTCTTGTCGACCCACGCGCGGCCGCGCTCGAACAGCTCGATGCACTTGTCGGCGAAATCGTCGTCGCCCATGTAGCGGGCCATCTCTTCGGATGCGCGGAGCGCGCCGAGGTACCAGATGCACATCTGGCCGTTCGGGCCGTAGTACTCGACGTCCATCGTGTTGTGCTGGCAGCCTTCCATGACGCCGTCCACGTCGCCGTCCCAGCCGCCGGGCAGCCAGCAGTATTCGAGCGCCTTTTTCGCAAACGGCCAGAGCTTCTCGAGCATTTTGTCGTCGCCCGAGAGCTGCCAGTCGCGATAGAGCTTCATGAGGCAGCCCATCTGTCCGTCGGCGGCGGCGAGGCCCATTTCCTTCGCGCGCGCGATCGGCAGGCTGACGCGGAAGCTCATGAAGCCGTTCTCGCGGGTGGCGTGCGCGAACTCGGTGTCGCGCATCGTTTGCGCGAGCGGGCCGAAGAGGAACGCGGTCGCGTGCTCGTAGTTCCAGACGTGCGTGCACGAGCCGAGGCAGCAGCCGCATTTGTCACTGCATCCTTCGAACCCGAAGAAGCGGCCGTCGGGCGTGCGGAAGCAGGTCTGCGTGCGGAGGGTGCTGACGTTGAAGAGCGCCGCCTCCTTGACCGCGTGCGGCAGGTCGGTTTCGCAGAATGCGTTGACGAACTCGACGGTCTCGGCCTCGAGTTTCTTGAGCGACGCGGCGGTCTTGACGGCGGCGTCCCACGCGTCCTTGTATTGCGTCGTGTAGTAGTTGCCGATGGTGTTGCCGTCGCAGCAGGCGGAGCCGGCCTCGTTCCGCTTCGGCGTCCACGTCTGCCGGTTGGGGAAGTGCCACGTGATGAGGAACGTGACGGTCTTCGTGCCGCGCGGCGGGATCTTGACGGCCGCCGACAGCGAGCCGACCGGCTGGTGCTGTTCGGCGGTGTCGCGGTTATTCAGCTTGCCGTCGGCGCTGAAATCGTCCCAGAAATCGAGGATCGACGTCGACCAGCCGCCGGCCTCCCAAGCTGTCCGGTGCGTCGTGCCCTCGGCCGCGAGGGTCGTCAGCGCCATCGTGCCGTACTGCTCGGAGCATTTGTCGACGCCGTTCGACTTCATCAGCAGGCCCTGCACCTTGCCGCCCTTCTTGAACTTGTTGAAGTTCTGCTTGGACTCGCCGCCGGGGCCGTCGGTGCCGATGAAGTTGGCGATGCTGCCGCAGACCGACGCCGTGACCGCCTTGCCCGTCTTGTTCCGGAGCACGAACCGGAGCACGGCGACGGGGATGCCGCTCTTGTCGGCGTCGGGGGGGACGAGCGGGTTGAACGCTTCGAGCCGCACGTCGACGGGCACGTCGGGATCGGCGAGCAGGAGCTGGCCGAACGGGTAGGCCGCGTGGAACGACGCGTTGCGGAACCGCGGCAGGCCGTGATTGGGTACCGCGCATCCGTATTGGCCCTCGTAGTCGGCCTCGTCGACTCGGGCCTCGAGCGCGCGGGCGACCGCGTCCTCCCCTGTGGCCTTCGCGTAGAGGGCGAAGAAGCAACAACCGGGCGTGAACCCCTTCGCGGGCCGGTTCACGATCTCCCAGTCGTGCAGGTCGCCGCGTCCGCCCAGCGACACGGTTCCCGTGCCGATGCCGCCCAGCGGCAGTGCGATCCGCCGCAGATGGTCAGAATCATAGCTCGTCAGCACCGGCCACTCTTTGCTCAGCTTCATCGTCGCACTCCTCGTTTTTCCGGTCGATCCGCCCGTGACTGACGCACGATGCCGGAACATTGCAGTTCATGCGCTTGAACGGACATCAGTACACGTCCTTCGGCTCGAAGGCTTTCTCGCCGATGGTCTCGGTCGTGTCGGTCTGCGGGTTGTACTTCGTGAAGTAGCAGGTGAAGTGGCCGGTGTGGCAGGCGGCGACTTTCTGGTCGACGCGGATCACGAGCGAGTTGCCCTCGCAATCGATGAGGACCGCCTTCACGGCCTGCGTGTGGCCGGACGTCTCCCCCTTCTTCATCACGCGCCCCTGCGAGCGGCGGAAGACGTGGACCTGGCCGGTCTCGAGCGTCTTCGCGAGCGCGTCCTCGTTCATGTAGCACAGCGTGAGGACCTGGCCGCCGACGTCGTCGACGATGACGGCCGGAACGAGGCCGTCGTCCTGAAACGTGACGCAATCGAATATGGGCATCGGGGCTTCCCTAACTGAAGACGGTGACCTCTTCCTTCCGCGCGGCCGGCTTCACCCCGTCCTTGGCAATGGACGTCCGGCAGAGCTTTGCGAGCAGCTTGTCGTATGCCGCGCGGCTCACGGGCAGCTTGACGGGCTTGCCCGTCATCGACGAGAGAATGATGCCGCACGTGATCTCGACCTGGTGGATGCCGTCGACGCCGGGCGCGATGAGCTTCGTACCCGGCCGGTTGATCGCCCTGATGAAGTTCGCCGTGATGGCCCGGTGGCCGACCTCCTTCGGCTCCTTGACCGGCACGTCGCGCCAGACGACACCGGGCTTGGACCACGCCGCCTTATTGACCTTGTCGTACCTTGTGAGCGAGGTCTTGAGCCGGCCGAAGCGGAGCGTGTTGCCCTCGAAGTCGAGCACGCCCTTGTCGCCGACGATGCGCATCATGTGCTTCGGCGGGAACTCGGTCGTGCAGGTGTAGTAGTATCCGGTCGCGCCGTTGGGGTATTCGAGCATCACCTCGGCCTCGTCCTCGACCTCGATCTTGTGGAGCTTTGTTCGGGTCTTCGCGGTGACGGTCTTGGGGCAGCCGGCGAGGTACCAGAGCATGTCGGTGTAGTGGGGCGCCTGGTTGACGAGCACGCCGCCGCCTTCGGTCGCCCACGTCGCCCGCCACGAGTCGCTGTCGTAGTAAGCCTGCGAGCGGTAGTCGGGCACGATCCAGTGGACGCGGTGAATGTCGCCGAGCTTGCCCGCCTCGATCATCCGCTTCGCGGCCTGGAAGGTGCCGCGCGTCCGCCACTGGTACATCACGGCGAAGACGACGCCCGTCTTCTTCGCCGTGCGGACGAGCTTGTCGACGGGGGTGAGCGAGACGCCGAGCGGCTTCTCGCAGATGACGTGGACGCCGCGCCTCATCGCGTCGATGCAGATTTCCGCGTGCGCGTAGTGCGGCGTGGCGACGATCACGGCATCGACGAGCCCGCTGTCGATCAGGTCGCGGTGGTCGAGGAACGGCTTCGCGCCGGACTCCGAGGCGGCGGCGGCCGCGCGGCTCTCGATGATGTCACAAACGGCCGTCAGCTTCACCGGCCGCATTTTCATCATGTACCGGAGGTGGCACGTGCCCATTCCGCCTGTGCCGATGATGCCGAACCGAATCTTCGCCATGAGTCTCTCCTTCATGCTGTGGCGCCCTCGCCAAACGGGCGGCGACTATAGTGCGGCACATTCTAGTGCGGCCGCCCGGGAAATGCAAATCAGCGTGCCGCCGTGATCGTTCCAACGTCCGTGTGTTGCTGTAGCCGAGGGCACCGACCTCGGCCGGGCCGCCCACAATGCGGGCGGCTACAGAAACAGCGCACTAAGCAGATCGTGACCACACGGACAATTGGAACGGTTACTGCACGCCGCGGCCGCCGGGAGCGGGCCCGAAACCGCCCCGAGAATGTCCCGAAGTTTTTTCTTGCATGCACGCAGGGGCGCCTTATAATTTCTGTGATTATTCTTCGTCAATGTGTGCGGGTTCTTTTCTGTCAAGGCTTTGATCGGCAAAAGGAGAGCAGGCATGAAAAAGGCGATGTTGATTGTAGCAGCGCTGGTCCTGGCCGTGTCCGGTTGCACGACCGTTCAGGTGAACCCGTTGAGCCACGAGCTCAGCTATCAGTTCACGCCCGCTCCCGACGTCGAGAAGTCGGTCGACA
>JBDREM010000262.1:0-19327 GCA_043819695.1 Planctomycetota bacterium
TGATGTCGACCGAGCCGATGCTGGGCCCGGACCTCTTGCCGGTCGGGATGCAGCAGACGACCGTCGTCAGCGACCAGGCCGGCTTCCCGATCGGCTTTTCGATGCGGCAGATCGAGGAGAAGGCCATCCGCGAGACGCTCGCGTCGGTCGGCGGCAACCGCAAACGCGCCGCCGGCATACTCGGCATCAGTCTCCGCACCCTGCACCGCAAGATCACCGATTACGGCATCGACCGGATCCGGAAGGGGTGAGACGAGGCATCTTGGATGCGCCAGAATATTATGGGTTCCGGGGCTGAATGACGGGGCACCTGCGTCACCCACGCTGACGCAGGTGCCCTGAAGGATATGATTGACACCTTTGAGCGCAGCTCCGCTGCGCAACGAAGCCCGAATGACGAATCAATAACGAATGCGCAAATGCCGAATGTAGGGACACGTGAGGCTTTGACGGCTTTGGTGAAGCTGCTGGCCGGCCGCGGGTGCCTTGGTCATTCGTCACTTCACCTCGTACATTCGTCCGCGGCCCCGCTTCGCCGGGAAAGCCGGGACAGCGTCGTCCGCCTTCGGCGGACTTATGGACGAAGCTCCGCTTCGTCCGTCAGTCCCGGCTTGCCGGGACGGCGCAGTCCCGGTTTTCCCGCCCTGCTCAGCCGAGAACCATAATCGGGAGCCGCACGCGGAACGCCGCGGAAGCTACTTCTCCATCGCGTCGATGGTTCGCTTCAGGAAGCGGTGCGGCGCCCAGAGGCTGTAGTTGAACTTCCGCGCGAGTGCACCTTGCCTGCTATGAGTGAGCCGAGCGGCCTGCCATGAGCACGGCGGTCGCCCTGCGGGCAGCCGCCGCGTCGTATGGTGACCCCGACGGGATTTGAACCCGTGTTACCGGCGTGAAAAGCCGATGTCCTGGACCAGGCTGGACGACGGGGCCGACATCTGCATCATCAACGATGCGTAGTGTAACTGAAAACGCCGCGAATCTCAAGCCCGAAGGCGCCGGTGAACGTTCTAACGTCCCTGTGTTGCTGTAGCCGAGGGCACTGACCTCGGCCGGACCGCCCTCGATGCGGGCGGCTACAGAAACCGTGTGTTGCTGTAGCCGAGGGCACTGACCTCGGTCGGACCGCCCTCGATGCGGGCGGCTACAGAAACAGCGCACTAAGCAGATCGGGACCACACGGACATTGGAACGGTTACGGTGCCGTGGCCCTGTGATCGCGCAACGGATTCGCCCTAAGCCTCCGCTCCATAATGCCGATACTGAAGAATTGTGGCAAGACGGCGACCGCCACCCGCTGGCTGTGGGGGTGTTGAAAAAGCCCGCCCGCTCACAGAGCGGGCCTGCAAGGGGCCCCAGAACGCCGCGAAACAGTCGCTCCTGTAGGCCGACTTTGTAAGTCGGCGGGTTCCTGCACCTTTTTCAACGACCCCCGCTGGCTGCCCCGGTTTCCGCGATTTCTTTCGTTCGGCTGAAGTATTGAGCTTCGAGGTGGGCGGCGATGAAGAAGCAGCAGCAGCAGCGGCCGTGCAGGCATAAGCTGAGCCGATCCTGCTCGGTCCAGCGGCTCGGGACGCAGCCGCCGCTCGGAATCCGGCAGTGCGTCATATGCCACAGCACGGTGAGCGCTCCCCTCGACGGCCGCTCCGGCCAGCCGCAGCCCGCCGCGATGCGGTAACGCCTCCCTCACGTCGTCGACCGATTGTCCGCACCCCTCCAATTCACGGCGGCCACGACAGGGCGTGGCCCTCCCGGAGAGACGTGCTTCGTCGCGTTCGGAGGGACGCGCTCCGTCGGGTCCGGGACGGCTCGGGCACGCGAACAGTTTGACTCGCGCGGCGGGCGCCAATATAATTCAGTTTTGAGCGACTGTTCCGGCCTGTGAGGTGGGCGGAGGAAGAATGAGGGCAATCCTGACGGTCACCGGCGGCCCACAGGCCGGCCACCAGTGGACCTTGGAGCCGGACGCCGCGCGGACGGTCGGCCGGAGCGACGACGCCGACATCCCCATCATCGCCGACGCGGAGATATCCCGCTTTCACTGCGAAATCTCCTTCGACGACGGCCGCTGGTTCGTCCAGGACAACAAGAGCTTGAACGGCGTCCGCGTGAACGGCGAGCAGGTCGGCCTGGCCGCGCTCGACGACGGCGACGAGATTCGCCTGGGCAACACGACGCTCCGGTTCGACGTTGTCGACGAGCCGTCCGCAGCCGGTGCCCCGGCGGCCGCAGAAGCGGCCGCGCCGCCGACAGGGCCGGCGGCGCCGGCGGAGCCGCTGACGCCGGTGGCGGCGGCGAGTCGATTCGGCCCGCCGAAGATCGTCCGCACCGAGACCGAGGTCACAATCCAGCAGTTCATCGAGAAGCACCCGCGCGACACGTCGAACATCGTCCTCTCGGCCTGGCAAAAAGTGTGGTACCTCACGATCATTTCGGCGCTGACTCTCCTCGTGCTGCGCGACCACCTCTGGTTCCTCCGTCTCGTCCACGTGCTTTGCACGTTCTACCTGGTCGTCATCGCGTACAAACTGGTCAGCATCGCCCTGTCGCTCGTGTGGCCGTGGGAGATCCGCTGCAAGAAGGAGGAGCTGGCCGCGTTGAACGACGATGAACTGCCGCTCTACACGATCCTCGTCCCGCTCTACAAGGAGCGGGAGGTGGTCGGCAAGATCGTGCGGCACATCTCGGAGATCGACTATCCTGCCGACAAGCTCGACGTGAAGATACTGCTCGAGCCGGACGATCCGGAGACACTGGCCGCGATCGAGCGGACGGGGCTGCCCCGGTTCTGCGAGGTGATCATCTGCCCGCGATCGCTTCCGAAGACGAAGCCGAAGGCGTGCAACCACGGGCTCGCGCGCGCCTGCGGCGAGTACCTCGTCATCTACGACGCCGAAGACCGGCCCGAGCCCGACCAACTGAAGAAGGCGGTCGTCGCGTTCGGAAAGGCGCAGCGGCGGTGGGAGAAGTTCCGCTGGGTGCGGCGGCTGAACCCGTTCCAGCGGGCCGGCCGCGGCCGCACCGTCTGCCTCCAGGCGAAGCTCGACTATTACAACCCGCGGCAGAATCTCCTCACGCGGTGGTTCTCGATTGAATACGCGACCTGGTTCCGGCTTTATCTGCCGGGGCTGCACGCGCTGAGAGCGCCGATCCCGCTCGGCGGCACGTCGAACCACTTCCGCGCCGACGCGCTCAAGGAGATCGGCGGCTGGGACCCGTTCAACGTCACCGAAGACTGCGACCTCGGCATCCGGCTCCACAAGCTTGGCTATCGGACCGAGGTGATGGACAGCACGACGTGGGAGGAGGCGAACTCACGGCTCGGCAACTGGCTCCGGCAGCGCTCGCGGTGGGTGAAGGGGTACGTCCAGACGCACTTCACCCACATGCGCCACCCGTTTCGGACGCTCTGGAAGCTCCGGCCGTGGGGCATGTTCAACTTCCTCAACTCCGTCGGCGGCCTCTCGCTGATGCTCCTGCTCAACCCCATCTTCTGGGTGAGCTCTCTGCTCTACGTCGGCCTGTTCGCCGCCGACCTGCACGAGCACGGCTACTCGTTCGAGCGGGCAATCGGCGTGAACGAGGCATTCCAAACCGCCGCCGACCGTGTGGTGTCCCGCGAGACCGTTCACATTCCGCACCGCGACCGCTGGGCCTGGTCTATGATCGGAACCGACCTGCCCGATGCCCTGCCGGACGACGCTCCGTGGACCGAGAAGCTGACCCTCGCGATCCAGGCGGACTGGAAGGGGACATGGGGCGAGACATGGGCCTCGGAACACGGCATCCTCTGGAACCGCGCGTCCCACGTCTTCTTCATCTGCACCATCACGCTCGTGCTGGGCAACGTTCTATTCGTGCTCATCCACGTCCTCGCGTGCGTGCGCGCCCGCATGCTGCGCATGATTCCATATGCCGTCCTCACCCCGTTCTACTGGGCGCTCATCAGCATCGGGGCGTGGAAAGGGTTCTTTCAGCTCATGCGGCGGCCGTTCTACTGGGAAAAGACCCGGCACGGCCTGGATAAGGGGGGAGCGGCGAGTTGATGACGGCGAGGCGGCCCCTGTCACTGATGATTGCGGTGCTTATTCTCGCGTGCGCCGCGCCGCGCGCTGCGCGCGCCGCGTCGCCCGGGCCGCCTGCGTGGTGGGACAAGGCATGGAAGTACCGCAAGTCCGTTCGCGTCGATCTTCCGCGCCACGGCAACGACATACCGGTCACGTTCTTCGAGGCGTCGTCGCTCCTCGGCGAACGGTCTCTCACGGGCAAGGCCGTCATCAGCGTCGAGAGCGGGACGGACAACCTGAGCAGCGAGATCGTCGTTACCGACGCGGCCGGCAACGTGATCCCGTCCCGGTCGTTCTCCCGCGGCTGGGAGCAGCAGGCGACGATTCTCTTCAAGGCTATGCCGATCTCGGCCACCTATTACATTTATTACGGCAACAAGGATGCGACGCGGGAGCGGATGGAATGGCAGCGGAGCGCGTTCCCGATCGCTGTCGTCACCGTGCGCGCGTCCGGCCCGGCGGACATCGAGACACCGGCGCGGGCGGCAAAGGCGCTCCTCGCCGCGAAGCACGTCCTCGGCAAGACCGAGACGTACTCGATACAGTATTCCGAGAACCCCTTCGGGCTGCGCCAGAAGGGCGATTTCATCACTCTCCATTCCGGCCTCCTGTTCGCGCCGGTCGACGGCACGTATGAGTTCGGCGTCGACGCCGGCGGCACGGCGCACCTTCTGATCGACGGTTCGCTCGCGCTTACCGCCCGCGGGGAGTCGCGGCCGGCGAGAACCTGGAGAAGCCGGGCGCAAGTCCGGCTGACGCGCGGCGTCCACAACCTCACAATCCTGCACGGCGAGCGGCCATCGGCGCAGGGCATACGCGTCGGCTGGATCTGCCCCGGCGACCGTGAGTTCGGGGTGATGTCCGGCGGCGCGTTCGCCCGCGGCAACTATATCGACGCCGAGGTGACCGGCCTCGAGCAGTACGGCGGGGCGGTCGTGCCGTTCTTCACGCTCACCCGGTCCGACGTCGCCTTCCGCATCGAGAAGACGGGCAAGGCAATGGTCGCGCTGGAGATGAAGAACCACACCCGCGGCGACGGGCTTACGTTCAACTGGAAGGTTGGCGAGAAGCCGTTCGCCGGCCGCTCGCCCAAGTGCTTCGTCGAGGCCGACGGGCAGAAGAAGGTCGTTCTCGACGTCACCAGGGGCGGGAAGAAGATCGGCTCGTACAGTCGAGCCGTAAGCTTCGCGGCCGTGCGGCACGTCGACGCGGCGGCGAGACTCGAATTGCTCCGCTGCCCGAATGTCATCTACAAGACGGAGGGCGCAAAGCTTGCCTTCAAGGTGATGAACCCGTCGAAGTACCCCGTCCCCGTGCGCTTCCAGCGGGCGGTGGGGGACGAACAGAGCTTCTGGCAGGATTTCGAGATCGCGGCCGGCGACGAACAGCCGGTCGACATCAAGCTGCCCGCCCTGCCCGACGGCGAGCGATCGATCGACGTGACGTTCCGGCTCTGGCTCGCCGGCGCCGAGCTCGGCGTTCAGAAGGTACGGATCATCCGGCCCGGCCCCGGCCTCGCCGCGCTGACACCCAAGCTGGGGCATCTGGTCGACGGCGAAGGCAGGCGGGTCGTGATCGTCACGCACCTCGAGAACGAAGACGAGCACCGCCGCTGGGCCGCGGTCAAGTGGCTCGCCGGCAAGTTCAAGAGCAGGCCCAGAAAGGTCCTCCTCTACGGCGACCCGATGCTCAACGTCCGCGCGAGCGGCCTCAAGGGCTACGTCGACATCATCAGGGAGCGGCTCGCGGACGACGATTGCGCCCTCACGTTCGTCGAGAGCAGGGGCGATGCAATCGTGCCGTGCGTGGCCGACATACCCGCGTTCGCCGCCGCGCTCGAGAAGCACGAGCCCGACCTCGTCATCATCTCGCCCGGCAGCCGCGACGTGTTGAAGGGCGTCACGCGCATCCAGCTTGCCCGTTCGCTCGACGCGCTCATCGACCTCGTCCGCCTCCAGGCGAACCGGCCCCGCGTCGTTCTCGTTTCGCCGCCGCCGCTCGTCAGCAACCCCAAGGCGTCGGCCGAGAATGCGTCGGCCGTGCGCATCATCGCCGGCCAGCACCGCGTGCCGTTCGTCGACCTCCACTCGCGCATCGCCGCCAAGGCCAATTGGCGGGATTTCTACAAGCAGGACGCCGACGACGAGGTCTTCCACCTCTACCCGAACCCGCGGGTGCACGGCGCAATTGCGAAGGCGATCCTGGACGTGATAGAGTAGGAGGGCGCGGCTACAACCTCCCCGAGCGCCAAATCCCCCAGGCGAGGCCGACGGACAGGACGCCGGCGAGCGCGTACCCGAGCACGCCGGGCACGGAAATGCCGCGAAATGCGAGAAGGTCGAGCTTGATCATCAGTGACGACGCGACGAGCAGCGCTGCAACGTAGATGCTGATGGCCAGCCGGTTGCTCGCACGGTCCAGCTCGCTGACGGCCCGCTCGAGCCCGCGGTGCCGGAACCCGATTTGGAGCTGGCCCGACTCGATCTTCCGCACGATGCTCCGCAAATCCCGCGGGATGCTCTTCACCATATTCAGGATGCTGATGGCGTTGAGCCCTGCGGTCTTCGCCAGCCGGCTCGGCGAGAGCTTCTCGCGAATGAGCTCCTCCGTCTTCGGAGCGCCCATGCGGATGACGTCGTACGACGGATCGAGCACGCGTGCGACGGCGGAGGCCGTCGCCATCGACTTGCCGAGCAGGACGAGGTCGCGCGGGAGCGCCAGGTCGTTCTGCCGGGCGATGCGCGTCAGGTCGCCGAAGAGACGGCGCGTGTCGACGCGGCCGAGCGGCATGCCGCTGTACTTGTGGAATAGATCGATCAGGTTGCTCGTGAATTGCCGGTGGTCGAACCGCTCGCCGATGTCGCCGAGCTCGACGGCCGCGTCGGCGATGAAGCCGATGTCCTCGGCAACGGCGGCGATGAACACCGTCGTCAGCCGCCCCTTGACGTCGGAGCTCAGGTGGCCGACCATCCCGAAATCGATGAGGCCGATGGTCCCGTCATCGAGCACGAGCAGGTTCCCCGCATGGGGATCGGCGTGGAACGTGCCGTGCCGGAAATACTGGTTCATGAAGCACTCGCCCAGGTTCCGGGCCAGGCGCTTGCGGTCGTGGCCCCGACGCTCGAGCTCCTCGATGTTGCCGATGGCAACGCCCTCGAGGCGCTCGACGGTCAGGACTGCGGACGTGGTGAACTCCCAGAACACGGCCGGCGCGCAAACGCTGTCGCTGTTCTCGAGCACGTCGTGGAACTTGGCCGTGCTGGCCGCCTCGACGGTGAAGTCGAGCTCGTTGCGGATCGCGCGGTCGAACTCCTCGATGATCTGCGTCGGCCGAATCTCCGGCAACTGCGGCTCCGCGAGCCGCGCGACCACCCGGAGTATGGCCATGTCGGCCATGATGGCCGACTCGACGCCGGGCCGGCGCACCTTCACCATCACCTTGGTTCCGTCCTTCAGCGTCGCGGGGTGCACTTGCGCGATCGACCCGGAACCGGCCGGCGTGTCGTCGAACGAGGCGAATATCCCGCTCACGGGCGCCCGAAGCTCTTCCTCGATCGTCTGCCGCGCGAGCGCGGAATCGAACGGCCGCGCACGATCGCGCAGTTGTCTGAAAGCGTCCGCATAGCTGTCGCCGACGATGTCGGGTCTGGACGAAAGGATTTGGCCGAGCTTGACGAACGTGGCGCCGAGTTCGTTGAACGCGTTGGCGAGGCGCTCCTCCGTCGGCTGGTCCTTGCCGGCGACGGGCACGCGCGTGGCGAGCAGGCGCTTTCCGAACGGGACCCATGCGTCGAGATTCAGGCGGGCGATGTCGGGGCCGAAGCCGTGGCGGGCGAAGGCGATTATGATTTCGGCGAGACGTTGAGCGTTCCTGGGCAGTCTGGCGATCCCGGCGAGATCCACGGCGGGCTACCCCTTGATGGTCACCTTGACGCCGATGTCGGCGAAATCTTTCCCGCACCGCTCGGCCTGAGTCGGACTCAGGTCTGCCGCAACGGTGACGACCGTCCGCTTGTTCAGGCGCGAGAGGGCCTCGTCCTGATCGATGCCGAGGTATTGGGTCATGAGTTCGGCTGCGCCGAGCTTCTTCTTGCCTTTGATCTTGCCGACGATCGTGACCCGGCAGGACCCGTCGCCGCCAATGCCGGCGGGCACGTCGGACGCAACCTCGATCGCCGGGCCCGGCTCGGGGACCGCGAACTCGGCTTCCGGTTCCAGCCCGACGATCTCGACCTCCTCCGCGGGCTCGTCGTCAATCGGCTCGAGAATAACCTCGTCGAGCACATCCTCTTCGGCGCCGGGCGCTGCGTCCGGAGCTGCCTCCGGTTGTGCCTCGGGCGTCGGCGCCGGCTCGGCGCTCGGTTCGGCGGCCGGCTGCTCGGGCGCCTCCTTCGCCGGTTGCGGCCCCACGGGCGGAACGAAGACCTGCACTTGAAGCCTCGCCCCGCAGTTCGGGCAGATCAGGTGGTTACCGGCCCTCTTGGCGATGTCGGGCAGGAGCGGCCACCTCAGCACCTGCAACTTGCCGACCGGCTGCCCCGTCACCTGGACGTCGGCGCCGAGCGCCTTCAGGCGGATGGCATATGTCCCGACATTGCGGCCCTGCTGCGGCGTCAGGTTGTCGAGCAGGATGATGGGAGCGTTCTTGGTTATGTTGAGCGCCGTCGGCGCGTCGAGGGGAAACAGTTGCGTCAACTCGTGCGCCACGGCGTCGACCGCATCGGAGCGAACGTTGTTGAGGATGAACTTGAAATCGCTTCTTGCACCGGAGCTTCCAGCCATCGGGGCACCTCGCCGGATATGAGCAACAGTTGCCAGGGCCGTGAATGCGCACCGGCCTTATTCTTGGGGCAAGTCCAAGTCTGATAGTAGCGCCTCGCCGCCCAACTGTCAAGGATGGCAATCTCGGAAAGGCGGCAGCTCGAGCACGGGTGCGCGTTCGGCGTCCGGCCCCTGCGGCCGGCCGTCCGCGGCGGCCGGCTTGCGGTGTTGCTTGCTCACGCGAACTCGTATAGAATCTCTCCGCAGTCATCAAATGGGCGGAGTTGAAATGTTTGCGGCGGTTCAGGGCGCGGTTCAGGCGGACATTCACGCCGGGCTGTGGGCGCTCATCAAGATTGCGGCGGCGTTCGTCGTGACGGTGTTCCTCGTCAGGCGGGGCATGGCGATCGGTTACGTGCTGCTGATCGCGGCCGTCTTGCTGGGGCTCGCGCTCGGCGTCGGTTTCGCGGAGGGCGGCACCGGCCTGGGGTGGGCGTTGTCCGGCTCGTGGAGCCTGCTCGTCGAGATGGGCAGGGCGGCCGTCAAGCCGGATTCGCTGCGGCTGCTGTGCCTCGTCCTCACGATCACGGTGTTCGGCGGCGTGCTCAAGCGCGTCGAGAAGCTGCGGGCGCTGGCCGATTCGCTGCTCGCGCTGCTGCGCGACCGGCGCTGGGCGATGGCGTCGCTCTCGTCGCTCATCGGCCTGCTGCCCATGCCGGGCGGGGCGATGGTGTCGGCGCCGATGGTCGGCGAGGTCGCTGAGGACACCGACCTGACCCGCGAGGAGAAGACGGCCGTCAATCACTGGATGCGGCACGTGTGGGAGTACGTCGATCCGCTCTATCCCGGGCTGCTGATGGCGTCGGCCGTGTTCGCCGTGCCGGTCACGGGTCTGATGCTGGCGCAATCGCCGCTGTCGCTGGCGGCCATCGTCGGCGGCGTGGTGTTTCTGTTGGGTCGCGTGCCGCATCATCAGCGCGGCGTCGGCGACGAAGCGGGCGAGCGCTCTCTCCTGCCGGTCTTGAAGGCGATCGCGCCGGTGTTGGTCGTGATTTTCGCGGCGATCATTCCGCAAGGATTTGCGGCCGTGGCAAAGAACTTTCCCGACGCGGCCGGCTATCTGCCGGGCGGAGCGCGGTGGGGCGACAAGGAATTCCTGCGCTGGACGACCGAGCTGCTGATGCTCGCCGCTCTGTTCGGGGTCATCTGGGTTCTGCTCGCCGCCAACCGGATGGGCCGGGTGGAGTCGTGGCGGCTGATTCGGCAGGGCGTGACGCTGCGGATGACGGCGCTCGTCGTCGGCGTGTGCGTCATGAAGGAGGTGCTCGCGGTCTCGGGCACGGTCGAGCCGATCGCCGCGTTTCTCCGGTCGACCGGTCTGCCCGCGCCGGTCGTTATCGGCTGCCTGCTCTTCCTCGTGGGCATGCTCCTCGGCTACACGTTCGGCTTCGTCGCGATCTGCTACCCGATGCTCAAGCCGATGCTGATGACGGGCGGGGGCCTCAACTACCCGCTCGCATCGTTCGCGTTCGCGATGGGCTTTCTCGGCGTGATGCTGTCGCCGGTGCATCTGTGCCTCGTGCTGTCGCGCGAGCATTTCGGCGCCGGCTGGGGCGGGGTCTACAGGAAGCTCCTCGCCCCGGCCGCGCTCGTCTTCCTGACGGCTCTCTTGTTGCTTGTGTGGGCGTAGACGAGTCGGAACACAAGCGCCGACGTCCTCATTGACCGCGCCCCCTCTGTAACACGAGCATTTCGCAGGCGCTAATCTCATGACGCATATGCGTCGCCAGATTCGCGCTTGCTGCGGAGAGTTCTTTACTGGCGTGGCCGGCTGTGCTAACATCTCTGCGGCACGCGGCTGAAAATCGGAAGGGAGAACTGTGACCGATCAGAGCAAGCCGTTCGATTTCGTCTGCATCGGCAGCGCGACGCAGGATGTCTTCGTTCGCAGCGACGCGTCGAAGATCCTCACGATGAGCGACGTCCGCGAGGAAAGCCGCTACCTGTGCTTCGAGTACGGCGCCAAGATTGACGTCGAGCACATCGAGTTTACGACCGGCGGCGGCGCGACGAACGTCGCCGTCTCGCTCGCGCGGCTCGGCGCCCGCGCCGCGTTCCTCGGCAAGATCGGGCCCGACGAGATCGGCCAGCTTGTCATCCGCGAGCTCGAGGCCGCAGGCGTCGACACTTCGCGCCACCTGAAGTCCGAAGACGAGGCGACCGGGTACTCGGTCATCCTGACCAGCTACGAGGGCGATCGGACGGTGCTGACGCATCGCGGCGCGAGCACGCAGGTCGGCGCCGGCGAGATCGACTGGGCATTTGTCGAGCAGGCCGAGTGGCTCTATGTCACGTCGCTCTCGGGCGACTCCGCCGAGGTGCTCGGCCCCGCCGCCGAGAGGGCGGCGGCCGCGGGCCTGAAGGTCGCGTTCAACCCCGGCTCGACCCAGCTTCGCGCCGGACTCGACGCGCTCGCATCCTTCCTTGATGCGACCGAGGTGCTCCTGCTCAACAAGGAGGAGGCGGCGCGCCTCACCGGCCGAGAGCCGGTCAAGGATGTGCTGATCGAGGCGACGTGCACAATGTGCGGCCAGTGCATCGAGGCGTGCCCGAGGAACGTCTTCGTCCGCGACCAGGAGCGCATCGTCGCGGCGGGCCTCGAGCGCTGCGAGAAATGCGGCCGCTGCGTGCCCGCGTGCCCGACGGGGGCGCTAGTGATGGAGCCGTGGGCGTTCAACGTCGCCGAATCGTTCGACATTCTCTGCAAGACGGGGCCGAAGGTCGTCGTGATAACCGACGGCGAGAACGGCGTCCAGGCGTGCGACGGCGAGACCGTGTTCCTGCTTCCGGCGGAGGAGGTCCCGGTTGCCAGCTCGCTCGGCGCGGGCGACGCGTTCGGCTCGGCGTTTGTTTTCGAGTATTCACGCAGCGGCGACGTCGGCCGGTCGCTCGCGCTTGGCGCCGCAAATGCCGCGTCCGTTGTGCAGGTCGTCGGCGCCAAGAACGGCCTGCTCGATGCCGCCGGCGCGGCCGCCGCGCTCGAGCGGTTCGACGAAGCAGCGCTGCGGCGGATCGAGCTTGCCGACCTGTTGGCCGCCGCCGGCAAATGATCGCCGCGAAAGCGCGCGCAAGAACAGGAGGGATGCCGTGGACAGGAGCATGATCGAGGACCTCAAGAGCGGCGACGAGTTGAAGCAGCTCTTCCTGCTGCGCTCGAAGGCGCTCCGCACCGCGCGAAACAATTCGCTCTACATGCAGCTCGAGCTCGCCGACCGGACCGGGGTCATCCCGGGCCATATGTGGGACGCCAGGCAGGAACTGTTCGACACGTTTCAGCCCGATGACTTCGTGTTCGTGCGGGGCCGCGTCGAGACGTACCAGAACAAGCTCCAGGCGATCGTCCAATCCATCGAGCCGCGGCCGGAGTCGGAGGCCGACATCGCCGACTTCATCCCGACCACGAACAAGGACGTCGGCGCGATGTTCGACCGGCTCATCGAGATCGCGAAGATGGTGAAGGACCCCGGCCTCCGCAAGCTGCTCGCGTCGTTCCTGAAGGACGATGACATCAGCGGGAAGCTCCGCCGCTGCCCGGCCGCGGTGGTGTATCATCACGCGGTCATCGGCGGCCTGCTCGAGCACACGCTCGGCGTGAGCGAGCTTGCCCTCGCAGTCGCCGACCAGTATCCCGACCTCGACCGCGACACGTTCATCACCGGCGCGATCCTGCACGACATCGGCAAGATCGAGGAGTTTCAGTACGAGCGGAGCTTCGCCTACACCGACGCGGGCGAGCTGCTCGGCCACCTCTACATCGGAGCGCGGATGATCGAGGAACGTGCCGCCGACATTCCCGAGATGACGCCCGAGAAGGTGAAGGCGCTCACGCACCTCGTCCTCAGCCATCACGGGGAATACGAATACCAGTCGCCCAAGCTGCCGATGACGGCCGAGGCGCTCGCCGTGCATCACCTCGACAATCTCGACGCGAAGATCAACGCATTCCGCGCGGCAATGCTGAGGGACCGCGACCCCGAAAGCCGGTGGACCGAATGGAACAAGATGTTCGAGCGAAAGCTGTTCAAGGGATTCGGGCCGGCGAACTGACCGTCAATGACACGATCGTTGCCACGTCGACGCCCGCCGGGCGCTCGCCGCGCGCCATTGTGCGCCTGAGCGGGCCCGATGCCGTCGGAATCGCATCGGCGGTGTTCGAGTCGGACGAGCCGCTCGGGCGACTTCCCACCTACAGTTCCGTTCCGGGATTTGTCGTTCTCGATGCCGAGCGTATTCGGTGCCCCGCGGTCGCTTACGTGATGCTCGCGCCGCGCTCGTACACGCGCGAGGACGTCGTCGAGCTTCACACGTTCGGCGCTCCGCCGCTGCTTGGTGCGCTGTCCGGCGCGCTGATGGCCGCGGGCGCGCGGCCCGCCGAGCCAGGGGAGTTCACGAAGCGCGCGTTCCTCAACGGCCGGATCGACCTCACGCAGGCCGAGGCCGTGCAAAGCGTCATCCAGGCGCGGTCCGAGGCCGAGCTGCGCGTGTCGCAGGCGCAGTTGGGCGGGTCCTTCCGGCGAGCCATCGAACAGCTTCGCGAGCGGCTGGTGAGCCTGCGGGCGGAGGTCGAGGCGTCCATCGACTTCGTCGGGCAGGATATCCAGTTGATCGATCCGTCGGCTGCGGCGGCCAGGGTCGGCGAGCTCATCTCGGACGTCGATTCGCCGGCCGTGGCCGAGCCGGCCGCGCCGCCGAAGGACGGGATCGTGACGGTGATCGCCGGGCTGCCCAACGCGGGCAAGTCGTCGCTGCTGAACGCGCTTGCCGGCCAGAGCCGCGCCATCGTGACGCACATCGCCGGCACGACGCGCGACACCGTCGAGCACCAGATCGACATCGGCGGCGTCACGTTTCGCCTCATCGACACGGCGGGCGTTCGCTCGACCGACCTCGAGCTCGAGGAGGAAGCGGTCGGCCGGGCAGAGGCCGCGTTCGCGTCCGCCGACCTGACGCTGCTCATGATCGACGGGAGCCGGCCGCTGGCGGCCGAGGCCGAGGCACTTTGGCAGCGGCTCACTTCGCGGCGCGCGGCGGCCGTCATTACGATCATCAACAAGTCGGACCTGCCGCAGGAACTGTCGGCGGCCGACGAAGGCCGCCTGGCGCAGCGCGGGCCGATACTGAGCACGTCTGCGATGCGCGGCGACGGCCTCGGCGACCTCAGGGCCGAGATGGCGAAGGCCGTGCGGTCCGACTCAGTGATGCGCTCGACGCACGCCTTCTGGCTTAACGCGCGGCACCGGGCCGCGCTGGCAAGGGCAGGGGAGGCGCTTCGGCTTGCACGGGCCGCGCTCGCCGGCGGCCTCGGCCTCGAGTTCGCGGCGGCGGACCTCCACGACGCCCTCGCCGCGCTCGGCGAAATCGTCGGCCAGACCACCCCCGGCGACATCCTCGACACGATCTTCTCGCGGTTCTGCATCGGGAAATAGGGCCGACGCCGGAGCCGGCTTGACGATTTTCCTTGCAACGAATCAGGCGATCTGCTACTGTTACGGCCCATGGCTACCTCGAGAAAGGTCTTGGACGCCGAGGCGATCAAGCGCGCGATCAAGCGCATTGCGCAACAGGTCGTCGAGGCGAACGGCGGCGCCGGCGCCCTCGTCGTCGTCGGCATCCACACGCAGGGCGTCTTCATCGCGCGCCGGCTGGCCGACGCAATCAATCAGTCGGAAGGGGCCGACGTGCCGGTCGGCACGATGGACATCACGCTGTACCGCGACGACGTCGGGATCCGGGCGGCGGGCCCGGCGCTGCCCGCGCGCGGCGGCACCGACATCCCGTTCGACATCACCGACAAGGTCGTCGTGCTCGTGGACGACGTGCTCAACACCGGCCGCTCGATCCGGGCCGCGATGGACCAGTTGATGGACCTGGGCCGGCCGAAGAAAATCCAGCTTGTGGGGCTGCTCGACCGCGGCGGGCGTGAGTTGCCCATCCGCCCCGACTTCGTCGGGCGCGAGGTGACGATCGCCGACGAGGAGACGGTCTCTGTCCGGCTCGACGGGCCCGAGGAAGAGCACGAGGCCGTCGTCATCGCGAAGGAGCCTTAGGGCCTCTAACAAAACAGTGGGGCGGACATCGAGCTAGTTGCCCCGGCAACTAGCCGTCCGCCATCGGGCAGCCCCGCCCGCAGGACGGACGGAATGCCTGCCTAACCAGTGTTCTGTTAGAGGCAGGACGGGCGCCCGGGCGCCTGCAGCAAGGAGAGGATGCCTTGAAGTGGACCCGCAAACACCTGCTCGGTCTCGAAGACCTCTCGGCCGAAGAGATCAACATCATCCTTGACAGCGCCGAATCGTTCCGCGAGGTCTCGACGCGGAAGAAGAAGAAGGTGCCCACGCTCACCGGCAAGGTGGTCGTGATGATGTTCATCGAGCCGAGCACGCGGACGCTCACCTCTTTCTCGCTGGCGGCGCGGCGGCTCAGCGCCGACATCGTCAGCTTCTCGAAGGGCGGCAGCAGCATCACGAAAGGCGAGACACTCGTCGACACGGCGAAGAACATCCAGGCGCTCGGGGTGGACACGATCGTGCTGCGGCACCCGGCGCCGGGCGCGCCCCACCTGCTCGCGAGGAACCTCGACGTGAGCATCGTGAACGCGGGCGACGGCCCGCACGAGCACCCGACGCAGGGCCTGCTCGACATCTTCACGATCCGCGACCGGAAGAAGCGGATCGAAGGGCTCACCGTCGCCATCGTCGGCGACATCAAATACAGCCGCGTGGCGAGGTCGAACATCTGGGGGCTGAAGAAGCTCGGTGCGCGCGTCATCGTGTGCGGCCCGGCCACGCTCATTCCCTCGGGCATCGAGAATCTCGGCGTCGAGGTGCGCTACGACCTCGACGAACTGATGCCCGAATGCGACGTCATCAACATCCTGCGTATCCAGCTCGAGCGGCAGAAGAGCGGGCTCTTCCCGTCGATCCGCGAGTACGCGCGGGTCTTCGGCCTGAACGAACAGCGGATGTCGCGCGCGAAGGACGACCTTCTCATAATGCACCCCGGGCCGATGAACCGCGGGATCGAGATCACGCCCGAGGTCGCTGACGGGCCGCATTCGGTCGTGCTGGACCAGGTCACGAACGGCCTCGCCGTGCGAATGGCCGTTCTTTATCTCGTCGCGGGCGTGTGAGGACCGATATGGCAACGACTCTCATTACCGGCGGCCGGGTCATCTGCCCTGACCAGGGCATCGACGCCGGCCTGAACGTGCTGCTGGCCGATAGCAAGGTCATGGAGTTGACCGAATCGCGGCCGAGAGCGGACGAGGTGATCGATGCGTCGGGCATGATCGTCTCGCCGGGCCTGATCGACATGCACGTGCATCTTCGCGAGCCCGGGATGGAAGCGGAGGAGACGATCGCGTCGGGCTCGGCCGCTGCGGTTGCAGGCGGCTTCACAAGCGTCGCGTGCATGCCCAACACGAATCCGACGATCGACAACGAGGCGTCGGCGGAGTTCGTGCTGCTGCAGGCGGAGCGCGCCGGCCTCGCCAACATCTATCCCATAGGAGCGGTCACGAAGGGCCGGAAGGGCGAGGAGCTCTCCGAGATCGGCCAGTTGAGCCGGGGCGGCGTGGTCGCGTTCTCCGACGACGGCTTCCCGGTCAGCAACGCCGAGATGATGCGCCGCGGCCTCGAGTACACCAACATGTTCGGCAAGACCGTCATCGAGCACTGCGAGGACATGGACCTCTCCGGCGACGGCGTGATCAACGAAGGCACGCTCTCGACCACGCTCGGCCTGGAGGGCATCCCGAACGCGTCGGAGGAGGTCGCGATCGCTCGCAATCTCATCCTCGCCCGGCAGGCCGGCGCGAATCTGCACATCGCGCACGTCAGCACGGCCGGCGGCGTCGAGCTCATCCGGACGGCGAAGCGGAACGGGACGAGCGTGACCGCGGAGGCCACGCCGCATCACTTCACACTCACGGACGAATGCGTCCGGACGTATGACCCGGTCTACAAGATGAACCCGCCGCTGCGGACGCAGGCGGACGTCGACGCGATCCGCGCGGGGCTCCGCGACGGCACCATCGACGTGATCGCGTCCGATCACGCTCCGCACTCGACCGAGAAGAAGCAGCTCGAGTTCACCGCGGCGCCGTTCGGCGTGATCGGGCTCGAGTCGGCTCTGCCCGTCGCCGTGACCGAACTGATCGGCGAGGTCCTTGACTGGCCGCAACTGATCGCGAAGCTCACCTGGAACCCGGCCCGGATACTGGGCATCAACAAGGGCTCGCTCCGCCCCGGGTCCGACGCCGACGTCACCATCATCGATCCCTACGTCGCCTGGACCATCGACGTAGCCAAGTTCCGGTCGAGGAGTCGGAACTGCCCGTTCGACGGCAAGGAAGTGCGTGGCCGCGCGGTGCGGACAATCGTGCGCGGGAAGACGAAGTACGTTTTCTGAGACGGCGCTTCGCTTGGCCGAATTGCTGCTCAGAGCCCAGGAAATCACTTGACATGATATCACTAATGGTACTATACTATGGGGGATGTTGAGGACATCGTTACGCGGATGCGACGGAACCCGAGGGGGGTCCGCTTCAGGGACCTCTGTCGCGTGTGCGAGTTCTACTTCGGGTCGCCGCGACACAAAGGGACGAGCCACCGCGTGTACAAGACGCCCTGGCCGGGCGATCCGCGCGTCAACATCCAGAACGACAAAGCCCGCGCCAAAGCGTACCAGGTGAGACAGGTTCTCAAGGCAATCGACAGGCTGGAGTCGGACAATGCCCCTTCGGAATGACCGATACACTTACCGCGTGACGTGGTCGGAAGACGACGCCGAGCACGTCGGGCTCTGCGCCGAGTTCCCGAGCCTGAGTTGGCTCGCGCGGACGCCCGAAGCGGCGCTCCGAGGCATCCGAAAGGTTGTGGCCGACGTCGTGGCGGAGATGAAATCGAGCGCCCAAGCCCCGCCCAAGCCGGTGGCATCGAGGCGGTACAGCGGCAAGTTTGTCGTGCGGGTGCCGCCCGACGTGCATCGCCGCCTGGCTGCTGAGGCGGCCGAGGAAGGCGTCAGTCTCAACCGCCTCGCCAGCACTAAGTTGAGCCGATGAAGGTGAGGCGCACGAAGCCGAGACCAACGACTGTCCCGCCCTGCTCCAGGACCCGGAACTGCCCGTTCGACGGCAAGGAAGTGCGTGGCCGCGCGGTGCGGACAATTGTGCGCGGGAAGACGAAGTTCATCCACGGCACTCCTCGGTGAGGCAAAGCCAAGCGGCGGCGGAGATCGCGATCCTATGATTGAAAAGGTCGTAACCAAACGAAAACAGGGCGACGCCCGCTCGCGGAGCGACGACCTCGCCTATTGGGCAAGCAGGCCGAGCGAGGAGCGCGTCGCAGCCGTCGACTACCTGCGAAGGCTATACTATGGACGTACAGCCCGACTTCGCCGATCTGCTCGCGTTGTTCAACGAACACAACGTTGAGTACGTAATCGTCGGCGGCTATGCGCTCGCGTTTCACGGTGCACCGCGGTTCACCGGCGACCTGGATATCCTGGTCCGGCCCGAGCGGGAAAACGCGGAGCGTGTTGTCGGCGCGCTGGCCGCCTTCGGATTCGGCTCACTCGGGCTGACGGCAGCGGACTTCGAGGAGCCTGAGGTCGTCGTCCAGCTCGGCGTGCCGCCTGTTCGGATCGACCTCATCACCTCGCTCAGCGGCGTGTCCTGCGACCAGGTGTTCTCGCAGAGAACCCAAGGGGCATATGGCGGGATCCCCGTCCACTTCATCAGCCGCGAGCACTTCGTCCGCAACAAGCGCGCGACAGCGCGGAAGAGGGATCTGGCTGACCTCGAAATGCTTGGCGAGGATTGAGCCTGGCCGAGCGGCGCGGACAATCGTGCGCGGGAAGACCAGATTCACCCGGGAGTAGCGCCGGGGGCGAGAAGTACGGAGGCGCGTTCAAATGTTATTGAAACCAAATTGGATCACACTCCTACCATCGAATTTGCAGCCGGACGAAGAACGCACGAAAGAATTGGAGGAGTTGCGGCGCCAGTATGGCATTCCACCTGAAGCCCTGGCGATGCGCGTTTTGGCTTCTCCATCCACCACGAGAAAGGTGCAGGCGCAACATGCTTGCGGGCGCCGACCTCCCCTATGACTGCGAGCGCCTCAAAGATAATGATAAAGCTCGCGCTCCCAAGGACAACCAGGTACGGCTGTTTTCCGGTTCAGATGGCTGGGGGGCCGCCGAGCGCCCTCACGGACAAATCGACAAGCTTTGTGATCTCACGCCGAACGGCGCGCGCAGCCCTGAAGACCGGGTATCCGATCGGATATTCCGTTCCCTGCAGAAGCATGTGGACGATGCCAGGTGCGGGATCAAGGCCGTTGTCAACAAGTTCGTCGCACATGCTGCGGACAAGGAAAGCAGAGAGAAACTGGGGACCGAGCACACGAAGCTCTCCTTCGAGGGCATTGAGGCCGCCGTGA
>JBDREM010000263.1:0-3002 GCA_043819695.1 Planctomycetota bacterium
CGCGACGACCATCGTCGTCGGTCTCCCGAAGAACATGGACGGGACCGAAGGCGAGATGAGCGCCCGAGCGCAGGCGTTCGCCGACAAACTCCGCGAGGCCACGGCGGCCGACGTCGTGACGTGGGACGAACGGCTGACGTCACGCCAGGCCGACCGCGCGATGCTCAGCGGCGACCTCTCGCGCAAGAAGCGCAAGAAGCGAATCGACTCGCTCGCCGCGCAGATAATGCTCCAGAGCTACCTGGATTCGAGAAACAAGGGCTGATCGCCTTGTCAGCCCACACAGCATTGCCCCGTCAGGCGGCGAGTGACACAACCCAGGAGAGTCCGTATGAGATACGTAGCGGCCGTGATGAGCGCGGCGCTTTTATGCGTTCTCTCGTTCTTCGTCATGCTGTTCGTCTTCGCCGCGGTCGTGCCACCGTCGATTGAGGAGCTGATACGACTCGGGTCGCTGGGAACAAGCGCCGTCCTCGCAGGCCTCGTGGGTCTGCTCGCAGGGGCGTACTCCTATCGCGCAACGCTGAAACATTATGAAAGGATGGCTCCGCCCGCTCCTGAAGCTGGCAATTCAGCACCTGAGGCCCCCGCACAACCCACAAAGGCGAAACCCAAGCAATACTCGTGCTGTCTCGCAGCTCTTGTTGTGCTCGTCATCGTTGGCGCGGTCTTCTTCGTAAGCTTGTTCCGCGAAAAGCAAGAGATGGCTCCTCGCTGCGAGAAATATCTGAATGCTGTGGAGCGAGGCGACTACAGGACGGCATACAGATCGCTCGGTCGGCGCTCGAGAGAGCTCCAAACGCATGACGAGTACGTCGAGTTCAAGAGGACACTCCGAGAAGCTCTCGGGAAGTGCCAAGAGAAGACGCTGACGCAATACAAGGTCAGAGCTGGTAGGAGATCCACCGGGCTTGTAGTATACCATGCCCGCTTTGAGAAAGGTGAGTGCCAGATAGTCTTCACGCTGGAGAAGGAGGACGGCAACTGGCGCGTTCAGGGGGTGAACTACAATTCTCCCGCGCTCCTGCCGATATTCAAGTGCCCGCACTGCGGTACCATTCAGAAAGGGCTCGCCAAGTTCTGTTCACAGTGCGGCAAACCAATGAAACCCAAGACCGCCCCCCCCGAAGCCGAAGACGACGACGGAGCAAAAGGCCCTCGCCCCGCTCCCTAGCCGCCCAACCACGCCATCGTCTTCTCGACGACTTCGCTCGCATCGGTCAGGTCGATGCGATTCCAGAACGGCGGGCACTTGACCGTCGCGATCGAGACGCGGCCGCCGAGAGCATCGGCGAGCTTCCGGTATTCGCGCGATACGTCCACGGAGTGCGAGATTTGAAGCAGCCGAATCGGCCCCGGAGAATCGGCTGCCGACGCGGCACAGTCGAGCGAGCGAATCTCCTCGGCCGCCGCCCTGCTCACGGCGAAACCGTCGAGGTCGATGATGTCGGCTGAAGACTCGCCGCCGTCCGAGCCGATGAGTTGCTTCCGCAGCATCTGCCGCTTGATGGTGAGATCGAAGAAGCTCTTCCCGCTCACGACCGGCTGCCAGAGAATGACGGACTCGGCGCCGGCACGCGGCGCGGCCGCAAGCGCCATTGTCCCGCCGAGCCGCAGCCCGAGCAGCACGACGCGCGACACGCCGGCGCGTTTGCGAAGCTCACCGGCCGCGGCCGCGATGTCATGGGCCGCGCGCGACGGCGAGAACTCGCTGAACTGCCCCCCGCTGTCGCCCGTCCCGAAGTAATCGAGCCGCAGGCACGCCGTCCCGGCCGCCGCAAACGCCCGCGCGGCGCCGGCGAACGTGCGGTACGAGCATTTCTTCTCCTCGGCGAACGGTGCGCAGAAGACAACGCCGCGGCCGCCCTCCCCTGCGGGCGCGTGGTATACGCCGAACAGCTCGTCGTTCCGGCCGAACTTGAAGGACGTCTCGCCCACGAACACCCCCCAGTTCACAAGTTCTCGCGCACGCAGTCGGCGATGTCCGCCACCGTGCGGAAATTGTCGATCGTGAAGTCTTCTTCCATCACCGAGATGCCGAACTCGTCTTCGGTGCCGACGACGATCTCGAACAGCCGCAGCGAATCGATGTCTTGCCGGTCGATGAGCGGCTCGTCGTCGGCGATGTCGCCCGGCTCGATCTCGAGGAAGCACCGCTCGACGATCATCCGCTTGATCTTGTCCTCGATGCGTTCACCGTCCGCGCTCATTTCTCATCCGGTCTCGTCAGGTCTTGTGTTTCGGTTTCTTTCGTCCGGCAATTCGCTCTTCGACATCTTTGTACCATGCCGCCTGTGCGCTGTCTATGAGCTTCCGATCGAGCATCTTCGAGGCGCCCTTTTACATTGCCGCTCCGATTATAGCAAAATTCGCTCGGATTTCATTCGCCGGGAGGCTTTCGGCCTCGCTTGACATTGCTCGGCCGCCGCAGCTATGATGCCGCCGGAGTGAAGAGCCTGAATATCTGGAGCCACGAGCCTTGACCGCTGATCCCGTCCGCGCCCATTGCGCCGAGATCGAACGCTGCAACGGAGAGAACGAATGTACGTCCTGATATCGTTCGCGATGGCCGTTGCGCCGGCCCTCTACCTCGTCCGGTATTTCTACAAGAAAGACATCAACCGGCCGGAGCCCAAAGGGCTCATCGTGAAGATATTCCTGCTGGGCGTCGCGTCCGCTCTGGTGGCGCTCGTGCTGGAACTTCTCGTGGGCTGGCTTGGCGGGCGGTTCATCCGCTCGAAGTTGACGATGTGCATCTTCCGCGCGTTCGTCGTCGCCGGCTTATGCGAGGAGTACATCAAGCTTCGCGTGGTGAAGAAGTTCGCGTACAACAAGAAGGCATTCGACGAAGTAATGGACGGCATCGTCTACACGGTCGTCGCGAGTCTCGGCTTCGCCTGCCTCGAGAACGTCCTGTACGTCTGGGGCGGCGGCATCTCGACGGCCCTGCTGCGGGCCTTCACGGCCGTCCCGATGCACGCGTTTATGTCGGGCATCATGGG
>JBDREM010000264.1:0-9529 GCA_043819695.1 Planctomycetota bacterium
TCTCCTTGCCGTCCTTGACGACTTCGACCTCGTAGACGACCTCAGGCTTGGCGAGCTTCACGACCTTACCGGCCTTGAGGGCCGCCCGGATCTCCTTCCGCTCGACCTCCTTGATCGTTGCGCCCGGCGCGGCCTTTTCAACCGCCTTCGCGACGGCCGCCGGCAGATCCTTCGCGGCGATCTTCGATTCAACCTCGACGATCGTGCCGTCCGCCATGACCTTGACGTCGATCTCCGCGCCGTTCTGTTTCAGCTCCACCTCGTACAGCAGCACCCCATTCTCGTTCTCCCGTTCGATCTCACTCACGGTGGCTCCGGGGAAAGCCGCCTTCACGGCATTCGCCGCCGGCGCAGGAAGAGCGATCTCCTCCGCATACGCCGTTTGCGATGCGGCGATCACCACTGTTGCCAGCGCAATAATGCCGGCCACCTTCGACAGTCCCGTCCTCATTCGCCTACTCCTTCTTCTGGCGCCCCTGTTCCCGGCGCCCGCCGACTAGGGCGAGGCCGTTCGGGTTCGTGGCACCGGACGAACGCCGCCATCTATGGGCATCTACCGCCGCAAGATTTTACCGCACCGGAGATGAGAATTCAGTGAGAAACTCCCCGAAATATGGTTGCACAGACGCGGTCGGCAGGTTCGCCATTCGAATTGAACCGCGAAACCACCCGCATGTTCTCGTGACCGCTGGCCCCGCGCCGAACGCGCACCGCACACGCCACAGAACCCGCCATCAATGAAACGTCGTGTCAGGCAGAGGCGCCGGGCGGATTCCATCGCGCAAATGAATGTGGTAATCTGGTGGTACACGTGTTCCGTCAGATTACCATATTGCGTCATTGCGTCAGGTTCGTCCCGTGTCGGGTGAAAGCGCCGCGCGGGCGGCGGGTGGGTGCGCGCGGGCGGCGGGCCGGTTGCATCTGGCCCCGCGCCGAACGCGCACCGCACACGCCACAGAACCCGCCATCAATGAAACGTCGTGTCAGGCAGAGGCGCCGGGCGGATTCGATCGCGCAAATGAATGTGGTAATCTGGTGGTACACGTGTTCCGTCAGATTACCATATTGCGGCATTGCGTCAGGTTCGTCTCGTGTCGGGTGAAAGCGCCGGGCGGATTGCATCGCGCAAATGAATGTGGTAATCTGGTGGTACACGTGTACCACCAGATTACCATATTGCGTTCGGTCAAGTTACCATATTGCATTCGGAGGGGACGAGATGATGTTCAGAACGGAGCCGTTCGGCTATGACGACCTGCTGGTGTGTCTTGCTGCCTTAAGGCGCTACGCCGCCATGGAGCCGCTGGCGTACTTGATCGACCTGGTCGGATATGCCATCGTGGATCGGGACCTGAAGGAGATGGTCAATTACCTGGTCAGGCGAAAGCGCGTGGCCCGAAAAGGCCGGGGAGCAACGGGCTCGCTCGAGTTGCTCGCGGTGACGAGCAGCGACGACATCGTCGAGTCGAAGATGCGAAGAAGCTCGGCCAAATGGGATGGAAGCTGGAACTTCCTGACCTATGATATTCCCGTGTCTCACAATCTGATCCGCCGACGGTTGGTGAGATCGCTCCACGATATGGGCTTCGCGATGATGAGCGCGAGCACGTGGATATCCCCATACAACTGGGCCGACGTCTTCGAAACAATGTTCGCCAAATGGGATTGTGGCGGCGTCATTTCGCACATCCGCGCCGGCCGCGTCCTGCCGCTGGTCGGAGATCACTCTGCATACCCCGTCAACCTCTGGGATCATGGTGACGTGCGGCACAGGTACCGGACAATCCTCGAGCGCTGCAAGCACAGCCTCGCCGCGGACGGCCCGCGGGCAGAGCGTAACCGAGCCCAAACGGTTCTACAGACCACGAAACAGTTGAAGCAAGTTCAGCAACTCGACCCGATGCTGCCGAGACAATTGCTCCCGCGAGACTGGCCCCGTGATGAGGCGCTGGCCGCGTACAAATTGCTGCAGGAACGCTTCACGTCTGACATCGCAGCGGTCATTGGCCGCTGACATGGTAATCTGGCGGAACAGGTGTGCCGCAGGATTACCATAAGTTCGCGGCGGCCAGGGCAAGCCCGGACCTGTTCAGACTGAGCCGTTCAAGTTGTACGGCGTACGGCGCTTGGCGGCTTCCCCGGGTTGATGCCGACCGTTTTGGTCATGGTGTTGGCGCTGGACAACGCGGCGGTCATTGGCCGCCGACATGGTAATCTGGCGGAACACGTGTGCCGCAGAATTACCATAAGTTCGCGGGGGCCAGAGCAAGCCCGGACCTGTTCCGGTTCAGGTTTCGGACCCGTTCCGGTTGATGAACGGGAGTCCGGCCGATATAATGCGGCTGTAGCGATCCCTCCCCGAGGGTCTCATGATGGACACCAGTAATTATGTCGATGAACTGACGGCCAAGGCGGTGGTGGCCGCGCGGGCGCTGGCGAATGTATCGGCCGACGCGAAGAACAAGGCTCTCGAGCTGATGGCCGAGGGGCTTCTGGGGAACGCGGCCGAACTGAAGGCGGCGAACCGGAAAGACCTCGACGCCGCGAAGGACCTCTCGCCGGCGATGGTCGACCGCCTCAGGCTGACGGACGAACGTATCGAGGGCATGGCCGGCGGCCTCCGCGTCGTGCGCGACCTGCCTGACCCGGTCGGCGACGTCTTCGAGACGACCAAGCGTCCGAACGGGCTCGTGATCGAGCGCGTCCGCGTGCCCATTGGCGTGATCGTCATCATCTACGAGTCGCGGCCGAACGTGACGGCCGACGCCGCCGGGCTTTGCCTGAAGTCCGGCAACGCCGTGATCCTGCGCGGCGGGAAGGAATCGCTCAACTCGAACCTCGCGATCGCGAAGGTCCTCGCCGATGCGTGCGAGGAGGCCGGGCTCGACCGCAACGCGATCCAGCTCGTCGAGACGACCGACCGCTCGGCCGTCGACCATCTGCTGTCGGCGGAGGGCCGCGTGAACCTCGTCATCCCGCGCGGCGGCGAGGGGCTCATCCGCGCCGTCGTCGAGAAGTCGAAGGTGCCCGTGATCAAGCACTACAAGGGCGTGTGCCACGTGTTCGTCGACGCCGCGGCCGACCTGGCGATGGCCGAGGAGATCGTGATGAACGCGAAGGTGCAGCGGCCGGGTGTGTGCAACGCGATGGAGACGCTGCTCGTGCACGTGGACGTCGCGGGCGAGTTCCTGCCGCGCATCGTGCCGATGCTCCGCGACGAGGCCGTCGACGTCCGCGGCTGCGAGAAGTGCCGCTCCATCATCCCCGACCTGCAGCCGGCGACCGAGGACGACTGGTACACCGAGTACGTCGACCTGATTCTTTCGGTGCGGGTCGTCGATTCGCTCGACGCGGCGGTCGAGCACATCACGAAGTACGGCTCGGCGCACACCGACGCGATCGTCACGGCCGACGCCGCGGCCGCGGAGCGGTTCGTGCGCGAGGTCGATTCGGCGAGCGTGATGGTGAACGCGTCGACGCGGTTCAGCGACGGCGGCGAGTACGGGATGGGGGCCGAGATCGGCATTTCGACCGACAAGATTCACGCCCGCGGGCCGATGGGCCTCCGCGAGCTGACCAGCTACAAGTTCGTCGTGCGCGGGAACGGGCAGGTGCGGACGTAGCTGCGAGCCGTTCCGTTCAACCGGGAGCAGAGCCAATGACGGAGACGCTCGACGGGCGCTCGTCGATGCTCGGCGATGCGACCGCTGTGATGTCGGCGGCCCGCGCGGCCGCGCGGGAGTGGCGCGCGGTTCCCGTCGCCGAACGCGCCAGCCTCGTCGGCCGGCTCCGGTGCGAGGTCGTCGGCGCGCGAGCGGACATCGCACGGACCATTTGCGGCGAAGCCGGGAAGACGGAGATCGAGGCGCTGCTGTCGGACATCCTGCCGACGCTCGAAATCCTTCGCTACCTCGAAGAACACGCCGCCGGAATTCTGCGGTCGCAGGCCCGGCGGACGCCGTTCATCTACCGGGCGAGCCGGTCCCACGTGGAGTATCGTCCTCGCGGCGTCGTGCTCGTGATTGCTCCGTGGAACAACCCGCTTCAGCTTGCGCTCGTGCCGGCCGCGTCTGCGCTCGTCGCGGGCAATGCCGTGATCCTCAAGCCGTCGGAGCGGACCCCCGCGACTGGGGCGCTGGTCGGGCAGCTCTGCGAACGCGCGGGCCTGACCAGTGGGCAGGTCCGGATCGCAGCGGGCGGGCCGGACGTCGCGCGGGCGCTGATCGACGAGCGGCCCGACATGGTCTTCTTCACCGGCGGGCCGGCGGGCGGGCGGGCCGTGCTGGCCGCCGCGGCTCAACACCTGATCCCCGTCGTCCTCGAACTCGGCGGCAAGGACCCGATGATCGTGTTCGCCGACGCCGACCTGGATCGCGCGGCGCGGGCGGCCGTCTACGGAGCATTCGCGCACGCCGGGCAGCACTGCATCTCGACCAAGCGGCTCTATGTCGATGCGGCGATTCACGACGCCTTCCTCGCGCGGGTCGCCGACGAGACGAGGCGAGTTTCCGCGACCGGCGACTGGGGCCGCGCGACGGATGCCCGCGGCCTCGACGCCGCGCGGGAGCAGGTACGCGAGGCGCTCGCGAGCGGCGCCCGTCTGCTCGCGCCCGACGACGAGAGCAAGGCGGGCGCGGAGCCGACGCTTCTGGCCGACGTGACCCACGCGATGCGGATCGCACACGAAGAGACGTTCGCGCCTGTCCTGGCCGCGATGCCGTTCGCCGACGAGGCCGAGGCCGTGCGGCTCGCGAACGACACGCCCTTCGGCCTGAACGCGAGCGTGTGGTCGCGAGACCTCGCCCGCGCGCGGCGGGTCGTCGAGGGGCTTGAAACCGGGAACGCATACATCAATAATGTGCTCATCAACGCCGGGAATCCGACGCTGCCGTTTGGCGGCGTGAAGGCCAGCGGGTTCGGCCGCAACCACGGACCCGAGGGCATCCGCGCGTTCTGCACCGAGACGTCCGTGATGGAGTGCACCAGCTCGCAGGCGGCCGAACCGCACTGGTTCCCGCACGACGAGGCGCAACGCGGCGCGGCCGACGAACTGATCGCGCTGCGGCACGACGGCCGGGGCCCGCTGAAGCGGCTTTGGGGCTGGCTTCGGCTTCTCTGGAAACTGTGAGGGCGCGGATGGGCGCAGACCGCGATGTGTAGCACGGGCATCTTGCCCGTGACGCCACGGCCTGGAAGGCCGTGCTACGATTGTGAGGGCGACAGATGAACGCGGGTAAAGCCGACGGAAAGCGTGTCGCCGTGGTCGGGGCCGGGCTGGGCGGGCTGTCGGCGGCCATCTCGCTCGCAGCCGACGGCTACGACGTCGAGGTCTTCGAGAAGAACGACGGCCCCGGCGGCAAGCTCAACGTGCTCAAGACCGAGGGGTTCTCGTTCGACCTCGGGCCGTCGATTCTGACGCTGCCGCACGTCTTCGAGCGCCTCTTCGAGCGCCACGGGCGGCGGATGAGCGACGCGGTCACGATCCGGCACGTCGAGCCGCATTGGCGCAACTTCTTCGAGGACGGCACACGAATCGACCTCTATGCGGACCCCGCCGAGACGGCCACGCGGAACGACGTGCTGACCGACGAGGACGGCGCCGACCTCGCCCGTTTCCTGGACTACTCGAAGCGGCTCTACGAGAAATCGAAGCCGGGCTACTTCGATCGCGGGCTCGACACCGTCTGGCAGATGACGCGGTTCCACGGCCCGGTCTCGGCGCTCCGCGACTTCGACCTCTTCCGCACGATGAACGACGGCGTCCGCCGCCGCATCCGGAACCCGCACCTCGCGGACATCGTGAACTTCTTCGTGAAGTACGTCGGGTCGTCGGCCTACGACGCGCCCGCGGTGCTGAACCTGCTGGCACACGTCCAGTGCGAGTACGGGCTTTGGTACGTCGAGGGCGGGATGTACGAGTTGGCGCGGGCTCTCGGCCAACTGGCCGAGGAGGCCGGCGTGCGGATGCACTTCGGCTCGGAGATTACCGCTCTCGACCACGACGGCTGCCGCGTTGTCGCAGCGCAATCGGCTTCCGGCGAACGCGTCGAGGCCGAGTGGTTCGTCTGCAACATGGAGGTCATCCCGGCTTACGAGCGGCTGCTCGACGAGCCGCCGTCCTTCCTGCGGAAGCTTAAGAAGTTCGAGCCGGCGTGTTCCGGGCTCGTGCTGCACCTCGGGACGGATCGCGTCTATCCGGAACTGGCGCACCACAACTTCTTCTTCTCGCGAAATCCGCAGAAGCACTTCGCCGACGTTTTCCACCGCAAGGTGCTGCCGGAGGACCCGACCATCTATCTCGTCGCTCCGACGCGGACAGACCCGACACAGGCGCCCGAAGGCTGCGACAACATCAAGGTACTGCCGCACATCCCGCACCTGCAGGATCGCCCCTTCGCGGCCGACGAGATCGCCGCCCTGCGCGAACGCGTCCTCGACAAGCTCGAGCGGATGGGGCTGACCGACCTGAGGCGGCACGTGATCGTCGAGGACATGTGGACGCCGGAGGACATTCAGCGGCGGTACTACTCGAACTGCGGCGCGATCTACGGCGTCGTGTCGGACCGGAAGAAGAATCTCGGTTTCAAGGCGCCGAAGAAGAGCACGAAATATGCTAACCTGTACTTCGTCGGCGGCAGCGTGAACCCCGGCGGCGGGATGCCAATGGCCGCGCTCTCCGGGCAGCAGGTCCGCGACCGCATCGTCGCCGAGAGTCAGTGACTGCGGAAATCGGTACCGCCAGCCATTTTGGTGGCCCTTCCGGGCCGGGCCCGAAATGGAAGTGGCAGTCCCTGATTTCCGCCCGAGTTGAACGGACATCGCCGTCGCCGAGATGGGCGGCAAGTGGGAACGGGGCATCCATTATGGTGAAATCACGAATCGGCATCATCGGCGCGGGACCCGGCGGATTGACCGCCGCCATGATCCTCGCCCGCCGCGGTCTCGACGTCACGGTCTTCGAACAGAAGGACACGGTCGGCGGGCGGAACGCGCCCATCCGGCTCGGCGACTTTACGTTCGACACCGGCCCAACGTTCCTCATGATGAAGTTCATCCTCGAGGAAGTGTTCGCCGAGGCCGGGCGGCGCGTCGACGACTACGTCGACGTCGTCCAGCTCGACCCGCTCTACCGCCTCCGGATCGGCGGCGTCGACCTGTTCCCCTCGGCCGACGCCGAGCAGACCAAGGTGCAGATTCGCGAGCACTTCCCCGGCAACGAGGATGGCGTCGACCGGTTTATGGCAACCGAGGCGAAGCGGTTCGACCGCCTGATGCCGTGCCTGCAGAGAAGCTACGACAATCTGCTCGCCTATCTGAATCCCATCTTTCTCAGGGCGTTGCCGCGGATGTCGCTCGGGCGGTCGATCTTCCAGAACCTCGGCCGGTACTTCAGCGACGACGACCTCAAGCTCTGCTTTGCGTTCCAGTCGAAGTATCTCGGAATGTCGCCGTGGACGTGCCCGGCGTTCTTCACGATGCTCTCGTACATCGAGCACGCGTACGGCATCTATCACGTAATGGGCGGGCTGAACCAGATTTCGCGGGCGATGGCGAAGGTCGTCGAGGAGGAGGGCGGCACGATCCGCCTCGGCACCCGCGTGGCCGGGCTGATCCTTGACGGGCGGCGGGCCACGGGCGTCCGCCTCGACGACGGCACCGAGGAGACGTTCGATCGGATCGTCATCAACGCGGATTTCGGCGACGCGATGGGGGCGCTCGTCCCGCCCGGCGTGCTGCGGAAGTACACGCCGAAGAAGCTCGACCGGTGGAAGCTCTCGTGCTCGACGTTCATGCTCTACCTCGGGGTCGACCGCGTCTACGACGAGCACCCGCACCACAACATCCTCTTCGCCGACGACTACCGCCGCAACGTCGAGGAAATCACGGACGACATGGTCCTGTCCGCGGACCCGTCGCTCTACGTGCAGAACGCGAGCGTGACGGACGGCTCGCTCGCCCCGGCCGGCAAGTCGACGATCTACGTGCTCGTCCCCTGCCCCAACACGCGCTCTGGCATCGACTGGGACGGCTTGGCGGACGACTACGCCGAGAAGGTGCTCGGCATCATCGAGACGCGGGGCGGGTTCACCGGGCTTCGGGATCACATCGAGGAGCGGAAGGTCATCACGCCGGCCACCTGGCGGCGGGACTACAATATCTTCGAGGGAGCAACGTTCAACCTTGCCCACACGATGGGGCAGGTCCTGTTCTTCCGGCCGCACAACCGGTTCGAGGAGATCGGCGGCTGCTATCTCGTCGGCGGCGGGACCCATCCCGGCAGCGGCTTGCCGACCATCTACGAGTCGGGCCGCATCTCCGCGAACCTGCTGTGCCGCGACCTCGGGATGACGCCGTCGCCCGTCATCAGCGTCCGGCCGGATGGGGTGGGGTGAGTGGGCAATGTGAGAGTTCGTCGTCCGCGGGAACGGGCAGGTACGCGGGTGAGGGGTGGTCAATGGGGAATGGCGGGTGAGCGGCCGCGGGCAGGCCGGGAGGTGAGCAATGCAGCTTTCTGACAATGATCTGAGAGGGCTCTTCAGTTTGTTCACGAGCGTGGCCAAGGAGGAGAGAGATCAGATATACGACGACCGAACTGGGCACCATTTTCCGAGGGTGGATCTGTCTGAAGAATATGAGTTGACAGAGCCGAAGAAGGAGTACGCTCTCGATGCTTGGCGGGCAGTTCTCTACTTCCTCTATCGCAGGGGCTACGCTCTCTACAAGGATGACCGAGCGCTCGGTTTGGACTGGGCGGAAGATGAGTTCTGCTGAAGGGGAATCCATACAATATGGCGTATATTAGTATTGCTTATCGTACACACATGTGTTAGGGTAGTGATATGGCTCAAGTCCGCTTTGAGTGGGACGAGCGGAAGAACCGGCGCAACCTGAGGAAGCACGGCGTTGACTTCGGCACAGCCCAGTATGCCTTTGCCGACCCTCGGCGCGTCATCGCCGAGGACGTGAGCCATAGCGAAACAGAGAAGCGATACTATTGCTTCGGCCGCGTTGGCGATGCGATTGTGACAGTCCGATTCACGTATCGCGGCGATGTCATCCGCATCATCGGCGCGGGATATTGGCGGAAGGGAAAGGAAATCTATGAAGAAGAAAACGAAATACACGAATGAGCCGCTGGGCGATGTGCGGGTGATCGACGATTTCCTGCCGTCGCCCGACGAGCTGGCGTTCAAGGAGGACAGCGTCAAGGTGACCATCGGCCTGAGCAGGGCGAGCGTAGATTTCTTCAAGAAGGAGGCGAAGAAGCGCCGGACGCCGTATCAGCGGATGATCCGCCGCCTGCTCGACGCATACGCCGCGCATCACGAACGGCGCTGACGCCCACTCGGAAACGCCTCTTGCAAAATAGAAATCGATTTCTATTCTACAAGTTCACCGAATCTCTCCGAGGGACACGATGACTGACCACATCACCCAAGACGTGCCCGTCCGCCGCGTGACGGACGGCCCGGCGTCGCACTTCTTCGGCTACTACGAGAAGACGCCGTGGGACGCGACCGGCCGATTC
>JBDREM010000265.1:0-4265 GCA_043819695.1 Planctomycetota bacterium
ATGTGCGCGAACTCACGCGAGCCGCCGGCACTGGCCGCGGCGCCGTGCTGCGCGAACTCCGCCGTCTCGAGGCGGCCGGCATTCTCAATCGCTGCGTCGAGGGCCGGCGCGTCTACTACGAAGCCAATCGCGACTGCCCCATCTATCGCGAACTCGCCCGGCTCGTCCGCAAACTCGCGACGCATCCGTTCCCCACCCGGCGCCGGGACGCCTGACCGACGGGGCTTCCCGCTGTCCTCATTTCGGGGATGCGAGGACCGCCGCCGTCTTTGTCGTGATCCTAATCATGATCGTAATCCTCTTCGGCAGGGGGAGTTACGGAATGGCGATTAAGATTACGAGCGGAGCTCTGCGACACGGGCCAAGCCCTTATGTTAGTGCAATTGCAGACAGAGCCTGGATGATCGGCCTCGCCGACGGCAGCAAGAACAGCGGGCCGGGCTAGAACATCCAAAAATCAGCCAGCCACAGTTCCGCGGCCTGGATGTGCTTTGACCGGGCGGTCGCCGCACCGAGCAGCGCCTCCTTGCCGCTCGGCGCGGCCTCCATCTTTGCTTCCTCATTCGCAATCGCATCGAGCGCCGCCTGCCGCCGCTCGAGCACGGCTGGCAGCAGGAACGGTTGCGGGCCCGTTGGCCAGTACCAGCCTCTCCGTGTTCGCTCGCCGAGATCCTTGTCCACCAAGCCTGTGAGAATCTTCTGATGCTGCTCGCCGACGAGCTTGACGATGTCGGCGTAGGTCAGCTCGGCATCGTTCGGCAGGACGACCTCGAAGCGGCGCTGCGGCTCCCCGGTCCAGTGAATGCTCATCTTGACGCCGGCGGCCCCCTGCGACGTGACGAGGAGATCGTGCACCCCGAAACGCTCGTCCTTCCCGCACGCCGCCTTGCCTTTCTCGCCGATCTTCTCACAGCCGGAGCCTGCGGGAAGCGAAAGCGCGAGCATCATGGACTCGGCGTAGGGATGGCGGTCGACGAACTCGGCGGCGGCTTTCTTGTCCTTGATGTACTTGCGGATTTGCGCCCACCGCTCTGTGCTCGTGTCGGCTTGAAGGGCGCGCCACGGCGGCGGCGGCGGAGGACGCTTCTTCGTCGCGGGCGCCGCATACGGCATCGGGAACCAGCCTCGGGCCAGATAGGGCTTGAGGAGTTCGTCGAACGCTCCCTTGCGCCACGCGTCTGCCGCGTTTCGGAGCGCCGCGAGCGTGTCGCGGAGGGCCTTTCGCTCGGCGGCCGTTCGCTTGGCCGGGGCATCGCCGTTCAGACAAGGCTCGGACAGGTTCCGCCAGAGCAGCGCGGCGAGCGCGAGCGAATGTTCTTTCGTATCGAGGCACGCCCGCACGGCCTTGCACATGCCGGCGATGTCCTCCGGCAGCTCGCCCTTCGTGAAGGCGGCGAAGTGACGCCCGGCGGGGTCCGCGGCCAGGTCGCCCGTCGGCCCGGCCGCGAGGGCCTGGCGCAGAGCGCCTTCCCGGTCCAACATCGGGCCCGATGGTGCGGTGCCGTCACCGAACGTCAGCGATCCCATCTGCCGGCCGTACCAGAGCACAATCTGTCCCTCGATGCCGTCGCCGGCTGCCCGCAAGACATGCTCGCGTAATCTCGCGGACGACGCGGGCGACTTCGCCGGGGGTCCGGCCTTCGCATCGGCGGCCTGCGCGGCCGGAGCGGCCGGCGACGCGGCGAGCGCGCCGAGGCAGACGGCGACGCCGGCGGCGGTTTTGAGAGCTTCGGGAACGTGCCACACGTCGCGATAGCACTTCGTGCCGTGCCGGCGCTGGAGCCAGCATCCGCCCTCGCAGGCGGGCGCGTAGTCGCACTTCGCGCACCGGCCCTTCGGCTCCCAGTTCCGCAGCTCCGCGAACCCGTCCGCCCAGATGTCGCGCAGCGGGCGCTCGTTGATGTTGCCGGCGCTAGCCGAGCGGTCGAGCGTCGTGCAGGGCACGACCTCGCCGTCGGGCAGGACGACGCAATGCGTGCGCCCGGCGCCGCACGTAAGCGGCAGGTCGCGCACCAGCGGCTCCCAGTCGCCGCAGTAGCCGAACTCGTCGGCCATCGTGACGGGGAAGTAAGTGCGCTTCTTCGCGACGAACCGGAGCAGGCGCGACAATTGCCGCCGCGACAGGAAGAGGTCCTTGCGCTCCGCCGCCCGGCCTTCCTGCACGAGCAAATGAATGCCCCAATGCGACGCCCCGCTCTGCATGACGATCCCGAACGTTTCCTGAAGAGCGTCGAAGTTCGACGTGGTGACCGTCGTGCCCGCGGCGACCGAGCAGCCGTCCAGCCCCGCGAAATAGCGGATGGATCGGAGCGCATCGTCGAACGCGCCATCCCGGCCGCGGAACGCGTCGTGCGTCTCTGCCGGGCCGTCGAGGCTGACGGCCGTGAACGCGGGCGGGTACGACTCGATCGCGCGTTGCAGGCGCTCGGAGGGCATGCAGGCGGTGTTGAGGCTCCAACTCACCTTGTGCTCCGCCAGCGCGTCGATCACGCCGGGCAGATCGGCTCGTGCGAGCGGCTCGCCGCCCGTCACGAGGAATTCGCCGACGCCCATCTCGGCGATCTGTCTGACGAGCGAACGCGCCACGCCGAGCGGCATGTCCTCGAAGCCGCTCTCCTGACTGACGGCGAGGCAGTGCGGGCAGGAGAGCGGGCAGCGGAGCGTCGCCATCCACTGCACGAGCATCGGCGCCTGCGTATACCCGTGCTCTGCAAAGAATGATCCGCCGGCAGAACGGTGCAAGGAGCGCCCGTGCTTCTGTGTCCGTGTGTGGCTTCCCATGATCGCCCCCTTGCGAAAAAAGGCCGGCCGGTTCTATTTCTCGAGCATCCTCTGGCACGAGTTGAGCGAGAAGATGCAGTAGGCGCTGACGAGCGCCGGGTCGGACTCCCACCACTTGTCCTTGGGATTCGTCCACGAGCCGTCCTTCTTCTGGAGCGAGATGATCTGGGCGGCAAGCTGCTCGGCCCAGTTGTGGACGGCGGCGCCCTGCTTGATCGTCGGGTCGCCCCATAGCTCGAGTGTCCGGACCATTGTGAAGTAGAAGTAGTAGAGCCCCTGCTGGCCGAGCTCGGGGTGCTCCTTGACGGTGTAGTGGTCGCAGATCCACTTGTACGCGGCCTGCACGCGCGGATGGTCTTTCTTCATCCCGGCAAAGAGGAGGCTCTTGAGGAGAGCGTACGTCGCGCCGCCGTACGACCTCGGCACCTCGGTGCCGTCGGGCAGCTTTATCGTGCCGGCCTTCGAGGCTCCCTCGACATCGCGGACCGAACGATAGATGGCGCCGCCGTCGTTCGCTGTTTTCACACCGGCCTCGGCGTCTTCGTCGGAGTTGTGCGTCCGGGAGAGGAACACCATCGCCCGCTTCCAGACGTCGTCGTCCTTGCTGACACCCGCCTTTTCGAGCATCTCTAGCGCCTCGGCCGTGTTGATGATGTCGCCTTTGGTCTTGTCGCTGCCGTAGCCCATCGAGCCGAATTTCGCCTTGTCGTTCGGATCCGTGCCCTGGATACCCTTCGTATACTTGACGGCCGCGTCGATGGTGTCCTTGTACTTCTCGCGGTCGATGGCGATGAGCGCCCGCGTCGCGATCGACGTCCGGTAGTTCGCCACCATCCCGTCCTCGTTCACGATCGAGCCGTCCTTGCGGCGGTTGGCGAGGATGTACTTGACGCCCTTCTCGATGAGGTCGGCGTTCTTCTTGCGGATGTCTTCGGGGATGCCGGCGAGCGCCTCGATGACGAGGCCCGTGATGCCGACGCCGCTGCCGCGCGCACCCCAGCCGCCGTCCTTGTGCTGGGCGGCGCGGAGGAAGGCGACGGCGTTCTCGATGGAGCCGCGTATGTCGGGCTTGACCGCGCCCGTATCACCCCCTCTTCCCTGTTGCCTGCCTTGCTCTTCCTGGCCGCACGAAACCAACATCATCGAGCCGGCAAGCATCAACACAACGAGCACACACCACCGGGTTCTCATCTTCATCATCCTCCTGAACGCCGCAAACGCGCGATCCTGTGTCTTCGCAGTATCCCCCCGCCGGCCAGCATGACGGCGGACACTATCAAGTAGGCGCCGGCCGTACGCCACCACTCCGGGTACGAGACGGTGTGGCCCGGCTCGCCGTACTCGCCCCCGATCACCGAGATTCGGTCGTACATCAACTGCCGCCGCATCAGGTCGAACTCGAGCAGCGACCACGAGATCGCGGTGAGCGGGTTCGAGCCCAGGATCACGCGGATCGCCATGCTCCTCGCCTCCGGGCTCTTCTG
>JBDREM010000266.1:0-7806 GCA_043819695.1 Planctomycetota bacterium
CCCGTCTGCCGCCACGCCTTTTTCGGATTTCATGAATTCATGAAATCCGAGATTAACCCCGACAGCCCGCCGCGCACTGGGCAACGACGGCCAGAATGGCCGCCGCGGCCGTCTCGGTCCGCAGAATGCTCCGGCCCAGGCTCACGGGCACGCCCCCGGCCTCGATTGCCGCGCTCTCTTCTTCGTCCGTGAAGCCGCCCTCGGGGCCAACCAGACACAGGACCGACTCGACGGGCCGCTCGAACACCGCCGCGACAGGCCGCGCGTCCGGCTGCATCGACGCGATCAGCGCGACATCGTACTCGCCGGCCGCATCGAGCGCAACGCCGAACTCGCAGGGCTCCGCGATCTCGGGCACGATGCTGCGCCCGCACTGCTTGCACGCCTCGATGGCGATCCGCCGCCAACGTTCGGCCTTGCCCTTCCGCGGCACGACGACCGACCGCTCGGTCTGCATCGGCCTCAGCCGCTTCAGGCCGAGCTGCGTGCACGTGTCGATCAGCCGGTGCATGCCCTGCTGCTTCACGACGGCAACGGCGAGCGTTACGGATACGTCCGGCTCGCGGTTCGTCTTCTCCGACCGGACGATCTCGACGGTCGCTCCGCCGCGGTCGAACGCGTCGACGCGGCCGACGTAGTCGATGCCGGAACCGTCGAACAGCTCGACCTCATCGCCGATCTTCACCCGCCGCACGTGGCGCAGGTGATGGGCTTCGTCCCGCGCGAGCCGAACGGTCGGCCCGTCGGGAACGGCTTCGATGAAGAACCTTTCGAGAGGCATGCGCCACGTCCGCGTTCTGTTCCCGCCGAGCTTACGATGGGCGGCTCGGTCGAGCACGCCACGCCGGCCCGACGTGGCGGCACCAGAGCGAGAAGCGCGCCGCGCACAGCGTGCGCGGCGTACCAACGGCCGCCCAAGCCCACCTTTGTGCAGGTCGGCAATTCACGCAGGGTCATTCACCGCGTGATCTCGCCGGCGTTCAGTCTGCGATAGAAGTCGACGGCGCGGGCGAGGCCGTCGAGCAGCTCGACCTTCGGCTCCCAGCCGAGCGTCTTCTTCGCCAGGCTCGCGTCGAGCGATATGTGCGCGACCTCGCCGAGCCGCTCGGGCACATAATCAGGCTCGATGTCGCATCCGACGGCATCGCGGACGCCGTCGAATATCTGCTGCACCGTGATCTCCGTGCCCCGGCCGAGGTTCATCGCCATGCCGCCGCCGTTATCGAGTGCGAGCATGTTCGCCTCGACAACGTCGCCGACGTAGACGTAGTCGCGCGTCATCGTGCCGTCGCCGAAGATCTTCGGCCGCTTGCCCGAGAGCATCAACTGCGAGAAGATGGCGACGACGCCGGCCTCGCCGTGCGGGTCCTGCCGCGGGCCGTAGACGTTGGGGAACCGCAGCGAGGTGTAGTTCATCCCGTAGAGCTTGCGGTAGAGCTCGAGGTAATGCTCGGCCGCTCCCTTGCTGATGCCGTATGGGCAGAGCGGCTCGATAGGCGTGTTTTCGTCGGCGGGCAGAACCTTCGGCTCGCCGTACATCGCGCCGCCGGTCGCCGCGTAAATCGTCTTCTCGAGCCCGCCGGCGCGGCCGGCCTCGAGCAGGTTCGCCGTGCCGCCGATGTTCACGCTCGCGTCGTACATCGGGTCGGCGACCGATTTTCGCACGTCCATCTGCGCGGCGAGGTGGAACAGGCAGTTCGGCTTCTCCTTCGCGAAGATGTCGCGGACCGACTCGTCGCGGATGTCGACCTCGTAGAACGCCGCGTCCGGCGCGAGGTTCTGCTTCTTGCCGCTCGAGAGGTTGTCGATGACGGCGACTTCGATGCCGCGCTCGATCAGCGCGTCGCAGATATGCGAGCCGATGAAGCCTGCTCCGCCCGTCACAATCGCTTTCTTCCCGGACAACTCAGCCTCCGTTCCGTTTCTCGGTAACGAGCTTCAGCGTGTCGCGCGCGATCATCAACTCCTCGTTGGTGGGAATGATCATCACGGTCACCTCGGCTCCCTCCGGGCTGATGATCGTCTCGTTGTTCTGGTTGCGCTCCCAGTCGATCTTGATGCCGAGCTGTTCGAGCCCCTCGCAGGCGCCGGCGCGGATGCGCGGGCAGTTCTCGCCGGCTCCGGCTGCGAACACGAGCGCATCGAGTCCCTGAAGCTCGGCCGTATACGCGCCGATGTATTTTTTCAGCCGATACACGTAGACGTGGAGCGCGTATTGTGCTCGTTCGTTGCCGCTGTCGGCGGCTGGGATGATCTCGCGCAGGTCGCCGGTGCCGATGCCGGCCAGGCCGAACAGGCCGCTGCGCTTGTTGAGCATGTCGTCGATCTGCTCCGGCGTCATGTTCTTCTCGCGGATCAGGTGGAAGATGATCGCGGGGTCGATGTCGCCGCAGCGGGTGCCCATGACGAGCCCTTCGAGCGGCGTGAGGCCCATGCTCGTGTCGGCCACGCGCCCGCCGCGGATGGCCGCCATGCTGCAGCCGTTGCCGAGGTGGCACGTGATCAGCTTGAACGTCGGGTCGTTCTCGCGGCCGAGAAATCGCTCGGCCTCGAGCGACACGTACCGGTGCGACGTGCCGTGGAACCCGTAGCGCCGGATTCCGTCCTTCTCGTAGAGCTCGTATGGGATCGCGTAGAGGAAGGCCCGCTTGCGGAGCGTGAAGTGGAATGCGGTGTCGAAGACGGCGGCCATCGGCACTCCGGGCAGCAGATCCTCGCAGCCGCGAATGCCTTCGTAGTTCGGCGGATTATGAAGCGGCGCCAGCGGGAACAGATCGCGGATGGCCTCCTTGACTTCCTCGTTGATGAGGACGGGCTCGGAGAAGCGCTCGCCGCCGTGCACGACGCGGTGCCCGACGGCCAGGAGGCTTTCGGGCCCCAGGATCGGGCCGGCCTGGGCTCGCAGCCGCTCGAACATCTTCTCGAGCGCCTGCCGGTGGTTCAGCGTCTCAGGGCCCTGCGTCGTCACCTTGCGGCCGCCGATCGTGCAGCCGAGCTTCCAGCCCGGCAGTGTCACCCGCTCGAGCACGCCCTTCACGGCCACCCTTTCGTCGGCCATGTCAAAGAGCGTGAACTTGATCGATGAACTGCCGGCGTTGATTACCAGGATGTTCCCGGTCGGGCCGTCCGCCATTTTATGGACATCCTCCTCCGGCTACAGGCGTGTGCTCCATACCTCGATGAACTTCTTGAAGCTGCGGTCGTACGTCTTCTCGGCGTCGGCCGGGAAGCAGCATCCGGGCAGTTGCTTGTTGGCGAGGTGATAGCGAATGCACTCGCAGCAAGTCCCCCGCCTCTCACAACCCGCATATGAGCAGCCGCAACGGTCGAGGTTCTTCTTCAAGTTCTCACACTGAACGGCCATTGCGTTTCCTCCTTACAGGAACAGTTCGCACGCCGTCACATTATCCCGCGCTGCAGAGCGAAGTCAAGACACGCCGGCCGTGATGCTGGGGGGGCATTGCCGCGTCAGGAATCGTCGGACGTCTGTTCGCCGTCGCCGCTGCGGCGTTGGGAGGCGAACTTCGCGCGGAGCCAGACGTCCGCGCTCTTGAGCGTCGCGATGATGATGAACGCGAACGCTGTCCCGAGCGCGCCGAGAAAGTAATACCCGAACCCGACGGTGAGGCCGACGCCGGTCAGCGCCCACAGCCCGGCCGCCGTGGTCAGGCCATGGACGGAGCCGCCGCGGGTGAAGATCACGCCGCCGCCGAGGAATCCGATGCCGATGAGCAGCCCCTGGACGACGCGCATGACTTGAGCGTCCGGGAAGGTCTTGCGCAGTTCCGCCGTAACGAGCGCAAAGAGACACGCCGCCACGCAGATGAGCATGTGGGTCCGGAGGCCGGCTCCCTTCTCGTGGAACTCGCGCTCCCAGCCGACCACGCCCCCGAAGACCGCGGCGAGGAGCAGGCGAAAGAAAGCGGCGAGGACGAACTCCCACTCCATGTTGGGCCTCCAGCTTGCTCCGTCGATCAGGCGTATCGCCGCTGAAGCCGCGGCGCCGGGGCTAATCCCCGCTCTTGGGGCCGTGGGCAAGAACGTCGTCGATCAAGCGGGAAATGGCGATCCTCAGCTTGCCCTCGGTCTCGTAGGCGCCGTCCTCGATTTCCTTGCGTATCCGCTCGACCCGCATCGTGCGCGCTCCAGGCTTGACGCCGGTCTTTCTCGCCAAGCGTTTTGCTTTGCCCATGCAGACAGCCGAGCCGCGAGACTTGGTCTTGCCGCCTGCTTTGCGCTTACCCGCGCTCAAAGCTCCCAGCCCTCAAAACAGGCCCGGCCGGCCGGCTGCGCCGGCCTTCTGTTACTATATCGACCGATTGGCGGACAGACTTGAGCGGAATCACGAAGGAGGGGCGAACGGGCGAGATGAGCCTTAACGCCCGCCTGGGCAACCACTTACGCCTCACGCGGTCTCCAGCTCGCCGATAGAATCGAGCCGAACCGTCGGAATTCCCGCCCAGCGCCAGGCCTGCTCGCGGGGGCCGTCCTCAGCCGCAAACATATGCCGCCAGCGGCGTTGGAACAGCAATCCGTTCCGGACAATCTGGTACGTGCTGTTGATCGCCGGCGTGCCCGAGGTCGTCACGTTCTCGAAATGATACATCTCCGCCCCCGGTTCGTAGAGGACCTTCCAGCCCCGCTCGCGGGCCGCGTAGCAGTAGTCGATGTCCTCGAACTGGACCGGATTGTACGCCTCTTCGAGCGGGCCGACATCCTCGCAGACCGCCCGCCGCATCAGCCAGCACGCGCTGATCAGGCACTGGACCTCGGCCGGCCGGTTGAACTCGGCGGCGTCGCGCGGCTCCCCCCGCCCGAGGAAGAAGACGCGGCCCCTGCGAGAGACCGCCGCCCCCGCGCACTGGATCAGATACGGCGGGAACGGGTAGATCAGCTTCGGGCCGGCGATCCCGCCCCGCTCGGTTCCGTCGAGCGCCGCGGCAAGCGTCTCGATCCACGCGCGCGACCGCACGGCCACGTCGTTGTCCATGAACGCGACGAGTTCGCCCTCGGCCATCTCGAGCGCCTGGTTGCGGCCGGTGATCGCGCCGGCGTTCGTCTCGTTGCGGCCGCGCTTCACCGCGATGTCGAGTTCGCCCGCGCGCTTCTCGAAGTCGTCGAGCAGATCCGGCGTCTCGTCCGTCGAGCCGTTGTCGATCGCAATCACCTCGAGCGGGCGCCACTGCGTCTTCGCCAGCCCGTCGAGGCAGCGCGCAGTGTACGCCGCCTTGTTGCACGCAAGAACGATGACCGAAGCAAGAGGCTTCATTGGCTTCCCGCCAATCCCATATTCCCCACCCATTCTACAGCGCGCCGCGGCGCATCTCAACACGTCGCCCGGCGTTCCGGGCGGGTTCCGGAGTGGACGCAGTGTACGTGGCGCGAGCGCGCGCAGGGCGTCATGTTGTTGATGCATGCGTTGATAATAGAATGCACGGGTGTGTAAGAAAAGGGAAAGGGGAAAAGAGGGAAAAAGGGGAAGAAAAGGCTGTCTGCCGCCCTTGGGGCGGCGGAAACACTCTTTTCTCCTCTTGCCCTTTTCCCCTTTTTCCTCATTTTACACATCCGCACCGCTTTCCATTATCTATGCAGGGCTCAATAGTGCTGCGGGGGGCGTCGCGGCCGAACCGGGCTCGACCAGCACCGAGGTCGGCGAGTCCGACGCGGGCGGCAGCAGCGGCGGCGGCGCGTGAGCTGCTGCGGCCGCGTCCCGTGGGCGCAGAAATGCCAGCTTTTCAACGGAGCCGTTCGAGCGCCGTTTTCGGCGTCCAACTCGGCCTGACATGGCGCGCTGGCAAAAAACGCCAGGGTTTGCGGTGCATCGGCTCGCCCGAAACGGTATAATTAGCTGGCCGCTGAATTGGGCGGCGCGCAAGAAGAAAGGAACCGGCGATGAAGAAACGTTGGATCACCCTGGTCATGCTGCTGCTTGTCGGGCTGGGCGGATGCACGAAGGAGGATGTGTCCATCCATGAGGCGGCTGCGAACGGCGACGCCGATGCCGTCCGAGGCCTGCTCGATGGCGGCGCGGACGTGAACGCGCGAGACAAGTCGGGCAGCACGGCTCTGCACTGGGCGGCGATCCGCGGGCGCGAGGCCGTCGCCACGCTGCTGCTCGAGAGAGGAGCGGACGTCAACGCGAAGACCGCGAACGGCCAGGCGCCGCTCCATTTCGCCGCGTCCTGGGGCCAGGTGAACGTCGCACGGATCCTGCTGGCGAAGGGGGCCGAAGTCAACGTGAAGGATGATGTCGCCGATGCGCCGCTCCACCTCGCCGCGACAAAGGGGCACAAGGGCCTGACCGAACTGCTGCTGGAGAAAGGCGCCGAGGCCGACGCGACGAACAACGCCGGCCAGGCGGCGCTGCACGTGGCGGCGAGGCTCGGCCACGAACACGTGGCGGAGGCGCTACTGGCCAGGAAGGCGAACGCGAACATCAAGGACAAGAAGAAGCGGACGCCGCTCCTGTGGGCGTTCCTGCTGAGACGGGAGGCTGTCGCGGCCGTCATCCTCGGGCACGGGGCCGAGATCGATGACTCGACGGACCGCGACAAGAACATGCTCTACCGGGCGTCGTACCGGGGCTGGACGGCCATCGTCAAGCTGCTGCTGGCGAAGGGGGCCGATCCGAAGGTCAAGGTGCAGTTCGGAGCGACGGCTCTGCACATGGCGGCGCTCAGCGGCCACGCGGACACCGTGAAGCTGCTCATCGCAAAGGGCGCCGAGGTGGACGGTAAGGATGACGACGCGAAGACGCCGCTGCACATGGCCGTCGAGCGAAAGCAGATGGCCGCGATCAAGGCGCTCGTCGAGGCCGGCGCGGACGTCAACGCTCGAACGAAGGACAACGATTTCCCGACCTATCACTCGGCGCGCTACAAGCAGCACGAGATCATCCAATACCTGTTGGACCACGGGGCCGAGGCCGACGCAAGGATCAAGGACGAGGAGACGCTGCTGCATTTCGCAGCGACGCAGGGCGATAAGGCTCTGGCAAAGATCCTCGTGAAGAAGAAGGCGGACGTGAACGCGCGGGACAAGAACGGTGCGGCGCCGCTCCACGCGGCCGCGCTCGCCGGCCAAGACAGCGTTGCCGAAGTGCTCCTGGCGAACGGCGCCGACGCCGGCGCGGCCGCAAATGACAAGACGACGCCGCTGCACAACGCGGCCCAGGGCGGGAGCAAGACCGTGACCGCCCTTCTTGTCGCCAAAGGAGCCGACGTGAAGGCGAAGGACGCGTTCGGCACCACACCGCTCCACTACGCCGCCAAGAGCGGCAACGTCGCGGTCGGCGAGCTCCTGCTCAAGCAAGGGGCCGGCATAGACGCCCGAATGCTGCAGAGCTTCACACCCCTGCATCTGGCGGCCATCGAGGGCGAGGCCGAGATGGCGGCGTTCCTCATCGCCAACGGGGCCGACGTGAACGCCAAGGACGATGACGGCCAGACGGCGCTCGATAAGGCCGTCGCCGGTGAGCACATGGGCCTGGCCGAGCTGCTGAAGAAACACGGAGCCAAGCAGAAAAGCACGAAGCCGGAAGAGAAGGAACAGACCAAGGCGGGGGCCACCGACGTTCCGTGAACACGCCGGGCGAGAACAGGCCCGCGCGGCCCTTTGATATGCGTCCCCGCTGAAGGTACCAATAAAGAAGCAGGAACGATGCGGCCAAGAATACAGGGCCTGTCATGAGTTTGACGACGCGGACGCTGCTGACCGCGCTCGCGGCCGTCGGCACGATTGTCACGGGATGCGGAAAGGAAGAAGAGGTCCGCGCGCCGGTTATCAGCAAGGACGGCAAGAGCGTGG
>JBDREM010000267.1:0-3146 GCA_043819695.1 Planctomycetota bacterium
CCCGAGCACGGCCGACGCGTTCGGCGAGGCGTTCGGCGAGCACGACCGAGGCTTGGCCCTCATCGCGCTGGAGGCGACGGCGAACTGGTACTGGGCGGTGGACGTGTTGGAGGAGTTGGGGCTGGAGGCGCACCTGGCGAACCCGCTGAAGGTGCGGCTGATCGCGGAGAGCACGATCAAGACGGACACGGTTGACGCGACGGCGCTGGCTCATCTGCTTCGGCTGAACTACCTGCCGGAGAGCCGGGTCACGCCGCAGGCGATGCGGCTTCTGCGCGAGCGGCTGCGGTACGGGGTCACGCTGGTTCGGATCCGGACGGGCCTGAAGGCGCGGATTCACGCGGTGCTCGGGAAGTGCGGCGTCATGCCTCCGAATCGGTTTCTTTCGCACCAAGCGGCACCTGTCGAGCTTCGTCGGCGTGGTGCCCGGGGCGCGGAACTCCCGAATATCCTGAGTATCACTGAATATCAGGGGTGTTCGCGAATGCCCTCGCCTGTCATCGTGTTCTTGACGTTCACCTTGCGGGCGTCCTGTATACGGTGCGTTCGTTGCGATTGCAGGGGCCTTGTCTTTCGGAAACGCGCCGGGACGTGCCGGCCAAAAAATAGTTGCGAACGGTTCGCCATACGCCTATTATTCGTCGAAGAAAGAGATGTAATACGATCACAGAAGCGAGCCGGCTGCTTCCATTCCTCGGGCTCCCTCACACCGGCGTGGTGGGGTCGGGTCCCGAACGGAGAGGCATATCGGCATGACGAACGTGTTCAGGAATCTCGCGGCCGGCGAGTGGCGAAGCGCCTCGACCGACGAGACGTTTGAGAACGAGAAGCCAGCCCAGCGCGGCGTCATACTGGTCGAGTTCCAGGCATCGAGCCTTGGGGACATGGCGGAGGCCGTGGGCGCTGCTGACGCAGCACGGAAGGACCGGGGCCGGACGCCTCTGACCGAACGCCAGGAAAAGGCCGGCATGGCGCACGTGAACATCCACAGCGGGTTCAAGCTGGCCGCGCTGCCGTTCGGCGGATGGAAGATGTCCGGAGACGGCCTGCCCGAGAACGGCCGAACGGGTATCGAGTTCTTTGTCGAGAGGAAGGCGGTCTACATCGCCGACAAGCAATAGGCGTCACGAGTGCTCTCTTGGAAACCGCATCGCCCGCTCACAGAGCGGGCCTACAAAGGCCACATTGGCCGGTCGAGACGGTGGTTTCTGTAGGCCGGCTTTGTAAGCCGGCGTGATTTTCAACAGAGCAAGTCACGAGGAAGAACAACTTGAAGCGAAGCTCCGTGGAAATATCGATGCAGTTCACCCGGCTGGAGGTGGAAGACGGCGACTGGGACGATGTGTCGCCGGCCGCGCTGCTCTGGATGCTGCAACAGATGATCCTGATCCGGCGGTTCGAGGAGGCTCTGCTCGGGCTCCACGCCGAGGGCAAAGTCGAGGCCGAGCCGCTCATCACGAGCCGCATGCCGCTCGAGCGGTGGCTCGACGCGTTCGAGCTGCTCGAGCGAATGGAAACCATCCGAACGGTGCTGGAAGTGGAGGCCGCGTGATGACGCCACAAGAGATCGACAGCATTTTGTCGGACGGCCTTCCGCAGGTCATGGAGCCGGGCCGGCGCGTCCTGCTGATCGTGCCCGACACAACCCGCACGGCGCCCGTCGGCGACCTGGTGCAGCGAATGGTCCCGATGATTCAGGACCTCGGCGCCCGCGTGGACGTCATTGTCGCTCTGGGCACGCATCCCGCCCTGCCCGACGACGTGATGAGGCGCCACCTCGGCGTCACGGACGAGGCCCTCGCGGGACGGTTCGCCGACGTGAAGCTCATGAACCACGAGTGGAACAACCCGGCCAGCCTGGGCAAGGTCGGCGAGATACCGGCCGGCCGCGTCGCCGAACTGACCGGCGGACTGATGGCCGAGGACGTCGACCTGACGTTGAACCGCGTCATCAGTGAGTACGACCAGCTTCTGATCCTCGGGCCGGTCTTCCCGCACGAGATCGCCGGCTTCTCCGGCGGCAGCAAGTACCTCTTCCCCGGCATCTCCGGGGTGGAGATGATCGACTTTTTTCACTGGCTCGGCGCCGTCATCACCAACCGGAAGATCATCGGCGTCATCGACAACCCGGTGCGCAGGGTGCTCGACGAGGCCGCCGGCCGTGTGTCGATGCCTGTCGGCGCCGTGTCCATCGTCGTCCATCACGGCGAGCTGGCCCACCTGTCGGTCGGCCCGCTGCTCGAGTCGTGGCGGGCCGCGGTGGAGCAATCGGCCCGGCTCCATGTCGTGCGGAAGCCGAGGCTGTTCCACCGAGCGCTCTCGTGTGCGCCCCTGATGTACCCGGACCTCTGGACCGGCGGCAAGTGCATGTTCAAGGTCGAGCCCGTCATCGAGGACGGCGGCGAGATCATCATCTACGCGCCGCACGTCGGCTCGTTCTCCGTCGTCCACGGGCGCATCATGAAGCAGATCGGCTACCACGTCCGCGACTATTTCCTGAAGCAAATGGACCGCTTCCGGCAGGTCCCGCGGGCGGTGATGGCGGTGTCGACCTACCTCAAGGGCTCGGGCACGTTCGAGGACGGCGTCGAGACGCCGCGCATCAAGGTATCCGTCGCGTCGCAGATCCCCCGCGAGGACGTCGAGCGCGCCGGCCTCGGATACGTCGACATGAACGAGATCGACATCGACGACTGGAGAGGCCGCGAGGGCGAAGGGATCCTCTTCGTCGAGCGAGCGGGCGAAACACTCTATCTCCCGGAGGAGGGCGTGTGACGAACGAACTGTCGGCCGCCTTGAGAAGCGCGGGATAGAATCCGGTTATGCTGCGCGACAAGGTGCTGGCGTTGCCGCTCGGCGGGCGCGTCCTCGGCCCGTATTCCGCCTCGGATGTGAACGTGCTCCGGGTCAATCCCAAACTCGAGTCCGAAGCGACGGCCGCCGGCTTCCTTGCCGGGGACATAGTTGAAGCGAATGTTCCTGGTTGGCGATAGTCGCGATTCTGGGCGCGGCGGGCAGCGCGTACGCCGGGCTGGTCGCGTACAACGACCTCGTATATCCGGATAGTTGCGGCAACCCCGTGGTTCCGATTGCCGTGCCGGCGTTCTTCATCATGACCATCAGTGCTGCGGCTGGTGTGCGGCAGA
>JBDREM010000268.1:0-6291 GCA_043819695.1 Planctomycetota bacterium
TCTTACTCCTAATCCTAATCGCTGTTTCGTAAGTGCCGCTGCCGAGTAGGATTACGATTATGATTAGGATTAGGACAAAGAAGCCGTCGGGCCGCCCGTTCTCTCTGGCGGCGGATGATCGGGCTTAAGTTAGTGCCATTGGCGACTGTCCCTGAAGGAGTAAGTATGAATCAAGACAATCCTCAAGAGATTATCCAGGAAGCAGTTCGGCGAATTGTGGAGAAGTTCCAGCCGGAGAGAATCGTTCTTTTCGGTTCGCATGCCGCCGGGGCTGCGGGGCCAGATAGCGATGCGGACCTGCTTGTCATCATGGAACTGACGGGTTCCAAACGGAAGCAGGCTGTCGAAATTGACCTCGCGCTGGAAGGCATCTTGCTTCCGACAGACGTTATCGTTGCCACGCCCGATGAAGTGGAGAGATATCGGGACTGCGTCGGTACAATCATTTGCGAGGCTGCGCACGAAGGGAGAGTTGTCTATGAGCGAGCAGCATGACACTGTCCGACAAATCAGGCAGTGGGTGGAAAAAGCCGAGCATGATTTGGCCGCTTCCGAACATCTGCTACGGCTCAGTGGCCAAGAGTTGGCCGACGTTGTCTGCTACCATTGTCAACAGTGTGCAGAAAAATACCTGAAGGTCCTGCTCTCGTGGCATCGTGTGCATTTTCCCAAGACGCACGATCTAAGACTTCTGCTTGACTTGGTTCCGCCCAATGTCTCCCTCGGGCTGCAACGAACCGAGGTTATTCCTTTGAATCGTTACATGATCGAAGGGCGCTACCCGGGAGAGTGGGAGCCGATAACGGAAGACGAGGCCGAATCAGCGCTTGACATGGCGCGAGGGGTTCGTCGCGCCGTAAGAGCATGTTTACCAGAAGAAAGTCTGAAATGAGGTGAGGCAAGTTATTGACGATCATGTATCGAAAAGAATACCACACGGACACGATAGAGATGCTTCGCTTCGCTCAGCATGACATAAGCTCCTATCTTGCTGTGAGTTCTGTCATTCTGAGCGGCAGCGAAGAATCTCCGCGACACACGTCCGGCTTCCATTGTTAACATGAAGCTCAATATTACAAGGTCTTGTTGGCTTTCTGGTGGCGATTGTACACCACCCGTTCGGTTTTTCAAGGGTCGTCATCCTTTCAACCCCGCGCCGCTGACGCCTTCGATGAACCGGCGCTGCAGAATGAGATAGAGCACGACGACGGGTATGATAACGATCGCGGCCGCGGCCATCAACAGATGGAAGTTCGTCGAGTTCTCGTCCATCATCACCTTCAGGCCGTACTGGACGACGCGCATCCGCGGCGCGTCGGTCACCAGCATCGGCCAGAGAAACGCGTTCCAACTGCCGAGGAACGTGAAGATGGTGATGGTGACGAGCGCGGGCACGGCCATCGGCACGGCGACGTTCCACATGTACCGCCAGTGGCCGCAGCCGTCGATCTGGGCGGCGTCGAAGTAGTCGCGCGGGATCGTCCTGAAAAACTGCCGCAGGATGAAGATCGAGAACACGTTCGCCATCCACGGCACGATGAGCGCGGGGAACGTGTTGTACCAGCCGAGCGCGTCGATGGTCATGTAGTTCGGCACGATCGTGACCTCGAACGGGATCATCATCGTCGCGAGGAAGAGCACGAAGATGGCGCCCTTGGCGGGGAACGTCATGTTGGCGAACGCGTAGGCTGCGAGGATCGACGTGAACAGCACGCCGGCCGTCACGCACGCCGCGACGAAGAGGCTGTTGCGGAAGTACACGCCGAACGTGACGGTGTCGCCGGACGCGTCCTGCGCGCTGGCCCACGCGTCGGGATAGTTTTTCCACTGCGGCGAACCCGGCAGCAGCGTCTGCGGGACGGTGTACGTCTCCTCCGACGTCTTCAGCGACGTCGACAACATCCAGAAGAACGGAAACCCGACGACGAGCGCACCGAGAGCGAGGATCAGGTAACTCGCCGTCTTCTTCGCCGTTGCCTGACTCATCGTGACATCACACTCGGAACTCGGAACCCGGAACTCGGAACTCGAAACTCAGTAGTGCACTCGCGGCCCCAGCACCTTCAACTGGAAGACCGTGAGCATGAGAATGATGAGGAACAGCGCGACGGCCGCCGCAGTCGCCAGGCCGTAGTGCGGATTCTCGTAGAACCGGCTGAAGATCAGCATCGTCAGGTTCATCGTGCTCGACCGGTTGCCGACGGGCGTCATCATGAATATCTGGTTGAACGTCTGGAACGAGCGGATGGTCGAGATGACCGCGAGGAAGAAGAGCGTCGGCGTGAGGAGCGGCAGCGTGACGTGCCACATCCTCTGCCGCGCGTTCGCGCCGTCGACCTCGGCCGCCTCGAAGACCTCGCGCGGCATCGCCGACATCCCCGCGAGGAAGATGACGACGTCGAACCCGAGCGAATGCCAGATCGAGAAGACCATCACGCAGACGAGCGCGAGGCTCGGCCCGCCCGCCCACGCCGGAAGCTGAACGCCGGCCTGCTCGGCCAGCAGCGTGAAGACGCCGGCCGGCTCGTTGCACCATCGAGAGGGCGAAGCTCCGAGCCAGCCGAGCACGGTGTTCGCCGCGCCGCTCTCGCCGGTCGAGAAAATCCACCGGAACACCATCGCCGCGGCGACCGTCGACGTGACGTACGGCAGAAAATAGATCGTGCGGAACATCCCCCGCGCCCGAAGCTGTTGGAACAGCAGGCCGGCGATGAGGAAGCCGAGCACGAGTGTGACCGGCACGGTGCCCACCACGTACCACACCGACACGCCGAGGGCGTCCCAGAACTCCTCGCCGCCGAGCAGCGTCTGGTAATTCTCGAGCCCGGCGAACTCGGCGCCGCGGTGGGTGCGAAGGCTCAGGTTCATCGCGTGGAAGAGCGGGTAGATTGAGAACGCCAGCAGCAGGATGGCCGCCGGTGCGAGAAAGAGATATGCCTGCCACTTTGCCCGCCGCATAGGCTCCTCGTCAACAACCGCCGCGGCGTGTAAGGTAGCAGCGGGCGCGGCCGAAGTCAACGCGCGGCCGGCGCCGGTCTTCGTCTTTGCAGCACCTTGACGCAGCAGCGGAGCGAGCCGCCGTACATCGAACTGATGGCCAATCCCTTGACGCCGACGGCCCGGCAGCCGATCTTGGCCCAGGCCTCTCGAGCCGCCTTGTCCATGGCCACCCAGCCGTACTGCGGCAGGTAGACGAGGCGCTCGCCGTCAGAGGTCTCCATCAGGACGTTGTTGTACGTCAGGCAGGGGTAGTCGGGCTTGGGCGTCTCGTCTTTGCCGGCGGGTTCCGGGCCGGCGGCGGCCGGAGACGTGGCCGGCACGTCCGGCTTCGCCTCCCGCCGGTCAAAGAGAAACGGGACACGGTGCACGGAGTAGCCGCGGCGGCGCAGCTCGCCGGCGAGTCTGTCGAGATGGTGCGCGATTCTTTCGCTCGCATCGGCCGCGGCCGACGTGCGGCCGGCCACCTTCGGCGGGCCGATTGCCTTTCCGCCGCGGCCGCGCAGCGTTCGGATCTGCGGATCGCCGAAGTATAGCTCCTCGCAGGCCCGCTCGAACGCGGCCACCGCCTCCGGATGCTCTTCGAGCTCCTTGCGGGCAAGCCGCGCGCCCCATGCGGGGTCCGCCAGTGCGAGCCGGCCGCTGTCGAGCGCCGTGAGGATCATGTCGATGTGCCCGACCGGCTGCGGCATCGGTCCGATGACGAGCACCGGCCGCCCGAGCTCGCGCTGGAACTTGCGGACCACCTCCTCGTCGGAGACGTCCAGGCGCATTGCGTTGAAGCGGACGGTCTCGGCGCCGATGAAGACGTGGCGGGACCCGCAGACGATGTTGCCGCCCTCGAAGCTCAACTCGCTCGCGCGGCGCGGCCAGCCGAGGTGCGCCGCCAGCCGCTCGGGGATGACGCGGTCGTCCGCGCGCTCGAATGCCGCGCTCGCGAGAAGCGTCTTCTTCCCGTCGGGGCGCGTCAGGACCAGGAACGGATCTTGCGGCCAGATGGTGAAGTTGGACTCCGCCGGCAAGGTCACCAGCTCGACCCGTCCGGGATGCGGGTCGCGCGCGATGGTGAAGGCCGCGCGGTCGTTCGTGAGGATGCTCACGCGCACCCGCGGCGGCAGCGCGTTGACGATCTTCGTGACGAGCGCGGCGTTGCGCAGCGCGGCGCGGCGGGCGCTGTTCACCACGCAGACGACGCGCTCGATGCGCGGGCCGTGATCGGGCAGAGCCGTCCACGCGCCGGCGCGCGGCGCTGCTTCGCGTGACGCAAGGCGCACCACGCCCGCTGTGCCGGCAGCCAGCAAAACGGCCGCCGCCGCGCCGATGCACACGAGCCTTCTCTTGCGGCCGGTCACGGACTCTCAGTTGACCTCGCTGCTAAGAAGCTGCTTCAGAACCTGCAACGTGAGGTCTGAACACTTGGTGGAGCGGGCATTCCGTCCGCCCTGCGCGCGGGGCTGCGAAATGGTGGACAGGAATGTCCGCCCCACCGTTTTGAAACAACTGCTAAGACCTTCGCCGCTTCCGCCACAACAGGACGCCCGCCCCGGCGGCGAGGCACGTCATCGTCACCGGCTCGGGGACCATGCCGCCGACGGCGAGGTCGCTCGCCTGGTCGACGACGGCCCACACGTAGGTGTCGGTCTCGTAGATGCCGCGGCGGCCGAGGTGGCCGCTCTCCTTCCGCCGCATTTGGCGTTTGGGCGCGGCGGTGGCGCGTTCGATGCTTCGCATCAGGCGGGCCCGGCACCTCGCCGGGCGCCACAGGCCGGCTGCGCGCTTGCGGCGCATCACGCGCAGGCTGCCCGGCAGGATCCCTTTCTTTTCTCGTTTCTCGCGGCTGTATTCCCGGATGACGAGCAAGCGAAGCTCGCCGTCGGGAATGTCCGTCGTGACACGCAGCGTGCCGTCCAGCAAGAGGAACGGTCCTTCGGCCTCATCGACCGGGTTCGTCGGCAGGTACTCGATGGTGACGTCCCCCGTAGCGTTGGACATGTTCCAGATTATGACCGCGGAGTCGTTATCATCGACCGGATCGCCGCTGAGGTCCAGGGTGAGCACCTCGTCCGGCGCGACCGGGCTGCCGCTGAATGTCCCGGCGCTTGCCGCGGCTCCGCCGAGCACAACTGCCAAGGCGGTCATCAGGGCCGCCCCTCCCAATAACGTTTTCATCTTTCCTCCTCCTTTCTCTTCGGTGCGGCGGCCACGTCCGGGCCGTCCGCTCCGAAGGGATCATAACAGTGACCAATGGCACTAACTCAAGCCCGATCATCCGCCGCCAGAGAGAACGGGCGGCCCGACGGCTTCTTTGTCCTAATCCTAATCCTAATCCTAATCATAATCGTAATCCTACTCGGCAGCGGCACTTACGAAACAGCGATTAGGATTAGGAGTAAGATTACGATTACGACCGAAGCTCTGCGACACGGGTCGAGCCCCTTATGTTAGTGCCATTCATAACAGTGATACAATGAAACGCCAAGTGCTCGCGGAAGTGAGCTGCCCGGTGGCGCCCGGGGCAGCCCCGTCTCCGCCCCGCTCGCCGGCGGGGCGCGCTCTCGCTCTGTTGGAGCCCGTCTGTTCGTTCGCATGGTCTCCTCCTTGCGCGCTCACCCCCTGTGCTCCGGCGTGAGCGCGCCATGCATGCGCACGCGGACCCGTGAACCGGCGGCGGCACCTCGTTCGTCCGCGTCAGGCGCTATGCATGCGCACGCGGACCCGTGGTGCGGCCTGACGCCTCAGGCGCGGACCGCCCACGAAAACATCTGTTATTTGCTAACACTGCAACTTCCGTGCCACGGCCCGGTCAGACGGCGTTCTTTGTGAGGCGAAGGCCAACCTCGGTCTGCACAACGGGTTGCAGCGGAACCGAACACTCCCTGCCGCGAACGTCGGTGCCGAGGCGTTGCGGGAAATCAACGTGTCCGCGCCGCGATTCCGAGCCGAAGCCCCGCAAGTAGCCACGGCGCAGGCGCTTGAGCCGCGTTGTAGAATATCAACGTCGCGTCGCCGAAACGTGCTCCCGCGGCACCGCGGCGAGGCGGCCGCGCGGCGCGGACACCAAGGCCCATCGCTTGAAATCCTCGCGTTCTGCTTATGCACTTGACTCTTGTAGATCTCTCGCGTACGCTCCGACAGCATGGAACAGGCGTTTCACAAGAACCTGGTCGAGTTCACGCAACGTTTTGAGGCCGAGAGCGACTGTCTCAGATACGTGGCCGACGCGAGGTGGCCGCATGGCTTCGTGTGTCCTGGTTGCGGCGGGCGGAAGGGCTGGTCGATGTCGCGGGGGACGAT
>JBDREM010000269.1:0-3914 GCA_043819695.1 Planctomycetota bacterium
CATTCCCTCAAGGAAAAACGCCGCGTGGTCAAGAGCATCAAGGACCGCGTCCGGCACAAGTTCAACGCGTCGATCTCGGAGATCGGCTCGCTCGACCTGCACCAGGTGGCGGAGCTGGGCGTCGCCGTTGTCGCCAACGACCGCGCATACGTCAGCTCGGTCCTGTCGCAGATCGCGAACCTCGCCCGGGGCGCCCGCGGCGCCGAGGTGGCCGCGTGCGACGTGGAGATATTCTGAGCAATGGGCAAGATCCGGCTGCAGCGCGTCGCCCAGCAAATGAAGCAGATCGTCAGCAACGTGATCACGCTCGAGCTGAAGGACCCGCGCTGCGGCTTCATCACGATAGTCAGCGTCAAGGTCGCGCCGGACCTCAAGACGGCCCGCGTCAACTATTCCGTGTTCGGCTCCGACGCGCAAAAACGCAGCGTCCGGCGGGCACTCGAGAGCGCCCGCGGCTATGTCCAGGCACGGGTCGCACAGGAAACTAAACTGAAGTACACGCCCGTCATCACGTTCCACTTCGACGAATCCGTCGAACGCGACATCGACTTCTCAAAGCGAATCGCCGAACTCGTCGAGGCCGACCGGCGGACGGCGGCCGCTCGGGCGATTCGGGCGAAGATCGCCGCCGGCTCCATCCCGGACGACGTCGTGAACGCCGTCTCCCGGGAGGCCGCGTCCGGCCAGTTCGTCGAACACGTCGCCGCGCTCCTGCTCAGGTTGATGAGCGTCAACACCGCCGCCCGGGCCGAGCTCGAGGAAGTCGCCGCGGCCGAACTCGAATGCCTGCAGATCATCGAGGCCGATTTCAGGCAGGCCTGGGGCGATGACGTCCGGGCGGAATACCTCGCCATCGATCCGGACATCGGGGAGGACGAGGCGTATCGGCCGCCTGAGTACACAGCGGCGCCCGGCCGGCCGCCCCTCGCCGCGGAAGAGGCCTACAAGGACAGGGCCAACCTCATGATCGTCCTGACGCGCGGCGACCTCGGCGAACCAGAGCGCCCGGAGGCCGCCGAACTTCTCAAGCCGATGCGCCTGCTGTTCAACACGCACATCGACACGCGGCCGCCCCATCGCCATCCGTCGCGCGAAGGCGGCGGCGTCGCCGGCGCCGGCGCCGCCGACGCGAAAGGCCAGGCGGCCATGATCCTCGCCGCCGGCCGCCTGCTCAAGCACCTGCGCGACCAGCTTGGCGTCCGGGTCTGCGAAGACCTCTGCGCACAGTTCGTCATCGACAAGGAGAGCGGCGGCAACGGCAGCCTCTGCATCGGGCTGCAAGACCCGTTCGCCTGCGACGGCATCGTGGTCTGCACGCCGACGGGCCTCACGCTGTCTGCGCCCGGCCGCCAGCCTGACTCCGCCCTCGCCGTCTACGCCGCCGAAAGTCTCAGGCGCGTGATCCCTGACGGACCGGCCGGCGCCCGCCCATGCGAGCCCGAGGGCGACGCCGCCGTCCTCGCCGGCCTCTTCCCCGGCCGCGACATCGTCGCCTTCGGACCCGGCGAACCATCCGCCGACAGGATATCCTTGCACCAGATAGCGGCAGGCGCTAAGATACTGGTGTTTCTTGTACTTGAGTCGGCGGGATTCATGACTTGAGGAAGTTCGCCCTTTCTTCCGGCGCCTATCGCCGATACAAGCTGAGCCAGTGTATCCGGCATACGGCCCTCGCGGGGTACGCCGGCATCGAGATCATTGCCGACGCACCGCACGGGTACCCGCCGCTCCTGACGAAGGCCGAACGGGAGGCCATCCGCGCCGCGCTCGCCAAGAATCGCCTCGCGGTCTCGAACATCAATGCATCGCCGATGACGGCTCTGCGCGACGAGCTGCGGCCGTCCTGGATCGAGGCCGACAACGTGCTCCGCAGGGAACGTATCGAGCACACGCTCGACGCGGGCCAGCTCGCGAAGGACCTCGGCGGCCCGACGGTCTCCACCTCGGCCGGCGGGGTGCTCGAGGAGGAAATGACCCGGGCGGCCGCCGTCATTCACTTCGTCGCCGGCCTGAAGCAGGTGGCCGCGATCGCCGCCAAGGGCAAGTGCCCCTCTCTGCTCGCCGACCCGAGGCAAGGGCTGATCGTCGAGACCGCGGCTCAGGCGATCGAGATCGTCAAGCTGGTCAAGTCGCCCCATGTCGCCGTGAACGTCAACACCGGCAACTTCAACCGCTCGGGCCAGGACGTCCCCGCCGCGATCCGCGAACTCAAAGACCTCGTGCGCCACGTCCACCTCGAAGACGTCCCCGCAGACGGCTCCGACGAGGTCGTCGTGCCCGGCACGGGCGTCGTCGATTTCGCCCCGATCTTTGCCGCACTCGACGACGTCGGATACGACGGCTGGCTGACCGTCGACCTCAGCGGAGCCGACATGCACCCCGACGACGCCGCCAAGCAGGCGCTCCAGTTCCTGAAACAGTTCGACAAGTGAGCAATCCCGCCACATCGCAGAGCCGAGACCCCGCGAAGGCCTGCTTCATCACCTTCGGCTGCCAGATGAACAAGCTCGATTCCGAGCTCGCCGCCGCCGAACTCGAGCGCCACGGAATCACCCCCACGCCCGAGCCCGACGACGCGGGCGTCGTCGTCATCAACACGTGCAGCGTCCGCCGCCACGCCGAGGAGCGCGCCCTCTCGAACCTCGGCCGGTTCCGGCGGGTCAAGGAACAATTCCCCCAGTTCGTCCTCGCCGTCATGGGCTGCATGGCGCAAAAGGAAGGCGAGCGGCTGCTGAAGGCGTATCCCCACCTCGACATCGTCTGCGGCACGCGCCATTTCGCCGACCTCCCGGAACTGGTCGGCAGGGTCCGGGCCGAAGGCGCCCGCTACGCCGTCACCGGCGACGCGCCCGTGACGTTCGAGCGCTCGACCGCCACGCGGCCCGATCCGTACCGCGCGTTCGTCGCCATAATGCGCGGCTGCAACAATTTCTGCTCGTACTGCATCGTGCCCTACGTCCGCGGCCGCGAGATCAGCCGGCCCCCGGATGACGTCGAAAACGAAGTGCGGGCGTTGGTCGGCGACGGCTGCGCCGAAATCACCCTGCTCGGCCAGAACATCGACGCATACGCGGCGGCAAATTCTCGCCTGCCGGATTTGCTCCGGCGGCTCGACGCGAACGTCGCCGGGCTCGAGCGCCTCCGGTTCGTCACGTCGCATCCGAAAGACATCTCGGCGGAACTGCTCCGCGCGATGGCCGAACTGCCGTCGGTCTGCGAGCATCTCCACATGCCGGCGCAGTCCGGCTCGACCCGAATCCTTCGGGCGATGAACCGCGGCTACACGGCCGAACGTTACCGCGAGATCATCGCGTCGGCGCGTGACATCGTCCCCGACGTCGAGATCGCGAGCGACTTCATCGTCGGCTTCCCCGGCGAAACCGATGAGGACTTCGACGCGACGGTCTCGCTCGTCCGCGAATGCCAGTTCAACCAGTCGTTCATTTTCAAGTACTCGCCGCGCGAGGGGACGAAGGCGGCGGAGATGGCGGACGACGTGCCGCTCCCGGTCAAGCAGGAGCGCAACCAGCGGCTGCTCGCGGTTCAGGATGAGGTCAGCCGCGCGCGGCGGAGGGCGAAGGAGGGGCGGACGTTCCAGGTGCTCGTCGAGGGCCCGAGCAAGCGCGACAAGTCGCGCCTCGCCGGCCGGACCCGCGGCAATGACATCGTTGTATTCCCCGGCTGTGAAAGGCCAGGCATAAAGTGTTCGTCTGTGCGCACAGACGCACACTCGCCGTGTGCCAGAAACGCCCGATGTGCGCACATACCCCCTGCCACAGACCTCCGGCCGGGCGCGCTGGTCAACGTGCGCATCACAGATTCGACCCCGCTCACGTTGTTCGGGGAGATGGACCCGGCCGGGTCGTGACCGCCTCCCAGGCAGTGCGTTCCTGACATCGTTGTATTCCCCGGCT
>JBDREM010000270.1:0-20545 GCA_043819695.1 Planctomycetota bacterium
AACCCCAACCTCAACTCAGGAGGAAGCCATGAGCCAGAACAACAACAACCCGAAAACACCTGACCCGGACTCTCTGCGCGACCAGCTCGCTTATCTCAAGCTTCAGTTCATCCTGGACCACTTCGAGGACATGGCCCAGGAGGCCGCCTCCGCCTCCCGGCCGCACGTCGACTTCCTCGCCCGACTCGTCGAGGGCGAAGCGTCCCTCCGCCGCGACCACGCCACCCAGCGGCGCATCCGAAACGCGCGATTCCCGCCTGAAGAGGCGCGCTCTAGCCGGCTCGGTCGAGCGGTTGTTCGGCAAGTCAGGTACCCACCAACTGGTGGGATTGGGCGCGTAATCCTACGTAATGGTAGCCTCCGGCTGAGCTCCTTGCCGGCAGCCGCAGGGAGGCGCGTATGCAACAGGCTCTGCGACCGGATGTTGTGACGCGGCAGACGTTTTCTCGCGCCGCCGGCACGCTTTTTGCTATGTTGCCGGGTGGCGTTGACTGTCGATCGCGGCGCGCCTGGCCGCGGTTCTTGGCAGGATGCGAGTAACGGCTGTGTGTAGATTGGGCAGGACAATAACGGTGGCGTTCATCTGGCTGGCGGCGTCGGTCGCAGCGTTCGGCGGGACGGGCGAGGCGGCCGGTCTGGACACCGTGTGGGTTCTGTTGGCAGCGTTCCTCGTCTTCTTCATGCAGGCGGGTTTCGGGATGGTCGAGGCGGGATTCGTGCGTGCGAAGAACACGTGCAATATCCTGACGAAGAATTTTCTGGATTACTGCGTGGCGTGCGTAATGTTTTTTCTGGTGGGTTACGGGCTGATGTTCGGGGATGGCAATTCGGTTGTCGGGTTGAGTGGGTTTGGGCTGGTGAATGCTCCGAATCCGTCAGGGGTGCCGCTGCACGCGTTCTGGCTGTTTCAGGCGGCGTTTTGCGGGGCGGCGGCGACGATTGTGGCGGGCGGGATGGCGGAGCGCATGAAGTTTCCGGCGTACCTTATGTACACAGTATTTATCAGCGCGCTCGTGTACCCGGTTGTAGGGCATTGGGTGTGGCACGGCGGGGGTTGGCTGGCGCGGATGGGTTTTGCGGATTTCGCGGGCTCGACGGTCGTGCACGCGACGGGGGGTTGGGTTGCGTTTGTCGGTGCGGCGATGCTGGGGCCGCGGACGGGCAAGTACGGGCGGGATGGGAAGGTGCGCGCAATCCCCGGGCACTCGATTCCGTTCGCGGCGCTCGGGGTCTTTCTGCTGTGGTTCGGGTGGTTCGGGTTTAATGCGGGCTCGACCTTGGCCGTCGGCGACGGGTCCGCGATCGGGCGGGTTGCGATGAACACGAACCTGTCGGCCTGTACGGGCGCGGTGTCGGCGATGGTGGCCGTCTGGGTGTTGTTCGGGAAGCCGGATTTGTCGATGACGATGAACGGAGCGCTCGCGGGGCTGGTAGCGATAACGGCGCCGTGTGCGTTCGTCTCGCCCTCGGCGGCGCTCGTCATCGGTGCCGTCGCCGGCGTGCTCGTCGTGTTTGGGGTAAGGTTGCTAGACGGGATTGGGGTGGACGATCCGGTGGGGGCGGTCGCGGTTCATGGTATGAATGGGGTATGGGGGACGCTGGCGGTCGGCATTTGGGGCCGGCGGGCGCTTGGGCTTGGGCGCGACGGCCTGCTGCACGGCGGCGGGCTGGCCCAGGTGGGCGTGCAGATGCTGGGCGTGGTCGCGGTCTCGTTGTTTGCGGCGGCGGCGATGGGGCTTGTGTTTCTGTTGATAAAGAAGACCGTCGGCCTGCGGGTCTCACGCGAGGAAGAGGTCCGCGGGCTCGACATCGGCGAGCACGGGATGGAGGCGTATGGGGGCTTCCAGATTTTCACGACGCAATAGGAATCCGGGCGGATGAAGCTTATTATCGCGTACATCCAGCCGGAGAAGCTGAACGACGTGAAGCAGGCGCTCTACGACGCGCAGGTGTTCAAGGTCTCGGTGACGAACGCCATCGGCTGCGGGCAGCAGCGCGGGTACCGGGAGTCGTACCGCGGCGTGGACATCGAGGTGAACCTGCTCAAGAAGGTTCGCCTGGAGGTCGCGGTGAACGAGGACTTCGTGCAGCCGACGGTCGACGCGATCATCAACGGCGCCCGGACGGGCAAGATCGGCGACGGGAAGCTCTTTATCGTGGATCTGGCCGAGTGCATTCGCATTCGGACAGGCGAGACAGGAGGTGTGGCGATCGGATAGGAGAGCAAGCGCGTGTTGACTTGGTGCTCGTGTCGCGGCAATGATGGGCGTCGGCGCGAGCGGGGGCGGTCCGAGACCGGCCCCCGACCCTATGACACCAGTGAACAAACGGAGGTGCGTTGTGGCAGAGATGACAAAAGAAGACGTGTTAAAGGCGGTGAAAGACAACAAGGTCAAGTTCATTCGCCTGTGGTTCACCGACGTGCTCGGCGTTCTGAAAAGCTTCGCCATCACGGTCGAGGAGCTGGAGACCGCGCTCGACGAGGGCATGGGATTCGACGGCTCGTCGATTGAGGGATTCGCGCGGATCGAGGAGAGCGACATGATCGCGATGCCCGATCCGACCACGTTCGCGATTCTCCCGTGGCGGCCGGATGACGGCGCGGGCGTCGCCCGGATGATCTGCGACGTGCAGCAGCCCGATGGGACGCCTTACGAGGGTTGCCCGCGTCACGCGCTGAGGCGGAACCTCAAGAAGGCGGCCGACCTCGGATACACCTTCTACGTGGGGCCCGAGCTCGAGTTCTTCTACTTCAAGAGCGAGAAGGAGACGGAGACGCTCGACGCCGGCGGGTACTTCGACCTGACCCCGCTCGACGTCGCCAGCGACCTGCGTCGCGAGACCGTGATGACCCTCGAGAAGGTCGGCATCAAAGTCGAGTACAGCCACCACGAGGTCGCCCCGAGCCAGCACGAGATCGACCTCCGATACGACGAGGCGCTGAGGATGGCGGACAACGCCATGACCTACCGGCTGATCGTCAAGGAGATTGCGATGAAGCACGGGGTGTACGCGACGTTCATGCCGAAGCCGCTGTTCGGCGAGAACGGGAGCGGCATGCACACGCACCAGTCGCTCTTCAAGGGCAGCAAGAACGCGATGTTCGACGGGAGCGACGCCTACAACCTCTCGGCGGTCGGCAAGGCGTACATCGCCGGCCTCCTGAAGCACGCCCGCGAGATATCGTCGGTCGTCGCACAGTGGGTCAACTCCTACAAGCGGCTCGTGCCGGGCTACGAGGCGCCCGTCTACGTCTCGTGGGCCAGGCGGAACCGGTCGGCGCTCGTCCGCGTCCCGATGTACAAGCCCGGCAAGGAGAAGGCAACGCGCGCCGAGTTCCGCTGCCCCGATCCCGCCTGCAACCCGTACCTCGCGTTCGCCGTGATGCTGGCCGCCGGCCTCAAGGGCGTACAGGAGGGCTACGAGCTGCCCGAGCCCGTCGAGGAGGACATCTTCGAGATGACCGAAGCGGAGCGCGAGGAGCACGGGATCACGTCGCTTCCGGGCAGCCTGGCGGAGGCGCTCGCGGAGACGGAGCGGAGCGAATTAGTCCGCGAGACCCTCGGCGAACACATCTTCGGAAAGTTCATAGCCAACAAGAAAATCGAATGGGACCGGTATCGAACCCATGTCAGCGCGTTCGAGCTGGAGCGATACCTGCCGGTACTGTAGAAGGAGCCGCGGGTGCGGCGCAGAGGCATACGATGGGAAGGTTACGAGTTGCATTGGCGCAAATCAATGCGACCGTCGGCGACCTCGGCGGCAACAGCCGGAAAATTATCGAGGCGACAGCCAGCGGCGGGAACGTTGGCGCCGACATCGTAACCTTCCCTGAACTTGCTGTCTGCGGGTACCCGCCCGAAGACCTCCTGTTGAAACCGAGGTTCCTCCGCGACTGCCGCGACGCGCTCGAGGCGATCGCCCGCGAGACGAAGCCGGTGACCGTCGTTGTCGGGTTCCCCGATTTCGACGACGATGGGGCATACAACGCCGCGGCCGTCATCCAGAACGGCCGCGTTGCCCACGTATACCACAAGATCGAACTGCCGAACTACGGGGTGTTCGACGAGGAGCGGTATTTCGGCACGGGCGCCGGGGCACACGCCGTCGTCTTCGGCGCGAAGGGCGTGCCCGTCGGTGTCAACATCTGCGAGGACGTCTGGCACGAGGGCGGGCTCGCCGAATGGCACGCGAAAGAGCACGGGGTACGCGTTGTGCTCAACCTGTCTGCGTCCCCTTTCCACCTCGGCAAACTCGCAGACCGGCGGGAGACGATCGCGCGGTTTGCCCGGCAGACGGGAGCGGTCGTGTGCTACACGAACCTCGTCGGCGGGCAGGACGAGCTTGTGTTTGACGGCGGCAGCCTCGTCGTGGGCCCGCAGGGCGAGCTGCTTGCGCGCGCCAACCGTTTCGATGAGGATCTGCTCGTGGCCGACATCGACCTCGGCTCGCCCGCGGGCGCCCACCCCGCTGGGCGAATCTTGCCCGAACTCGGGGAGACCGAAGAGATGTTCGAGGCGCTCGTGCTCGGCACGCGCGATTACGCGCGCAAGAACGGGTTCGCGAAGGTCGCGCTCGGCATGAGCGGCGGGGTTGACTCGTCGCTGACCGCGGCGATCGCCGTGCACGCGCTCGGGGAGGACAACGTGGTCGGCGTCAACATGCCCTCGAAATACTCGTCCAGACAGACCCGCTCGGACGCCGCGCTCGTCGCGGCGAACCTCGGCATCCCGCTGCTCACCGTGCCGATCAACTCGATCTTCCAGACGTACCTCGACGTGCTCGACGAGCCGTTAGGGCCTGGCGAGCCCGGCACCGAGGCCGAGAACCTCCAGGCGCGCGCCCGCGCCAACATCCTCATGGCACTGTCCAACCGCTTCGGATGGCTGGTCCTCACGACCGGCAACAAGAGCGAGACCGCGGTCGGATACTGCACCCTGTACGGCGACATGGCCGGCGGGTTCGGCGTCATCAAGGACGTCACCAAGATGCGAGTCTACAAGCTTGCGAACTACGTCAACCAGCGCGCCGGCCGGCCCGTGATACCGCAGAGCGTGCTCGACCGCGCGCCGACCGCCGAACTGAAACCCTGCCAGAAGGACACCGACTCGCTCCCCCCGTACCCCGTGCTCGACCGCATCCTCCAGATGTACGTCGAGGAGGATGCCGCGCCCGACGATATTGTCGCCGCGGGATTCAGCCGGCAGGTGGTCGACCGCGTCGTCTCGATGGTCGACCACAACGAGTTCAAGCGGCGCCAGGCCGCGCCCGGCGTCAGGATTACCCCGAAGGCGTTCGGGCGCGACCGGCGTTTGCCCATAACCAACCGCTACGGCCAAGTACTCGGCGCACGGGGGGGGCCATCATGATGAAGGTCCCCGGACAAACCCACCCCCGGCGAGCAGCGAGGCTGCACGACCCCGAGTTCGAGCGCGGCGCCTGCGGCGTCGGATTTGTCGCAAACATCGACGGCCGCAGGTCGCACGACATCATCGAAAAGGGCGTCGAAATCCTCGTCAACCTCGCGCACCGCGGTGCCGCGGCAAGCGACCCCGAGACCGGCGACGGTGCCGGCCTCCTGCTCCAATTGCCCGACAGGTTCCTCAGGTTTGTCTGCTCGGACACCGGCCTCGAGCTGCCCGAAATCGGCGGCTACGCCGTCGCCGTTGTCTTCCTGCCCAAGAAGCCGGCGGCGCAGCGCGAGTGCGTGGAACGGGTCGAGCACGAGTGCCGCAGGCTGGACTGCGCCGTGGTCGGATGGCGCAACGTGCCCGTCAACGAGGACGTGCTCGGGCGCGCTGCACGCGAGAGCGCTCCGTCAATCAAGCAGCTCTTCGTCCGGAATCCCGGGCTTGACCCGCAGGGTTTCGAGCGCAGGCTCTACGTTGTCCGCCGCAGCATCGAGAAAGAGCTCGCGGCGTTCGGCCTCTACATCCCAAGCTTCTCAGCCCGGACCGTCTGCTACAAGGGCCTGATGCTCGCACACCAGGTCCCGGCCTTCTACCCCGATTTGACGCACGACGCGATGGAGACGGCGCTGGCCGTCGTCCACCAGCGATACAGCACGAACACGTTCCCGACGTGGCCGCTGGCCCAGCCGTGCCGGCTGGGCGCGCACAACGGCGAGATCAACACGCTTCGCGGTAACGTGAACAACATGCGCGCCCGGTGCGCAACGCTCGTGGCGTCGCCCGCCGCGGGCTTCACCCGCGAGCAGATGGAGGCCGTCCTGCCCGTCGTCGCCGAGGGCGGGAGCGATTCGGCCTGCTTCGACAACGTGCTCGAGCTGCTCGTCATGGCGGGCCGCAGCGTGCCGCATGCGATGATGATGATGGTCCCGGAAGCGTGGGGCGTGAAGTATTACATGGGCGCCGACCGCCGCGCGTTCTACGAATATCACTCGATGTTCATGGAGCCGTGGGACGGCCCCGCGGCAATGGTCGCGACCGACGGCGTGGTTGTGTGCGCGACCCTCGACCGCAACGGGCTCCGCCCGGGCCGCTACACGGTCACCCGCGATGGCCTCGTCATTCTTGCGTCGGAAGCGGGGGTTTTGGACGTACCGCCGCGCGAGGTGCAGTCGAAGGGCCGCGTCAGCCCCGGCAAGATGATTATGGTGGACACGGCCCGCGGGCGGTTCCTCGACGACGAGGAGGTGAAGGCCGCGGTTTGCCGGCGGCGGCCGTATCGCCGCTGGCTCGAAGCCAACCGGGTCGAGTTGCGCGGGCTCTTCGACGGAGACAACGCGGCCGTCGAGCCTGATTCCCGAAACCTCCTCGAGCGCCAGCAGGCCTTCGGATATACCCGCGAGGACCTGAACCTCGTCATCGCACCAATGTGCGCCGACGCGCACGAGCCCGTCGGCTCCATGGGCGACGACACCCCGCTCGCCGCGCTGTCCGACAAGCCCCAGCTCCTGTTCAACTACTTCAAGCAGCTCTTCGCACAGGTGACCAATCCGGCAATCGACCCCATCCGCGAGGACCTGGTGATGCCGCTTACCACCTACCTCGGCCGGCAGGGCAATCTGCTCGACGAGCGGCCCGAACACGCGCGGATGCTCAAACTGCGGACCCCCATCCTCACCAACGAAGACCTGGTGCGCATTCGCGGAGCCGGCGCAGCCGAGTTCAAGGGCGCGACGCTCGAAATGCTCTTCAATGAGCGCGATGGCGCCGACGGGCTCGAGGCCGCCGTCCGCAGCATCTGCGAACAGGCCGAGACGCTCGTCCGCGGCGGCTCCAGCGTGCTCATCCTCAGCGACCGCGGCATGTCGGCCCGGAAAGCGCCCGTCCCGTCCCTGCTCGCAGCCGCGGCGGTCAACCGCCATCTTGTCCGCGAGGGCATCCGCACCCAGGCGAGCATCGTCATCGAGTCCGGCGAGCCGCGCGAAGTCATGCACTTCGCGCTGCTGCTCGGCTACGGAACGAGCGCCGTCAATCCCTATCTCGCACTCGAGACGACAGCCGCGCTCGCCGCCGACGGCGGCGTACGCGAGCCTGCGGCCGTCCTTGACGCGGTTGAGAACTACATCAAGGCGACCGAGAAAGGCCTGTTGAAAGTCCTCTCGAAGATGGGCATCTCGACGCTCCGCAGCTATCGCGGCGCACAGATATTCGAGGCGCTCGGGCTCGCGCCCGCGTTCGTCCAGGAATACTTCCCCGGCACCTCCTCCCGCATCGGCGGGCTGGGCATCGCGGAAGTCGCCCGCGAGACGCTCGAACGCCACGGGAACGCCTGCCGCACAAGGCAAGTCGGCCCGCGCATACTGCCGTCCGGCGGCCGATACAGGGTCCGCCATGACGGCGAACGACACCTCTGGACCCCCGACGCCATACGGTTCCTGCAGCGGGCCGCGCGGCAGAACGACGCGGGGTCATACGCGCGGTTCGCCGAATGGGTCAACAACCAGGACGGGCGGCACTGCACCCTGCGCAGCCTGTTCGATTTCGCCCGCTCGAACCCTGTGCCGGTTCACGAGGTCGAGCCGACGTGGGAAATCATCAAGCGGTTCGTGACCGGCGCGATGTCGTTCGGCTCGCTCAGCCCTGAAGCACACGAGACGATAGCGCTCGCAATGAACCAGATGGGCACGCGCTCGAACAGCGGCGAGGGCGGCGAAGACCCCGGTCGATACATCCCCGGCCCGAAGGGCGGCAATCGCTCGAGCGCGACCAAGCAGGTCGCGTCCGGCAGGTTCGGCGTTACGGCCGAGTACCTGGTCAACGCGACAGAACTCCAGATAAAGATCGCGCAGGGCGCGAAACCAGGCGAGGGCGGCCAACTGCCCGGACACAAGGTCAACGTCCAGGTCGCGGCCGTCCGGCACGCGACCCCAGGCGTCAGCCTCATCTCGCCGCCGCCACACCACGACATCTACTCGATTGAAGACCTGTCGCAGCTTATCTTCGACTTGAAGAACGTGAACCCGTTTGCGCGGATTAACGTAAAACTTGTGAGCGAGGCGGGGGTCGGCGCCGTCGCCGCGGGGGTTGCGAAGGCCCACGCGGACGCAATCCTCGTCTCGGGCGGCGGCGGCGGCACGGGCGCCTCGCCGCTCTCCAGCATCAAGCACGCGGGGGTTCCGTGGGAGCTCGGGCTTGCCGAGGTGCAGCAGGTGCTCGTGGAGAACAACCTGCGCGGCCGGGTCCGGCTCCAGGTTGACGGGCAGATGCGCACGGGCCGAGACGCGGCCGTCGCCGCGCTGCTCGGAGCCGAGGAGTTCGGGTTTGGTACCGCTCCGCTCGTCTGCCTCGGCTGCCTGATGATGCGGAAATGCCACGAGGACGCGTGCCCCGTCGGCGTCGCAACCCAAGACCCACGGCTGCGCCGGCGGTTCTCCGGCCGGCCTGCTTACCTCGTCAACTACTTCCACTTCGTCGCCGACGAAATGAGCCGCATCATGGCCCAGCTCGGATTCCGAACGGTTGACGAGATGGTCGGCCGGTCGGACCTGTTGGTGCCCCGGGACGGAATCACCCATTGGAAGGCGCGGACCCTCGACCTCGGCGCCATTCTGACGCGCCCGCGCGCAAAAGCAGGCGCCCCGCTCCGACAAATCCAGCGCCAGGAACACGGCCTCGGCGGAGTCCTTGATCGCAAGCTGATCGAGTTGGCCGCGCCGGCGCTCCAACGGGGCACCCGCGTCAAGGTCTATCCGCCGCGCCAGGCCGAGTTCGCCATACGCAACACGGATCGCGCAACCGGTACGATGCTCTCGGGCGAGATTGCGCGCCGCCTCGGCCATCGCGGGCTGCCGGACGACACCCTCGTCCTTCGGTTCCGCGGCTCGGCCGGCCAGAGCTTCGGCGCGTTCGCCGCCCGCGGCCTCACCCTCGTCCTCGAGGGTGAGGCCAACGACTACGTCGGCAAAAGCCTCTCCGGCGCGAAGATAATCGTCCGGCCGCCGGCAGACGCGGCCTTTGAACCGGCCCGAAACGTAATCATCGGCAACGTCGCACTCTACGGCGCGACCGCAGGCGAGGCCTACGTCGCCGGGCTCGCCGGCGAGCGGTTCGCCGTGCGCAACAGCGGCGCCCTCGCCGTCGTCGAGGGTCTCGGCGACCACGGCTGCGAGTACATGACCGGGGGCGTCGTCGCTGTGCTCGGCCGGACGGGCGTCAATTTCGCCGCAGGAATGAGCGGCGGCATCGCATACGTGCACGACCCGCTCCAGGACTTTGATTTGCGGTGCAACCTCGACATGGTCGACCTCGAGCCCGTGCAGGAGAGCGACGACGTTGCTCTGCTGCGTCGGATGCTCGAGCGGCACGTCGAGCACACGGGCAGCGCCCGCGCACGATGGATGCTTGACTGCTGGGACAGGACGCTCTCGCTGTTCGTAAAGGTAATGCCCGTTGAGTACCGGCGCGCTCTGGGTCAAACAGCCAAACGTGAAGCGGACGAGCGTCGGACCGAACGAGAGGTGATCGAGGTCGGATGACGGTACACCGTGCGAGCAAGGCTAAGGGGTTTCTGGAGGTCGGGCGCTCCGTCGCGCCGGCCGCGGCCCCCGAAGAACGCCTCCTCAACTATCGCGAGTTCCACGAGCAGATGACCGAGGACGAACTTCGCGTGCAGGCGTCCCGCTGCGCCGACTGCGGCGTCCCTTTCTGCCACGCCTTTGGCTGCCCGCTGGGCAACCTGGTGCCCGAGTGGAACGAGCTCGTCGCGCGCGGACGCTGGCGCGACGCGGCCGAACTGCTCGAAAGCACAAATAACTTCCCGGAGATTACCGGCCGCGTCTGCCCCGCGTTGTGCGAGGCCGCGTGCGTCCTCAATCTCAACGACGAGCCCGCCGCGGTCCGGCAGAACGAACTGGCCGTGATTCAGCGCGCGTTCCGCGAGGGCTGGATTGGGCCGCGTCCGCCGGCCATGGAGACAGGCCGCTCGGTCGCCGTGGTCGGCTCGGGCCCCGCCGGGCTTGCCGCCGCTCAGCAACTGCGCCGCGCAGGACACGCCGTCACCGTCTTCGAGAAGTCCGACCGCGCCGGCGGTCTCCTCCGATACGGGATCCCGGACTTCAAGCTCGACAAGCGGGTTATCGACCGCCGGCTCGCGCAGATTCAGGCCGAGGGGGTCGTGCTCGAGACCGGAATTGAGGTCGGGCGGGACGTGCCCGCGGACGCGCTTCGCAGCCGGTTCGACGCCGTCTGCCTCTGCAGCGGATCCGGGGTGCCACGCGAACTGCCCGTGCCCGGCCGCGAGCTTGCCGGCATCCACCAGGCGCTGACCCTGCTCATCCAGCAGAACCGGCGGGTCGCCGGGCTCGCGGTCGGCCGGGACGCCGTATTCGCCCGCGGGAAACGGGTGGTTGTGATCGGCGGGGGCGACACGGGCAGCGACTGCCTGGGGACCGCGCTGCGCCAGGGCGCGGAGAGCGTCGTCCAACTGGAAATCCTGCCGCGGCCGCCGGAGGGTGTGAACCCCGCCACGCCGTGGCCGGAGTATCCGAACATCCTGCGCACGAGTTCGTCGCACGAGGAGGGGGGCGAGCGGCGTTGGTCTGTCCGCACGAAGAGCTTCGAGGGCGAGAATGGGCGGGTCGCGCGGCTCAACTGCGCCGAGGTCGAGTGGGAAGGCCCCCGGATGAAGGAGAATCCGGGGACGGGGTTCGAGGTCGAGGCCGACCTCGTCCTGCTCGCAACGGGCTTTCTGCATCCGGTCCACGAGGGTCTGCTCGACGAGCTCGGAGTAGAATACGACGACCGCGGCAACGTGCGGGCCGGGCCTGATTGCTCGACGACGGCCCCGAGCGCCTTTGCCGCGGGCGACGTCACAACGGGCGCGTGGCTCGTCTCGCACGCAATCGCCGCCGGCCGCAGGATGGCGCGGGCAGTCGACCTCCACCTCATGGGCGAGTCGGCGCTGCCCGAGCCGCCGCCGATACCCGGGAGGAGTTAGATGAGCGCGGCGGACACAAAGCCGACCACGGGCGTCGAGAGCCTTGACCGCTTGCTCGGTGGATTGCTCGCGGGCGACAACCTCGTCTGGCAAATCAGCTCGATGGCCGATTACTCACCCTTCGTTCGGCCGTACTGGACGCAGGCCGCGGCGCGCGGCGAGCGGGTAATCTACATACGGTTCGCCAGGCACGAGCCGCTGGTAGACGAGCGCCCCGGAGTCGAAGTGCACCGCTTGTCCCCTGACGACGGATTCGAGTCGTTCATCTCCGAAATCCATCGGATTATCGAGTCGGTCGGGCGCGGCGGGAACTACGTTTTCGATTGCCTGTCCGAGCTTGTGGTCGACTGGTTCAGCGACCGGATGGTCGGCAATTTCTTCCGGCTCGTCTGCCCCTACCTCTTCGACCAAGGGGCCATCGCGTACTTCCCGCTGATGCGTAACCACCATTCGTTCCATGCGACCGGGCCGATTTCAGAAACAACCCAAATCCTCATCGACATCTACCGCCACAAGGGCAAACTGTTCGTGCATCCCATCAAGGTCGAGTTCCGCCATTCGCCGACGATGTACATGCTGCACGTGTGGGACGAGGAGTTCCGGCCGCTGACGCGGAGCGACGTGACGGCCGAGATTCTCGGCGGCTCCCCGTGGGAGCGGCGCGATGGCGCAAGCGCCCGGCTCGAGTACGGGAGCAGCACGTTCGAGCGGGCCGAACAGGTCGAGCGTGCTCTCAAAGAGGGCAAGCCGCCCGCGGAGGACGCCGACGCTCTCACGCAGCGGCTCCTGCGGATGACCATCGCGCGCAGCGGCCCGATCCTTGAGCTCGCCACCCGACACCTCCAACTCGCGGACATACTGAGGGTCCGTGACCGCATGATAGGGACGGGGCTCATCGGCGGCAAATCGGTCGGGATGCTCGTCGCGCGCGCCGTCCTCGAAAAGACCGATGCCGCGTGGCACGACGCGCTCGAGCCGCACGACAGCTTCTTCGTCGGGTCCGACGTCTTCTATACCTACCTCGTGCAGAACGGGCTCTGGTGGACGAAGCAGAAGCAAAAGGACTCGGCGACCTTCCTGGACGGCGCAGACTTGGCGCGGAAGAAGATGCTCGCCGGCTCGTTCCCCGATTACATCGTGGACGAGTTCGCCGACATGCTCGACTATTTCGGCCAGTCGCCCGTCATCGTGCGCTCGAGCAGCCTCCTCGAGGACAACTACGGCAACGCGTTCGCCGGAAAATACGAGAGCGTGTTCTGCGTCAACCAGGGCACTCCGGAGAAGCGGCTCGAAAGCTTCCTCGACGCGGTCCGCAGAGCCTATGCGAGCACAATGAGCGAGACTGTCTTGAGGTACCGAGCAGAGCGCGGGGTGCTCGGCCGCGACGAGCAGATGGCGCTGCTTGTCCAGCGTGTATCCGGCGCCGCCTACGGCCGCCGCTATTTCCCGCAGGTCGCCGGTGTCGGCCTGTCATTCAATCCATACGTGTGGAGCGAACACATCGACCCGCAGGCGGGGGTCCTGCGGCTCGTCTTCGGACTGGGCACCCGCGCGGTCGATCGGCGCGACGACGACTACACCCGCGTCGTCGCCCTAAACGCGCCGGAGCGCCGCCCCGAATCCAAGCTCGCCGACGCACGCCGCTACGCGCAGCGGAAGGCAGACACCCTCGACCTCGAGACCAACCAGCATGTGTCGGGCGAGTTCGACGACATCGGCCGCGAGAGCCCGGGGCTCCCGCTGGAACTGTTCGTCTCGCGCGACCCCGAGCTCGAGCGGCTCGCTCACGCGGGGCGCGCCGGCAGCGTCTTCCCCTACTTCCTCACGTTCGACCAGCTGCTGCGGAGAACCTCGTTCGTCGAGCGGATGCGCAAGATGCTCCGGACCCTCGCCGAAGCCTACGACTGCCCCGTCGACATCGAGTTCACGGCGAACTTCTACGGCGCGGACGACTACCGCATCAACCTCGTGCAGTGCCGGCCGTTCCAGGTCAAGGGCGGCGGTGCGATTGTCAGCCCGCCGGTCGGCCTGCGCCCACAGCAGCGGGTCATCGTCTCCCTGGGGCCTGTTGTCGGGCGAAGCTGCGAGGTATCCGTCGAGCGAGTCATCTACGTCGTTCCCGCCGTCTACGGCAAGTTGCCGGAGCGCGACCGGTACGCAGCGGCAAGGGTCGTGGGCCAATTGGTCCGGCAGAGCCCGCGGTCCGGGCGGGTCACGATGCTCCTCGGGCCCGGACGCTGGTGCACGACGATGCCCGCGCTCGGAGTGCCCGTATCGTTCGCCGAGATCAGCACCGCTCAAATCATCTGCGAAATCGCCGCAATGCACGAGTCGCTCGTGCCGGACGTCAGCCTCGGAACCCACTTTTTCCACGAGCTGGTCGAGACCGATATCCTTTACTTTGCCCTCTTCCCCGGCAAAGACGGGAACGTTATCAGAACTGACTTCTTCGAGGGCACACGCAACCTCCTGCCTGACTTGCTGCCGGGGGCTGCGCGGTGGGCCGACGTCATTCGAGTCATTTCGGCGCCCGAATGGGGAGCCGGGCGAACGCTCAGGCTGAACGCCAACACGCTCACACAGGAGATCGTATGCTACCTGGGCCGCTCAGGCTGAGGTGCTTCGCAAGGACCGCCAGGGCGCGACAACCGTCTGCTCGGCGGCAAGCCGGGTATTGGGCAAATGTGTCTGTCGCCAGGATGAGGGGATTATGACCAGGAAAGCGATGCTGGCCTTGGAGGACGGGAGCGTGTTCATGGGCGACGCCTTCGGAGCCCAGGGTCAGCGAACCGGCGAGGTAGTCTTCAACACCTCGATGACCGGTTATCAGGAGGTACTGACCGATCCGTCCTATCGAGGACAGATCGTGGCAATGACCTATCCGCTGATCGGCAATTACGGGGTCAACGCCGAGGATGCGGAGAGCCGCGGACTGTGGCTCGAGGGTTTCGCCGTCGGCGAGTTGAGCAGGGTCGCGAGCAACCACCAGTCGCAGGGCGGCCTCGACGCCTATCTCCGGCTGCACGGGGTGATAGGCATACAGGGCCTGGACACGCGGGCGCTGACCCGCCGGCTGCGTACGGCCGGAGCCTTGAAAGGGATCATAAGCACCGATGAGCTCGACGGCGCGAGTCTGGTGGCCAAGGCGAAGGCTTCAGCCGGCCTTGAAGGCCGGGACCTTGCCTCGACTGTCACCTGCCCGCGGCCCTACACGTGGCCCGAGGGCCAGGAGCGACACGGACGGGAATTCCGCGTTGTGGTATTGGACTGCGGGGTCAAGTACGGCATCCTCCGTTGCCTTGCGGCCGCGGGCTGCGACGTCAAAGTCCTGCCCGCCCGCACCGGCGCCGAGGAGATAGCCGCCATTGGCGCGGATGGGTTGGTGCTCTCCAATGGCCCTGGCGACCCGGCCGCGGTCGGGGAGGTGATTGCCACGGTGAAAGAACTGATCGACCGCCCACCCTGGGGCCGGCCGCTGCCGATCTTCGGTATCTGTCTGGGCCAGCAGATACTGGCCCTGGCCCTCGGAGGCAGGACATACAAACTGAAGTTCGGCCACCACGGCGCCAACCATCCGGTCAAGGACCTTCGAACCGGGAAGGTGGCGATCACCACGCAGAATCACGGCTTCTGCGTTGACCTTGACTCGCTGTCGGCTGGGAAGATTGAAGCCACTCACTTGAACCTCAACGATCAGACGCTGGAAGGGCTGCGGTACAGGGACCTGCCGATTTTCTCCGTGCAATATCATCCCGAGGCGAGCCCCGGGCCGCATGATGCGACGTACCTGTTCGACGAATTCGTCGGCCTGATGAAGCAGGCGGGGGCATGACCTTGACCAAACACATCTTCGTCACCGGCGGAGTGGTCAGTTCCCTGGGCGAGCGCATGAGTGGCCCCGCACGTCACCGAGGAGACGAACGCGACCGCGCGGCCCGTTGCCGAGCGGACACGCGCCGGAACCGAGTGTCGTATCTGGGGCTTTCCCTGTGCGTGCAGTGCGCGGCGATGGAGAACAAGCGGGAGGCTTGAGAACCCGATGCCAAAACGAACGGACATACGAAGCATCCTCATTATCGGAGCCGGCCCCATCGTCATCGGCCAGGCCTGCGAGTTCGACTATTCGGGCACCCAGGCCTGCAAGGCAATGCGCGAAGAGGGCTACCGGGTCATCTTGCTCAACTCGAACCCGGCCACCATAATGACCGACCCCGATATCGCTGATCGGACATACGTGGAGCCGATCACGCTGGACGTGTTGGAGGCCGTGCTCCGGCGGGAGCGCCCCGACGCCCTCCTGCCGACCCTGGGCGGACAGACCGCATTGAACCTTGCGGTGGCGGCGCACGACAGCGGGCTGCTGGACCGTTTCGGCGTGGAGATGATCGGCGCATCCGCCCAGGTTATCCACCGGGCCGAGGACCGCGACATTTTCAAGCAAACCGTCCAGGCCGTCGGCGTGGAAGTGCTCAAGAGCGAACTCGCCCACGACATGCCGTCGGCCCGCGCAATATGTGACCGCCTGGGCCTGCCTATAGTTATCCGCCCATCCTTCACGCTTGGAGGCACGGGAGGGGCGGTGGCCTATAACGTCGAGGAATTCGAGGCTCTGGCCGCGGCCGGCATCGAAGCCTCTCCGGCGCGCTCCGTCTTGCTGGAGGAATGTGTCGCCGGTTGGAAGGAGTTCGAGCTTGAAGTCATGCGCGACGGCGATGACAACGCTGTCATAGTCTGTTCCATCGAGAACCTCGATCCCATGGGCGTCCATACCGGCGACTCCATCACCGTGGCGCCGGCGCAGACGCTTACAGACCGCCAGTACCAGCAGATGCGAGACGAGTCGTTGAAGATCATACGCGCCGTCGGCGTCGAGACCGGCGGCTGTAACATACAGTTCGCGGTCAACCCGCGCACGGGCAGGCGCGTGACGATCGAGATGAACCCGCGCGTCAGCCGGTCGTCTGCCCTCGCCTCAAAGGCCACCGGCTTCCCCATCGCCAAGATCGCCGCCAAAGTGGCCGTGGGCATGAGGCTCGACGAGATCGCCAACGACATCACCCGCCGGACTCCGGCCTGCTTCGAACCGACCATCGACTACTGCGTGGTCAAGGTCCCGCGCTTCACCTTCGAGAAGTTCCCTGCCGCCGCCGATCTGCTCACGGTCAGCATGAAGAGCGTGGGCGAGGTGATGGCCATCGGAAGGACCTTAAAGGAGGCTTTGCAAAAGGCCCTGCGGGGCCTCGAGACCGGCCGGTCCGGGCTGGGAGCTGATGGCCGGGACGTTCTGTCTGAGAAGCTTGACGCGGAGGAACTGCGGCGCAGGCTCGTTCAGCCTTGCGACGGCAGGCTGTTCCTGATACGGCTGGCGATGCAGCAGGGCATGAGCCAAGACCAGATTCACGAACTGACGGGTATTGACCCGTGGTTCCTGGACAACATTGCCCAGATAGTTTCCGCCGAAGCCGAACTGGCCGAAAAGGGGACTCTGACCGACTCGGAGCTTCTGGCTGCAAAGCGGATGGGCTTCTCCGACGTCCAGTTGGGCCGCCTGAGCGGGGCGGGGGAGCTGGCCGTCCGCCGCCAGCGCTACGGGGCGGGCATCCGCGCCGTCTTCAAGCAGGTTGACACCTGCGGCGGAGAATTCGAGGCCTACACCCCTTACTACTATTCCACCTACGCCCAGGAGGACGAGACCGGCCGCGACGACAGGCCCGCGGTTGTCATCCTGGGCGGCGGGCCAAACCGCATAGGTCAAGGCCTGGAGTTCGACTATTGCTGCGTGCAGGCCGTCGCGGCTCTGCGGGAGATGGGCTATGCGGCCGTGATGGTCAACTGTAATCCCGAAACCGTCTCCACAGACTACGATATTTCCGACCGGCTGTACTTCGAGCCGCTTACAAGCGAGGATGTGCTGGAGATTGTCCACCGCGAACGGCCGATGGGACTCGTCCTTCAGTTCGGCGGCCAGACGCCGCTGAACCTGGCGGCGGACCTGGCGTCGGCAGGCGTGCCCATTCTGGGGACGCCATCGACCTCAATCGCCAGAGCTGAAGATCGCCGCCAGTTCAGCCAGATCGTCAGCCGGCTGGGGCTGCGGCAGCCGGCCAACGACATGGCCGACTCGGTCCCGCAGGCGCAGAAGACAGCGGCCGCGCTGGGATATCCCGTAATGGTCCGGCCTTCCTACGTGCTGGGCGGCCGGGCGATGGAGATCGTGTACACGCCCGAGGAACTGGCCCCGTTCGTGGCCGCCGCACTGGAGACCTCCGACGGCCGGCCGGTGCTTATCGACAAGTTCCTGGAAGATGCCGTTGAATTGGACGTGGACGCCGTGGCCGACGGCAAGGAAGTGTATGTGGCGGGTATCCTGGAACACATCGAATACGCAGGGGTTCATTCCGGGGACGCGGCGATGGTCCTGCCTCCGCAGAACCTTGACCGGCAGATCGTCGAACAGGTCCGCCGGGCCACGGCCGACCTGGCGAGGGAGGTCGGAGTGCTCGGACTGATGAACGCGCAATTTGCGGTGACGGAAAGGCGCGACCTGTACGTACTGGAGGTCAACCCTCGCGCCAGCCGCACCGTCCCGTTCGTCAGCAAGGTCACCGGCGTGCCCATCGCAAAGGTCGCCGCGCGCGTCGTGCTCGGCCAGACCTTGGCCTCGATGGGCCTGGACCGGCAGCCCGGGCGGTTGGGGCACGTGGCCGTGAAAGAGTCGGTTTTCCCCTTCAGCCGCTTCCCGGGCGTCGACGCGGTGCTAGGGCCAGAGATGAAATCCACCGGCGAAGTGATGGGCATAGACAGGGACTTTGCCCTCGCATATGCCAAGAGCCAGATCGCAGCCGGCACGCTCCTGCCGCTGGGCGGCAAAGCGTTTGTGTCCGTCAAAGATGCCGACAAGGCCTTCCTGCTGCCGGCCATCCGCCGACTGAGGGCGATGGGCTTCGAGATTCTGGCCACCGAGGGCACCAGCGCGTTCCTCGACCGTCACCGCGTCGCAAACCAGCGGATCAACAAGGTCGGCCAAGGCCGTCCACACGTGGTGGATGCCGTAAAGAACGGACAGATCTCTCTCATCATCAATACACCTTCCGGCCGCAGGCCCCGCGCGGACGAATCCGCCATTCGCATCAGCGCCGTCGCCCACGGCGTGCCGTTGGTGACAACGGCCACCGCGGCGGCGGCTGTCATTGACGGCATCGCCGCCCTCCGCTCGGGCCGACCGGACGTGTGCAGCATCCAGGAGTATCAGGCCCAGGCCCTTCGGCGGCAGGAGGCACAAACGTGAGCGAGGACCTGCGGCACGAATGCGGGCTCGCGGCACTGTGCTGGCTGGACCGACCGGCTGCCAAGTCGGGCCCGGCAGAGCGGCTCGTCAGCAGCGGCGACGTCGTATCGCTAATGCCCGGCATGCTGCTCGACCTCCAGAACCGCGGGCAACTGGCCGCCGGCCTGAGCAGCTTTCGCCCGGGCCGCGAGCAACTGCTTACCACTTGCAAGGGCCTGGGTACAGTCGCCGAGGCCTTCGGCATGTCCAACGGCCGGCGCTGTCGCGAATTGTTGGCCGAATGCGCCGGCCCGGCCGCCATTGGCCACACCCGCTACGCCACCTGCGGCGCCGACGACATCCGCCACGCCCAGCCCTTCGAGCGCCGCCACGGCCGCCTGTGGAAATGGTTCTGCTTCGCCTTCAACGGCAACCTGGCTAACTTCACCGAGTTGCGTGACCGCCTCCTGGCCCGCCAGCACTACCACTTCAGCCTCAATACCGACACCGAAATGATCCTGCACGCCCTCTCTTACCAGCTTCGCAGACAAAAGCTCCCAGACCTGCGCCGAGTCATGAGCTCTCTCGCGCGGGCGTTCGATGGAGCCTGCAACCTCGCCTTTCTGGACGCGATGGGGCGGCTCTTCGTCGCCCGCGACCCGCTGGGCTTTCGTCCGCTAAGCTGGGCGGTCAGCGGCAGGCTCTTCGCTGCCGCCAGCGAGTCGGTAGCATTGGCGAACATGGGCTTCACCGACATCCGCGACGTCGCCCCGGGCGAGATGGCCATAGTCGAAAACGGGCGGCTGCGCTTCGAACGATTCGCCAAACGCAGGCGACACGCCCACTGCTTCTTCGAGTGGGTATACTTCTCGAACGTCGCCAGCATCATCGCCGGCTCCAGCGTGTACGCCGCCCGCTCACAGGCAGGCCGCCGACTCGCGGAGAGGGAAGACCAGAAGCTCGACGACTCCTGCATCGTTGTGCCTGTTCCCGACACCGCCAAGGCCGCCGCCGACGCCTTTGCCTACCGCCTGGGAATCCCACCCGTCGAAGGCCTCATCCGCAACCGCTACGTCGGGAGAACCTTCATCGAGTCCCTTTCTGCTCGCGGGTCAAAGGCCAGGAGCAAGTACACCCCACTGCCTGCGGTGATATCGGGCAAGCGTGTGTTCCTCGTGGAGGACTCCATAGTCCGTGCCACCACCCTGGCCCAGGTCGCCGGCATGCTTCGCCAGCGCGGTGGAGCCCGACAGGTTCACGTGCGAGTAGCTTGTCCCCCGATCATCGCCCCCTGCTTCTACGGCATCGACATGTCCAGCCTGAGCGAACTGTTTGCGGCAAAATACATTCCGCCTGCCCGCGCCGCCGCGCCTTCAGAAGCAACAATGGCCGCAATGGCAAAGGCACTGGGCGTGGACAGCTTGCGGTACCTGGCTGCGTCGGACCTGGGTTCCTGTCTGGGCGTCCAGGATACCAGCCTTTGCACCGGGTGCGTCACGGGCGATTATCCCACCACCTGGGGGAGAAAATTGACGAGACGGGCCAGGCGTGACTTTCAGAAAGGCATCCGCCGCCGCGCTTATGAGGGAGATCCCCCTTCCTGCCCGTGTTCCAGCATTTAGCCCGAATATTTCACCAATAAATCGAAAACAGTTGTAGGGTGAAGGCCCAGCTGCGGGTAGTAGTAGGTAGTTATTGAGCCGCATGTAATTAAAGGAACGAGCCAATTGTGTCGATCTGCTTATGCACTTGGCTCTTGTGATTCCACGATGTTCCGGTAGGTGGAAGAGTGTCGCAGGACCAGTTGCTCGACCAGCCGATGGAAGATCTTGCCGATATGCTGTGATCGCCGCCGGTTGAACCGGAAGGCAAACT
>JBDREM010000271.1:0-17426 GCA_043819695.1 Planctomycetota bacterium
ACCAGAGCACTAAGACCCCTGGCGGCCCGATCTGACGCGACCCGCGGGCCGATTCTCGGCTGCACACGGCCGAAAAACAGCCAACGCTTGAAGCTCGTTCGGAATGGGGAGCCATCAGGCGGTATCGAGCCAGATACTGCCTTTTCTCATGGCCCCGGGACGCGGACTGACTGCGCCACCGGGCCGCCTCTATATGCCAAAGCCCCAAAGCGTTTTGCGACGGCCTCGTCGTCGCGTGGCGCGCCCCGGACGCCGCAGTTCTCCCTTTCCGTTAACCTAAATCCGCGCCGGAGGAGCCGAAATCCACACCCGCTTCACTGCCTGTGGGCGATAGGCCTTCTCCTTCAGCTCTCGCGCCAATACGCCCAGCCACCGCTCACACCCGTCTGACTCGATGACCGCGAACGTCTCACCATCCACGCCCGGAGCACCGCGATTGGCACGGCACAAGGCGTGGGCATGGGTCAGCACGTCCTCGCGGCATACCTTGTCGTACAGGGCATAAAAGCGATAGCCCGGCTCTCCCTTCGCTGTGGCACGCAACGCCGCCTGCAGCTTCTGAACCGTTGGGGGAGTTGATAGGCTCACGCCAATCTCCCGGTCCCACGCCACGTCGTGCGCTGGCCTTGAACTCAGGCCCCTTCCCTCCACCGGCGTTACCCGGCTTCCTCGGTACTACGGGCCTCTCCGCCACTCCAGGCGGCCCCGCCTGTCCCTCGCGGGCTGCGGGTTCGAGGGCACGTCCCTCGACCGCCGGGGCTTCCCGTGTTGCGCTCCATCTCCGTGTGCGTGCATGCCGTCGCCATCACCCCGGCGGGACCGCTGGATGCTTCGCTCTTGCCGTCGAGCGGCGGCGGCCTTCCCCCAAACTCAGGCGGGTCGGCTCCCGCCTCGTGTCTTTCGAGGCCTGCTCAGCGCTCACTCACGTTACGGCCCGCTCGCTCGCCGAGTCGCCTTGCGACCCTCTGCACCGGAGGCTTCGGCTGCGTCGTTACCTTCGCAGCCGCTCCGATTGTTACTGGCCGGAGCGACAAGGGCCAGGCGGGAATCTCACCCGCTGAAGATGGGCGCCTTTTCACAGCGCACTGAGTTTTCGGACCCCACGCGGTCGACGGGCGTCAGTTGCTCTTCGCGGCGCGGCGATCAATCACCTCCTGCAGCCTCGGGAACGGCGACAGCATTCGTGCGAAGACGCCGAGCGAGAACGCAATGACCAGGCCGTAGTTCGCCGCCGGCACGTTCGCCTGCCGGCAGCGGTTGAGGCGCGTCAGCACCTCGCGGCGGTTCTGCATGCACGAGCCGCACATGATGATGAGTTGGTAGTCCGTCAGCTCCTCGGGGAAATCGTGGCCGTGTACGTGGCTGAATTCCAGGTCGCCGCCGACGTATTGCCGCAGCCAGCGCGGGATCTTGACGCGGCCGATGTCGTCGCCGATCGGATGGTGCGTGCAGGCCTCGGCCACCAGCACGCGGTCGCCCGGCTGGAGTGTGTCGATGGCCAGCGTCCCCCGCACGAACGTCTCCAGGTCGCCTTTCCATCGGGCGAACAGGACCGAGAAGCCGGTGACCGGCACGCTCAGGGGCACGTCAGCGGCGACCTTGAGAATCGCTTGTGAATCGGTCACTACTAGCCGGGGCGGTACTTTCAGCATGTCGAGCGTATCGGCCAGTTCGCGCTCCTTGACCACAATCGCACGGGCATCGCAGTCGAGCACTTCACGGATGACTTGCACCTGCGGCAGAATCAACCGGCCCTTCGGCGCTTCCAGATCGATGGGTACGACCAGGACGACCACGTCGCCGGGCCCGACCAGATCGGGCAGGACGCCGGTGCTGTTGATGAAATCAGCGGGGGCATGCCGAATGAGAGCGTCGCGCGTCTCCGCGACCCCGGCTCCCGTAACAACCGACGCCGCCACAACGGCGTCGGCAAGCTCCAACGCGCGTTCCCTCGCCTCATCCGACGGCTCGGACAGGTCGGACTTGCTGAAGATGACGACGCGCGGAATCTTGCGTTCGGCCAACTCGCTGAGCAATCGGGTTTCGAACTCGCCGATGCCATTGTCCGTCAGCAGCAGGGCGATGTCGGTCCGGTCCATTGCGCGGACGCTGCGCTCAATTCGCTTCTCTCCCAGTTCGCCGACGTCGTCCATCCCGGCCGTATCCAGGAAGAGCACCGGGCCGAGCGGCTTCAGCTCCATCGCCTTGGCCACCACGTCGGTGGTGGTACCAGGCACGTCGGATACGATGGATACGTCCTGGCCGATGATGGCGTTGAGTAGCGACGACTTGCCCACGTTGCGGCGGCCGTACAGGCCGATGTGCAGGCGAACGCCGGACGGAGCGTTCCTCATTGCCCCGTCTCCTCGTCTTTGCCCCGAGTCACAAAGCCCAGCTCGTTGACGGCCGCGGGCGTGATGAGCGCGTCGACGTTCTTGCGCGACAAGCCGGCGACCTTCTGCGCGGCTGCGAACAGGTCGAGGGTCTCGTCTCGCATGGCGGCTGCAATCGCCGTTGCGGTGTGGTATCCGACCACGGGCACGAGCACTGTTGCCAGGGCCGCGCTGTGCAGGGCCAGATCGCGGCATCGGTCGGTCTTGGCGGTGATGCCGCCGATGCACTTCTCGGCCGCCGCCCGGCACGACCCGATCAGCAGGTCGAGCACCTCAAGCAGGTTGGCGGCGATTTGCGGCAGGAATGCGTTGAGTTCGAGCTGGCCCGATCCGGCCGCAAACGCGGCGGCCTGGTCGAGAGCGGCGGCTTGTATCGCAGCCTGCGCCATCATCTCGGGGATCACGGGGTTGACCTTTCCGGGCATGATGGAGCTGCCGGCCTGAAGCTGGGGCAGCACGATCTCGCCGAACCCGGTCGTGGGCCCCGACGCCATCAGCCGAAGGTCACCCGAGACTTTGAGCAGGTTCATCGCCACGGCTTTCAAGATGCCGGAGACTTCGACGTAGACGTCGCAGTTCTGCGTGGCCTCGAAGAGGTTCTCGGCGCGCGCGATGGGCAGGCCGACAATGGCCCGCAGGTCGTCGACCACGCGGAAGATGTACGGCCGAGGCGCCCCCAGCCCAGTCCCCACCGCGGTGCCGCCCAGGTTGACCACGCGAATGCGTTCGGTGCACTTGTACACGCGCCAGCGGTCACGAGCGAACGCCTCGGACCACGCGCCGAACGTGCGGCCCAGCGTCACGGGCACGGCGTCCATCATTTCGGTACGCCCCGTCCTCAGCACGTCGGCAAACTCGCGCTCCCTGGCCTGGCACTGCTCCTGGAGCATGGTCACGGCCGTCTCAAGCCGCTTCAAGCCCCGGAAAATGGCGATCCGCAGAGCGGTCGGATAGGTGTCGTTCGTCGATTGGTGCCTATTCACGTCTTCCAGCGGATCGATGAACTCATAGCCGCCCGGCTTCCGGCCCGCGAGGATCAGCGCCCGATTGGCGATGACTTCGCAGACGTTGAGGTTGGTCGAGGTGCCGGCTCCTCCCTGGAAGGCATCGACGACAATCTGCTCGTCGAGGTCGCCGCCGGCCATCTCGCGGCAGGCGGAAGCGACATGCTGAAACTGTTCGTCGTCGAGATAGCCCAGGGCGTGATTGGCCGTGGCCGCTGCCAGCTTGACCTCGCCATAGGCGTGAATCAATGCGGGGTGTATGCGGCGCCCGGAGATGCTGAAGTTCTCGACCGCCCGCGCGGTGTGAATGCCCCACAGGGCGCCGGCCGGAATCTCCATCGTCCCCAGCAGGTCGCGTTCAGTGCGTGTGGCGTTGCTCATCACGTGCTCCGGGCAATCAGGTCTCGAAGCGCATCGAGTATCCGATGCCATTGGTCGTTGGGGATCAACTCACGCAGGTCCGCGACCAGGCCGACGGCCGGCGTGAGGAGCTCGCGGCGGAACGGGCGCATCGCGGGAGACGCATCGCGCTCGCCCGCCAGATACGCCCAGCGTGGTCCGGAGAGAGCGACAAACCGTATCCGGGCGCCGAGGCTCTGCCGGCAGGCCTCAGCGGCGCGCCCCAGGGCTTCCGGCAGCGGCATGCCGGCGGGAATGCCCGCGATCTCGGCCGGTTGCGTCTCACACGAAGACATCGCGCTTGCCATTCTTGATCTCCTCGAGCCGCGTTCGAATCTGGGGTCTCAACGCCTCGGGCAGTTCGGCCAGACGGCTCTCGATAACCTTCATCCCCGCCTCGCGCGTCTGGGGCGACGCATAGTCGAGGAGGTATTCGGTCAGTGTCAGTATCGCGTTGGGGATGCAGAAATGATGTGTCTTCCCCTGCTTGGCGATGCCCATGAAGTAGTCGCCCGTGCGGCCGCACCGGTAGCCGGCGGTGCAGAAGCTGGTGAGTTGGCCCATCTCGGAGAACTCGCGGACCACATCATCCAGCTCCCGCATGTCGCCGAGCATGAATTGCTGGCGGCCGAGTTCCTGCACGTTGCCGCGCTCGCTGTAGGCGCCCACGCCGATGCGCGTCGAGGCGTCGGTCTGCGTGCAGCCCAGTTCGAACGCGGCCCGGCGGATCTCCGGCTTCTCGCGGGCCGTAACGATCATCCCGGTGTAGGGGACGGAGAGGCGCAGGACGGCAATGACCCGCCGGAAGTCGGAGTCGCTGACGCCGTAGCGGCTCTGCACGGTGATCGGCGCGTTCTGTGCCGGCTCGAGACGTGGGAACGAAATCGTGTGGGGGCCGACGCCGTTGAAGCGTTCTTCGAGGTCGATCGTGTGGTGGAGGAGCCCCATCACTTCAAACCGCCAGTCGTAGAGGCCGAACAGCGCCCCGATACCGACGTCGTCGATACCGGCTTCCTGCGCGCGGTGGAGGGCGTACAGGCGCCAGCGGTAGTCGCTCTTGGGACCTCTCGGATGAACACGTCGATAGGTGTCGTGGTGATAGGTTTCCTGGAACACCTGGAACGTGCCGATGCCGACCTCGGCCATCCTGCGCAGGTCTTCAATGCTCATCGGCGCCGCGTTGACGTTGACGCGGCGTATCTCGCCCGCCGCCGCGCCGTCGGGGCCGACGCCCGATTTGGTGGCATAAATCGTGCGAATGGTGTCGGTGATGTAGTCGATGCCTGTTGAGGGATGCTCGCCGTAGACCACGATGAGCCGCTTGTGTCCCTTCGCGATGAGGGCTTCGGTCTCGCTCCGCACGTCTTCGGTCGAGAGCCGGCGGCGGACCTGGTCGCTGTTCTCGGCGCGGAAGCCGCAATAGGTGCATGAGTTCGTGCACAGGTTGCTACAATAGAGCGGGGCGAATACCACCACGCGCGGCCCGTATACCTTGTTCTTGATCTCCCGGCCGGTGTCGAACATCTCCTGCCAGAGCGTCTCGTCCTGTACGTTGAGCAGGGCGGCGGTCTCCGGCGGATCGAGCCGCTGAAGCTTCAGGGCCTTGGCCGTTATCTCGCGCACGTGCGTCGGGTCGGGATTGGCGTGCCGGCGCAGTTCCTCGTGGATGGCGCCGTCATCGATGAAATCGTGGCCGTCAACGAGGTAGCGAGAGGTCTCATCGTCGTCGACGGTCCTGTGCGTGGTCTCGAGTGTGCTCACCGTTCACTCCGTCCGGCGCCGACTGGCGCCTGTCTTAGAGAGTCCCCGCGGTCTGTCGCGGTCGTTCGTCCGAGCGACTCGATCAGGCCGCGCAAGTGATCGACCGGGTCGCGTCCGGCGCGTCGTGTCGTCTTGCCCGGGTACAAGTCGTAGTGGCGGGCCGCGTCAGGCGGGGTCAGGTTGGCCATCACCACATTGGCGCCGGCCTGCAGCCCGCGGCGATATCCGTCGTCACACGCCGTGGCCAGGGCGGTGCTGACGGGGATGTGTGCGTGGGGCAGCAGCAACCGGGCTGCGGCCAGCGTTCGCAGGGCGAGTTCGCCCGTCCCGCCCGTCTCGGCGGCGAGGGGGGTCTGGGGGTGTGGGAGGAACGGGCTGAACGTCGCCATATCCAGTTCCAGAGCGACGGCAAGCAGGAGATCGTCGGCGATGTCCTCGACCGTCTGTTCGGGCAGGCCCACCAGCGAGCCCGAGCCGGTCTGGAAGCCGAGGTCCGCGAGATCCCGAATGCAGCACAGCCGGTCGTCCAGACGGGAATCGGGGTGCAGGCGCTCATAGAGGGCTTCGTTGGAGGTCTCGAACTTGATGAGGTACCGGTCGGCCCCGGCGTCCCGCATCCGCCGGTACGCGTCGCGGTGGAACTCGCCGCAACTGAGCGTGACGGCTACGTCGCCGAGCAACTTGACCGTCTCGACTATCGCGGCGATCTTGTCCGCCGTAAATGCCGGATCCTCGCCGGCCTGGAGGACAATCGTGCGGACGCCTCGGCCAACGGCTTCGGCGGCGATGGTACGGACCTGGGCCATGGTCAGCCGGTAGCGCTGGAGCGACCGGTTGTCGGCGTTGATGCCGCAATAGGCGCAGCGCCGTCCGCAATGGTTGCTGTATTCAATGATCCCGCGCAGGTGGACCGACTCGCCGCACGTCGCCGCACGGGCGCGGTCGGCCCGGACCAGCAGCGCGCCGGCTGGTTTCGTGTTGAGCATTTCGATCACCTGGGATCGAGTCATCGGAGCGGTTCCTTGCGCCGTTCTAGCCGAGCTGCGCCTTGACGCTGGCCACCAGTCGGGCGGCGTCGACCGGTTTCTGAAACACGGCGGCCAGCCCCAGCGACTCGGCGTCGATATTCATCGCCAACTCGTCACCCACCGAACTGAGCATGCAGACGGGGGCGGTGTTATCCAGAAGTGCGAGGTCGCGAACGAACGCGGCCCCGGAATCGATCTCTTCCATCATCAAATCGACGATGACGAGGTCGGGCCGGACGCTCTTGTAGGCGTGCAAGCCCTCTTTCGCCCCGGCCGCCACGACGCAAACATGGCCGGCGGCTTCCAGGACTTTGCGAAGAATCACGCGGATGTCCGGGTCGTCATCGATGCACAGGATCACATACTTGCCGTCTTGCACCGGGCCGTCTCCTTGTCTGAGTGCGCCATCAGGGTCACCGTGAATGTGCTGCCCTTGTCGGGTTCGCCGTTGAGAGATACGTCTCCACCGTAGAGCGTGGCGATCTTCTTCACCGTCGACAGGCCGAGCCCGCTGCCCAGAATATTCTTGGTCTTCTCGTTCTTGATCCGCACGAAGTCGCTGAACAACTTCGCCGCCTCCTCGGGGCCGAGGCCGATGCCGGTGTCCGTGACTTCGAGCACGATGCGGCTGCCGTCGCGCCGGAGGGCCACGTCGACCCGGCCGCCGTCGCGGTTGTATTTCAGCGCGTTCGACACCAGGTTGCTCATTACGATGTTGATCTCGCCGCGGTCGGCGTAGACCGGCACCGCGCCGTCCGCGTGCAACTCGACAGTGATGCCGCGGTCGCGAGCGTCCAGCGACAGCGTCTCGATGACGTCCTTTGCGACGGATCGAACATCGAATTCCTCGAAGCTGCGCTTCTTCTGGCCTGACTCGATCCGCGTCATGTCGAGCAGGTCGAAAATCAGTTTCCGCATTCCGTCGACGCGGACGAGGCTGCGGGCGACCATTTCCGTGTACGCGTCCAGGCTGTCGCCCAGCGTGTGATCTCTGACCAGGCGCAGGTAGCCCTCGACGGCGTTGAGGGGCGCCTTCAGTTCGTGGGCGAGGACCGAGATGAACTGGAACCGGACCTGCCGCTTCTCCTCGGCCAGCCGCTTCGCCTGGCGCTGCAGGATGAGCCGGCCCGCTGCCTTCCGCACGGTGGACGTCAACTCGTCGGGCGTGAAGGGCTTGGCCAGAAAATCGTACGCCCCGCGCTTCGCCGCCGAAAGGGCGGTCTCGATGGACGCGTAGGCGGTAATCATGATGACCAGCATTTCGCTGTCGTCGGTGTTCCGGAGCCGGTCCAGGATTTCCATCCCGGTGATGTCCGGCAGGCGGTGGTCGAGCAGGAGGATATCGGGCCGAGCGGCCTGTATCCGGTCGAGCGCGGCCGCGCCGTCCGCGAACCCTTCGACCTCAAAGCCCACCGCCCCTTCGATCTCGGGCATGTGGACCGTGAAATCACGCAGTACGCGCTTTATGCCCAGCTGCATTCCGGGCTCGTCGTCAACCACCATTACTCGTAGCGTATCCATGGAGCGTCCTATTTCTGCGGCTTTCTGCCCGCGGCCGGCAGCCGCTCGATCTCGCGGCGCAACTGTTCGGGCCGCACGGGCTTGTTGAGGAACACGTCGGCCTTCAACCAGGCCTGACCTTCGCCGCCCCGGACGTCGAATGCGAGGCCCGTCTCGCCCGCCACGCCCGAGACCATGATGATCGGGAGCCCGGGATGCTTGCGCCGGGTCTTGTGGCAAAGGATGAAGCCGCTGTCCACTTCCTCAATCATCAGGTCGAGGACGGCGATATCGGGCGTCGCCTCGTCGATGACGCGCTCGGCCTCGGCCGTATTGTCGACGGCCATGACCTCGTAGCCCGCCGCCTCGAGGTGGGCTCGGGTCTGCACCAGCACATCGGGGTCGTCGTCCACAATCAGAACGCATGCTGCCATTGCTTTGCTCCGTCTACTCATCTCCGCCGCGCCGGGGCAGCGTGACCGTGAAAGTCGTACCTGTCGGGCCGGCCGAGGGTTCGGCGTTGGAGGCGAACGAAATGTCGCCCTTGTGCATCTTGATGATGCCGTAGCTTACCGCCAGCCCCAGGCCGGTCCCCTTGCCTATCTGCTTGGTGGTGAAGAACGGCTCGAATATCTTGCTTCGCCGGCTCTCTGGGATGCCGTGCCCGGTGTCGCTGACCGCCAAACTCACATGACTCTCGTCGCCGCCGACCTCGATGGTGATGCGGCCGCCGTCGGGCATCGCATCGACGGCGTTGGTCCCCAGGTTGGTCAACACCTGGATGATCTGGTCCCGGTCCAGTTCGGCCGACGTGTTTTCGGTCGTGCGGACCACCTGTGTCTCGATGCGAGACGGCAGACGCATCGCGCCGATGCTGTGCGTGACCAGTCCGTACACGTCGACCGATTGGCGCAGGACCCTGTTCCGGCGGGCGAAGTGCAGCAGGCCCGAGACGATCTTCTTGCAGCGGTCCGCCTGTTCGGCCACCATCTTCAGGTCGTCGCGCAGCGCGGGATCCTGCACCTGGTCGAGAAGCATGTGGGAGTAGAGCAGCACAACGCCCAGCGGATTGTTGACCTCGTGGGCGATGCCTGCCGCGAGCTGGCCCATGCTGGCCAGTTTCTCCGCCTGCATCAGTGCGGCTCGCGTGTCGGCCAGTTGATCGTGGGATTGGGCCACCTCGTCGAGCGCGCACCGCAGTTCCTCGATCGTGTAGGGCAGGCACATCTCGCTCTCGGCCAGCCCCTTCACGATGGCGATGGCGTGCTGGCGGCAGGTGTCGTAGCCGCAGGCGCCGCAGTTCAACTCGTCTTCCGGCTGGAGCTTGCCCATTCGGGCCAGCTCCTTCTGGATCTCCCCGCTGTCGGCATCGATCAGGATGCGGGTGTCATGCGCTTGGTAGGTACGACTCAGGTCGAGATTGGCAAACCGGGCAATGTCGCGGCGCCAGGCGTCCTCGTCGAAGTCGGCGAGCCGCTCGCGCGCGAACCGGCTGACCTTCTCGCGGCGGCGGTACAGGTTGTCGCCCGTGGTCATGCCCGGCCCCATGATGCAGCCGTTGCAGCAGAGAATCTCCAGTAGGCCGGTGCGCAGTTCCCCGGAATGGAAGTCCTTGAGCGCTTCGACGAAATTCCGCCGACCGTCGGTCGCCACGATGTTGTTGGTGAGCAGGTCTTCGCTGATTCCAGCCGCTTGGAGCAGACCCCGGCTGATCGGAAACAGCGCCCCGAGCCCGGCTCGCGGCGGATCGAACTCGCCCGGCTCCGTCTCCTCCGGTTCGATGCGGTGTTCCTTGAACATCTCGCGGAGTTCAACGAAGGTGAGGGCGGCGTCGACGTCGCCCGCGACCCGCTGATCCTCGGCTTCCCGCTTCTTCGCGATGCACGGGCCGATAAAGACCACCCGGATTCCCAGGGGGTGGAGCGAGCGGAGCATGCGGGCTGTGGCGACCATGGGCGAGACGATCGGTGCCAATCGGGCGACGAGGTCGGGCTCGTAGCGGCACACGTACTCAACCAGCGCCGGGCAGGACGTGGCGATATGGCCGCCTCCGTCCTGCGCAACGAGGGAGCGGTACCGGTCGGCCACCAGGTCCGCCCCGAATGCGACCTCGACCACGCTGTCGAACCCGAGCCGGCCGAGCATCCCGACAAGCCGCTCCGGCTTGATGTCGCCGAACTCGACCGGGAAGCTCGGCGCGATGCAGGCGGCCACCGGTGTCTCGCCTTTGAGAACCCGGTTGGCCAAGTCGATGCTGCTGAGAATCTGCTTGGCCCCCTGGCTGCAGACCTTGACGCAGTTGCCGCAGCAGATGCACCGCTCGGGCAGCACCTCGGCCTGGCCGTCGCGGATGCGGATGGCCTTGGCCGGACACTCGCGGACGCAGGTGTAGCACACGCGGCACCGCTCGGCAATGGTCGTCACGAAGGGGAACAGCTGCATAGCGGATCGCCTAGACTCTCAGTGGCCGTGCGGGGCGGCCGCTTGGGATTCGGGCGGCTCCCCAAGAAGGCGGCGGACCTCGGTGCGCACCTGTTCGGATCGTACAGGCTTATCGAGCACTTTGTCGACCGTCAGCCAGGATCGGGTGTCGTCGGACGGCGCCTCAAACGAGATGCCGGTCTGGCTCGTCACGGCGGTCAGCAGAATGACCGGGGTTCCCTCGTAGAGCTTTTTCAGCCGGCGAGCGAGCACAAACCCGGAGTCCATGTGGTCCATCATCAGGTCGAGAATCGCGAGGTCCGGCTTGACCGAGAGGAACAGATCCTCCGCTTCCTCTTCGCTGCCGGCCGCAACCACTTGGTAGCCGCCTTGTTTCAGGGCGTGCCGCAACTGCTCCAGGACGTCGGGATCGTCATCGACAATCATCACGGTCTTGCTTGTGCTCATGACTGCTCCTTGTTTCAATTCCCGCAACCCGCCTAAACGAGAACGTCGCGCTTGGCATACCGGGTGTGCAGCAGCCGGTGGCTCGCCTCGCCCAGAGGTCCGCCGAGGAACTCGTCATAGAGGCGTTGCACGCATTCATTCTTGTGGCTGACACGGACGGTCTCGTCACGGTCGATTCGATAGAGGGCTCGCATGCGTGCCCGGACGGCGTTTATGTCTGCTCCGAGCGGCTGTCCGCCGCCGTTGATGCAGCCGCCGGGGCAGGTCATGATCTCGATGAAGTGGAGGTCGTTTCGGCCGGCGCGAACCTGGTCGAGCAGTGCCCGGGCGTTGCCCAAGCCGCTCACCACGGCGGCTCCCAATTCAAGATCTCCGAAGTTCGCGTGCAGCTCTTTTGCACCTTCGAGGCCGCGAAGTGGCTGGATTTCCAACTCGGCCAGCTCGGTTCCGGTGAGCAGGTAATGGGCGGATCGGACCGCGGCCTCCATCACACCGCCGCTCGCGCCGAAAATCTTGCCCGCCGTCGTCCGTTCGCCGAACGGAGTGTCCGCCGTTTCCGGTTCCATCCCCATCAGGTCGACGCCGAACATCCGGAGCATCTGGCCCAGTTCGCGAGTGGTGAGGACATAGTCGACGTCGGGGATGTGGTTCCGAGCCATTTCGGGCCGGGAACTCTCGAACTTCTTCGCGGTGCAGGGCATGATCGAGACACTCACCAGATCGGCCGGGGCGATCCCCTCCCGTTCGACAAAGAAGCTCTTGATCACCGCGCCCATCATCTGCTGCGGGCTCTTGCAGGTCGAGACATTCGGGATGAAGTCCGGATAGAAGTGTTCGAGGAACTTGATCCAGCCCGGCGAGCAACTGGTCAGCATCGGCAGGCGGCCGCCTTCCTTGATCCGCTGGACGAGTTCCGAGCCTTCTTCCATAATGGTCAGGTCGGCCGTGAAGCCGGTGTCGAACACGCGATCGAATCCAAGCCGGCGCAGCGCCGCCACCATTTTCCCGTCGACGTCCTGCCCGGCCTTCACGCCGAACTCCTCGGCGAGGGTGACCGAGACGCTCGGCGCGTGTTGCACTACGACCGTCTTCGTCGGGTCAGACAGCGCTGCAACCACTTCGTTGATGTAGGAATGCTCGGTCAGGGCGCCCGTCGGACACACGAGGATGCACTGGCCGCAGTTGACGCACGTCGAGAGGTTCAGGCCGCCATCGAATGCAGTGCCGATGAACGCGTTGCAGCCGCGTCCGATGAAATCGATCGCCGCGACGCCCTGTATCTCTTCACACACGCGCACACACTTGCCGCACAGAATGCACTTCTCCGGGTCCCGGATGATCGACAGGCTCGAGACGTCCATCGGGCGGGGCGTCTTCCTTCCGCGATACAGGCGCTGGCGGACGCCCAGGTTTTCGGCGAGAGTCTGGAGCGTACACTTGCCATTTCGCGCGCAGTAGAGGCAATCGTCGGGATGGCTGCTGAGCAGCAGCTCGACGATGGTCCGGCGCGCGTCCAGCACCCGCGGAGTGTTGGTGCGAACCCTCATCCCGGGTGCGGCCGCGGAGGAGCAGGACGGGGTCAGTGAAGGAGCGCCTTCGACTTCGACGACACAAAGGCGGCAGGCCCCGCTGGGCGGCAGGCCGTCTATGTGGCAGAGCGTCGGGATGTGTATGCCGTGTCGGGTCACGGCGCTCAAGATGGTCTCGCCCGGGCTGGCCTCAATCTGCCGGCCATCGACTTCAAGCGTAATCATGCTCTTACCTCAGGTTCACAGTGTCAAATGTCAGATGCCGGTCGCCTGCTCCGGCTGAGTGAAATCCAAGTCGCAGCGCAGGCAGCGTCTTGCCTCGCACAACGCTGCGTTCTCGCTGATGCACAACTCGACCTCGTCGAAGCAGCGTCGGCGCTCACCCACGGGCCGCTCGGGAGCCACGACCCGAACAGTCGCATTGAATTCCTCGCCGACCTCCACCGGCTCGACGTAGACCGAGGGCAACTTCACCTTCGGCAGAGCCTTAAGCAACTTGCCCGCGGCGAATCGGCTGATCATCACCGCGGCATTCTTGCCCGCTGCGACCGCTTCGATCACGGTGCTCGGGCCGGTTGTTATGTCGCCGCCGCCGAAGACGCCCGTCCGGTCGGTTATATAGGATTCGCGATTTACCGCCAACATGCCCCAGCGGGTCTGGCCCAAACCGTCCATCGGATCGGCTTCGGGGCTCTCGCTGATGGCGATGATCAGCGTGTCAAGATCCACGTCGAACTCCGAGCCGGGAATCGGCACGGGGCTCCGTCGGCCAGACGCGTCTCGCTCGCCCAGCTTGTTCCGGATCAGTCGCAGGCCGGTGAGTGTGCCGCCGCGGACGAGTATGTCGACGGGTGTCATGAGTCCTTCGATCCTGATGCCCTCGGCTAGGCCAGCCTCGATCTCTTCGCGATACGCAGGCATCTCCTCGCGGGTCCGGCGATAGTACATCGTCACGCTGGTTACCCCGGGTTGGCGGAACGCCACCCGGGCGGCGTCCATCGCGGAGTTCCCGCCGCCGATGATGCCGACCCGGCCCCGTGCGAGGGCTTTGCCCTCGAGGTTGTGCGCCTTGAGGAACCGGATTCCTGGTATGACGCCTGCGGCGTCCTCGCCCGGAAGATCGAGTTTCCGGCTCTGATGAGCGCCAGCGGCCAGGTACACCGCCCTGTATCCGTCATCGAACAGACTGTCGACGGTGAAATCGCGCCCGAGAGCAGTGTTGCACCGAAGCTCGATGTTTTTGTTGAGGAGCGCCGCGATTTCCTTGTCGAGGATATCGCGCGGCAATCGATATTCGGGGATCGCGCACACCAGCATGCCGCCGGGCCGGACCTCCCGCTCGAAAATTGCCACCCGGCAGCCGTACAGGGAGAGGTAATGAGCCGCCGTCAGCCCGGCGGGCCCGGCGCCAACCACCGCAATCCGGGGGGCATCCGGGCCGGCGGGAACCACCGGCGATCCGACCGAGTTGGGTTCGACCCGATCTACGACGAACCGCTTGAGCGTTCGGACGGCGATCGGTTCGCCGCCGGTCGTGCTTGCTCGACAGTTCTGCTCGCACGGATGGTGGCAGACGCGCGCGCAGATGGAAGGGAACGGATTAGCCTGCCGGATAACGCGGTAGGCGTCGTCGTATTCGCCGCGGGCGATGTGGGCGACATAGCGCCACACTTCTGTGCCGACGGGACAGCCGTTCTGACACGGCGCTCCCACAAGCTCTTTGCAGGCCCCCGCCGGACAGCGGCGCTCGAACACATGCTCTTCGTATTCGTCGCGGAACCAGCGCAGGGTGCTCAGCACGGGGTTGGGGGCCGTCTGGCCCAGCCCGCACAAGCTGGTCGCCTTGATCGTCTCGGCCAGCTTACGCAGGTGCATGATGCCCCGGAAGCGGAGCAGTGTGTCGAGGGCGTCCTCGCCGCGTCGGGGCCGGGTGATGGCCTGGAGGATTTCCAGCATACGCCGAGTCCCTTCGCGGCACGGGATACACTTGCCGCAACTCTCGCTCTGGATGAACTCCATAAAGAACTTCGCGAAGTCCACCATGCACGTGGATTCGTCGACGACGACCAGCCCGCCGGACCCCATGATGGTCCCGAAGCTCTTCAGCACCTCATAATCGGCCTCGAGGTCAAGATGTGCCTCGGGGACGCATCCGCCGGACGGCCCGCCGATCTGGACGGCCTTGCACCTCTTGTTGTTCGGGATGCCGCCGCAAATGTCGAAGACAATCTCGCGCAGAGTCGTGCCCATCGGGACCTCGACCAGTCCGGTGCGGCGAACCGTGCCCGAGACGGCGAATACCTTGGTGCCCTTGCTGCCTGCCGTGCCCATCAATGAGAACCATTCGGGGCCGCGTTCGACGATCATCGGCAGGTTGGCGAGCGTCTCGACGTTGTTGATCACCGTCGGGCAACCGAAGAGGCCCGTGACGGCGGGGAACGGCGGCCGCGGGCGCGGCATGCCGCGTTTGCCCTCGAGGCTGTGAATCAGAGCGGTCTCCTCGCCGCACACAAAGGCGCCCGCCCCCGTTTTCAGGACGATCTCGAGGTTGTTCCCGCTGTCCAGGATGTTCCTTCCCAGGAGCCCGTAGTGCCGCGCCTGGGCGATCGCTTCGGTGAGCCGCTTCACGCCGAGCGGATATTCGGCACGAATGTACACGTAGGCCTTCGTCGCGCCCACTGCGTAGGCAGCGATGAGCATGCCTTCGATCAGGCGGTGCGGGTCGCTTTCACAAACCGCCCGGTCCATGAACGCGCCCGGATCACCCTCGTCGGCGTTGCAGATCAGATACTTCTGCTCCGCCGGAGCACCGAGCGCGAACTTCCATTTCTTGCCGGTGGAGAACCCGCCGCCCCCGCGGCCCCGGAGCCCGCTCGACTCGACCAAGTCGCAGACTTCCATCCGCGTCAACGTCCTGAGCGCCCGGTCCGCCGCTGAATAACCGCCGCGTGCGATATACTCGTCGATGTCGCCGGGGTCGACGATGCCGCTCGACGCCAATACCACGCGACGCTGCCGCACCACGAAGGGGTGCTCGTCGAAATAGGGAACATCGTCCCAGACGCCGGCGACACTATCGCGAAACTGCCCGAGGATCATGCTCGCGGCCAATGGCTCGCCCCCGAGGGCCGCGTCGAGCAGGGCGGGGACCTTCTCGGCCGACACGCCGCCGAAGCTCACGCGCGCCTTATCCGGCAGGCGAACGTCTACGATCGGCTCTTCCGAGCAAAGACCGATGCAGCCCACCTCGACGACCTCGGCGTCGGTACGGCGCTCCGCGACGTATGCCCGAACGGCTGCCAGCGTCTTGCCCGCTCCCGCACCCAGGCCGCACGTGCCGGTTCCGACGAAGATCACAGGCCGGGCCGCCTGCTCGCGGCGCAGTCGCGCGAGCAGGCCCGCCAATTCCTCGGGCGCGGCCGCGGCAAAGGGGCCGGCCTTCAACCCAGCGAGCAACTCCGGAGCCGGCCGGCCCGGCTCGGCCCAGCATCGCTCAGGCTTTTCGGACTTGGCTCTTGTTTCAGTTCTGTGCATTGGCGGTTTCCCTTTCGCGGCATTCCTGGATGATTCGGGCGAGGCCCTGCGGCGTCACTTTGGCGTGGAACTCACCGTTGAGATTGATCACCGGCGAGAGGCCGCACGCTCCCATGCAGGCGACGACCTCGAGGCTGAACAGCCGATCCGCCGAGGTCTGCCCCGGCTTCAGCTTCAGCAGCTTCATGGCCGTCTCTAGTACCCTCAGCGACCCCTTCACGTGACATGCCGTTCCCCGGCACACGACGAAGTGATACTTGCCCTTCGGCTGAAACCGGAACTGGTTGTAGAATGTGGCCACGCCGTAGACCTTGGCGAGGGCAAGACCGAGGTGTTCTCCGATCCGCGCCACGGCCTCCTTCGAGATATAGCCGCAGCGGCCCTGCACCTCCTGCAACATCGGGATGAGGAGGTCCCGCCGGGCGCCCGCGTGTTTCTCCAGCACCGACATGATGTCAGTCGTTTCCTTGTTCTTCATCCGTTTGCCTCGCGAAAAATGCGACCATCTCCAGGCACATCGTCAGGTCGACGTTGGACACGTACACCGTGGGCGGCACGCGCAACGGCACAGGAGCGAAATTGAGGATGCCGCGTACCCCCGCCGAAACACACTGGTCGGCCGCGGCCTGCGCCGCAGCAGACGGCACCGACAGTATTACCAGCGTAATGTTCTGCTCGCGGACGATGTCGGCCAGTTCGTCGATGTGGTGAATCCGACATCCGTGGGTGACCCGCTCGACGCGGCTGGGATTGATGTCGAACCCGGCGACCAGATGGAGGTTCGGCCGGCGGGCCGAGAAGAACGTGAGGAGCGCCCGGCCGAGGTTGCCGATACCCACCACCGCCACCTGCTGCCCCGCGGGAGCGTCGAGATAATCGTCGATCGAGCGGATCAACTCCGCGACGTCATAGCCTCGTCGTGTGTTTCCCGCAGGGCCGACCGGCATCAGGTCGCGCCGGACCTGTGCGGGCGTGAACCGCGTCTTCTCGGCCAGTTCGTGTGAGTAAATCTGGGTGATACCGTCTTGTGCGAGCTTGTCCAGAAGCCGCCGATACAGGCTGAGCCGGCCGATCGTCTGTTCTGAAATCCGCTGGTCCATTTCTGTGATCCGACTCACCTCCACTGTTGACACCGAGTTCTACCTGTGAGCCAGTTCACACCTTACATCGCGCATGCACCATAGTCAAGTGAATTCTCTCACTTTCTTGGATCTAACCCAAGTTCGTCAGCTTGAGACGATTCTCGGGGATCTGCTTATGCACTTGGCTCTTGTGATTCCACGATGTTCCGGTAGGTGGAAGAGTGTCGCAGGACCAGTTGCTCGACCAGCCGATGGAAGATCTTGCCGATATGCTGTGATCGCCGCCGGTTGAACCGGAAGGCAAACT
>JBDREM010000272.1:0-14582 GCA_043819695.1 Planctomycetota bacterium
ACACCGGCGGGCAAGATACAAGTTTCCACTTGGCCTGTACGTAGCCCAGACAGCGTCGACCTCGCGCCCGTCGAGTATGTCGGGCAAGGCCCGGAGCACGTTCCTTGTCCAGCGTGGGGGATACGTCTTCGGCCCGAAGAATTCCTGGTAATGCCGCCGTCTTAAGATTCCAAGGGGCCCTTTCCCACCTTCAGAGTCTTCACCCGGTGCTTCGACCTGGCCGATCAAGTGTTCCGGCGGCAGGTTCTTCACGCAATCCGGGTCGTACGAACAATTCTCCGGCGTCCAGAGCTTTGTTATGACCAGCGGCCGCCAGCCGAACTCAGGCAGATACTTCGCCATGCAGCCCGCGCGGTAAGAACCGGCCGTATTGCACGGCGGGTAAAAATGAGCAAAGAACAGGACCGTCTTCATTCGCACCATTCCCTGCTATGGCCGAATTGTCCGTGCGGCACGGCGAAGCAGTTTATATAATCGGCAACGGGGAAGCAAGGATTAGCGCCGCTGTGCCGTGCAGCACTGAGGAACAGACTGGCGGTGTCGACCGTCTGATTGCGCACGACAAGCAGAGCCTCGCCGAAGAGAACCAGCCCGGCTGCGCGCCCGACCCCTGGGATGGGCAAGCGGCGGAGAGAATCACGGCGGCGTTCCGCGATACGTACCGAGGCCCGGAGTAATGAGGGACTGTTCCGGCTCTCATCCGTTGCGAGCGGGCAAGAGCGTGCGGACCGCTGCAGCGGCTTGCCTGATCTCCTCTTTGATGCCCGGCAGCCGCCTCGCAATTTCCGCCGCGATGCCTTCCCGCCCCGCCCACAGCCGGTCAAACTTCCCCACCAGCTCGCCCGTGCTCAACTCGGTCACAGTGCAGAGCCGCTCTGTCAGGCCGAATCGGCTGAGGACACCCTCATACTTGTGGTGCCAGCCGATGGCGAGGACCGGAACGCCCAGCGATAATGCCGCAATAATGCTGTGATAGCGAGCCGCGACGGTCGCGTCGAACTGTGCGATGACGCCCTTGATCTCCTCGCCGGGCATCTCGCGCGTGACCATCGTCTCGCAGTGGCCGTCTCGAACCTGTTCCTCTATCGTCTTCGCAATACCTTCGTCGTCCTGGTCCGCCCTGTTGAAATGCAGTTCGTTCGGCAGCAAGACGACATGGGCGCCCGTCTCGATGGCGCGACGCGCGAGGGACGCAGTCGCCTCGATGTAGCCCTCGCACGATGGGGCGCGGTTATACGCCTGGCGACTGACCGAGATGCCGACGATCGGGTGTTCGCGACGGACGAGCGCGAGCCGGCGGCTCTGGTCGCTCTCGGCAGGGTCCAGCAGGAAGGCCGTATCCGGGACGCACCGCATCGGCGTTCGCACGCCCAGGGCCTTCGCGGAATCGTAGCTGACTTGGTCGCGGGCGAAGACCAGGTCGAAGAAGCGCTTCAGGTACAGCCGAGCGAAGAAACGATTCCAGAACTCATTGAACGGCCCCAGGTCGGCCGTGAACTTCACCACGGGCTTGCCCATCGTCTTCCCGAGAACCATGTGGAGTCCATCGCCGATCAGGCGATCGTAGAAGGCGTTCGATCCCAGCGTGTCGGCAAACCAGATCCCCCAGATGTCCACGATGATGTCGGCCCGTTCGACCGCTTGGACGGCCGCTCGCAGGTCCTCGCGGCGCGGGAGGAGTCGAGCGAACCGTCTCAGGGCGCCCCAGACGACGGCCTTCGGGCTGACAAAAGACACGGGAAGCAGGTCGACGCCGTACCGCTCGGCCAGTCGCCGTTCGGCGTCCCAATCTTGCGGCTTACTCATCAGCGAGAACGTCGCGCCCGGGAAGACCTCGGAGAGGACTTTCCGCACGCTGAGGAACATCGACGGGCCGCCGAAGTTGAGGGACAACGGCGCACCAACCAGCAGGATGTGCGTGCTCATGAGGTCAGAACCTTTCTTGTCAACGCCTGTACGTTCATCGCCTGGGACGCCGCCTGAACAGCATCCGAAACAGCTTCGACGCGGCCCGCCTCGGCCACCGGCGAATCCAACCCGATGCTTTGCTGCAGGCAAAAAGAAACGGCAAGAGATGCCATGCCCAGCGATGACGTGTGAAGTAGCTCGTCAAGAAGTGTTTCCGTAACCCCCAATCGCGGGGCGGCTGCGGGAGCAGCCGACCGGGATACTCCGGCACCGCCCGCCCGAGCCACCGCCAGGTTCTGAGCCGCGACACCACGTCTAGCTTGCCGGCGGTGTTCTGCGACACAAGCGCCGTTTCGGCGTCCGTCGACGTCAGATCGACCGCGCCGGCCACGGCTGCGCCATGCAGCAACTCGTCGGCTTCGGCCGTTCGGACAATGACGAGTGATTTCCCCACCGTGTCCTTGCCCAGGTAGTCAGGGTGCCACGCATCGCCGAATGACGCGTCGGCCAGTTCGGCGTACAAGTCCGGACACATCAGGCAGCGCGGCATCCTGAAGTGGAGTTGGAAGGCAGATCGGAAAATCTGCTCATTCCGGAACCCGCTTTCCCTCGAAAACCGCCGGCTAAAGACCTTTTCCGCGCCATCCCGGGTACGTACGGAGATCGCTCCGGGCCAGCCCTTGTCGCGATATCGTATCTCCTCCACGTCGCGCGGGTCGATGCTGTGCCTTCTCAGAAAGTACTCGGTTCCCAGGAAGGTGCAGTTGACAGCGCAGAGGATGCCGAAGTGGAAACGGATTCTCTTGCGCACGGCCGGGGACACGGCCTCCCACTTCCGGATGCTGTGCATGTGGCAGGGCAGCCCGACGACGGCGAATCGCCCGTCGCGTTCCGCGATCTCCCGAAGCGGCCGGGCAAGCGTCGTCGGGCAATACTTCGAGCCGCACGCCTCGACAACTTCCTCTGCGGTCGCGGCAAGGACCGCCTCGGGCTCGAGCGGATCGTGATCCGACATTCGGACAACAAGTGCTGCGTCGATCAGGTTCTGGCCGAGAGCGTAGTTCAGCAGCGCGGTCACCAGCCCGCCGGAGGACGAACGATATCGGATGTTCTCATCGGTGGCGTGGGCGAAATAGCACCCCCGCTGAACACCGAGCAGCCCGTGCCCCTCGCTTTCGCCGAGGAACTGCCGGGCCAGCTTCGGGAAGTCGACCTCGACCCCGCCGCAAACTCGCAGGCACTGTCCGCAGGACGTGCAGGCCGCCTCGTCGATGATCGGGCGCCAGAGGCCGCGGCGCTCGTCGCGCGCGATTCGGATCGCACCGGCCGGGCACGCCGCGACGCACACGCCGCAGCCCATGCAGAGCCCGCGCGGATAGACGGCCGCAATGCTCTTCGGTTCGCTCACAATTCCGCCTCCCTCGTCCGGGGAAACAGACGGGCGAGTATCCGCCGCACGTCATTCCGGTCTGCCGGGAGGAGACAAAAAACAAGGATCACGGTCATATATACCAACAGGCCGACAGCGGCGCATCCACCCAGTTGCAGCCACGTGCTCGGTTGTATGAGAGCCCGCAAAGCGGCGCAAACGCACAAGCCAACCACCGCCGGGAACAAGCCCGGCAAACACGCCTCCCTCAAGAGCCGCCACAAACTCAGCCGAAGCGCCCTCAACCCCCAAGGTATGTACCCCAGGACGCCCGCCGCCACGCCGGTGACCAGCATTGATACCGCTACGCCAACTGCCCCCATGCGGTAATTGCTGACAAGGTGCCAGATCAGAGCGAAGTTGGCCACTTGACCGCACAACTCGATCAACATTATCGCGCGAACTTTCGCCATGGCCACGCCCATCTGCACCAGGCCCTGCGTGATGAATGCCACGGGGAAGCACACCAACAACAGCGCCATCACCGCGCCGGCGGATGCGTATGCCGAGTACTTGTCCCGAAGAAAGAGCTGGAAGCATTCGGTACGGAATATGATGAGCGGCACTGCGACCATCATCGACACCCACAGCAGAAGGCGCGTGATGCGGAGATATGCATTCGCCAGGCGTTCCCTGTCGCCGACCGCGTGCATGGCCGTTAAAGCCGGCGAAAGCGGAGCGGACGCGTTCGTCACAAACGGCCGAAAATGACGGTCGGGCATGGCACCCAAGTGAAAGGATGCCACCTCGGGCGCCGTTGCAACTTCGTTCAGCATCAATGCCGGGGCCGCATTTCGGATCATTGCTGCCACTTGGCCGAGCACTCGCCACCCGCCGAAAGACATCAGCACCTTCGCAATATCCCAGCGAAACGCCGCAGCCTTGAACCGCAGCGCGGGAACAAGCCGGCGTGACACCGCTGCCTTGACCGCCGCCTCCAAAAGCCGAGCCGCCGTCATCGAAACCGTCACCCACAACACCCGCGTGCTGACGCCGAACAACAACGTGAACAGCAGCGCGATGGACACCGCCTGCGAGCTCATATGAATGACGCTCCCCAGAACGAACTTCTGCCGCACGTGGAACCCGACACTGAAGGGCGCCAAAGGCAACTGCACGGCGAACATCAGCATCATCAAACCCATCATTATCTTGGCATCGGCCGCTTGCGACGGAGCGATTGTCAGCACGCGGTCCACGTAGCACGCGAACAGCCCGCCGCCAACCAGGACCACGAGGGCAACGCCGAGAAGCAGAGGAAACATCGACGACGTGATCTGCGTCACACGCTCCGTGTCGCCCTTGGCGTATGCCTCGACCGCGTACCGGCCGATCCCGCTGGTCAGCACGACCGACACGAGCGGGGTGAAGACCATCACCGCCGCCAGCACGGGCAGCAGGCTGTATTCCTCGGCGCTGATGCGCCGCACCAGGTATTGCTGAAGCCAAACGAAGACCGACATGTTGAGAACCGTGACCACGACCGTGCTGGCCGAGTTGATGAGGACCAGCCGCTTGCTGATCTCGACGCCAGAGCTCACTTGGTGCCCCTGTAGTGCCCCTGCTTGAAGATGTCCGTCTGCTCGACGGAACGCGGCCAACTGCCCCGCCCGCGACCCGCCCGACCGATTCTACAGCCGCTGCGCGGTGCGGTCAAGCGACGGTTCGGCGCACCCGAAACCGGCCGCTAACTACCGACACCCTTTTAGTTTCGGTCGAGCATGCCGAGGATGAATGTCCGTGGCAAAGCGATTTCGGCGGGGCGACGAAGGCGGGGTGCCTGCGCGTCAGACCGCGCCCCAACTGCTGATGTTCAGCGGGAGCGCGAGCGCGGCGATGAGATGCGGGCCGGCTTTCTGCTCGAGCATCGGGCCGCCGGGCGGCGGGAAGAACATCCGTACCCATTCGGCGGCGCCGAGCGCCAAGTCGGCTTTGCGTTTGCCCTTCGCGGGTGTGATCGACAGCGCGCCGCTGCGCGTCGGCTTGAGGTCGAAGGCGATCTTCTCGCCGGTATGCTCGATGCGGACCGGGACGGTGATGCCGAATCGGCGGAACCCCTCGCCGAGCGGCTTCGCCGTCTGCGTCAGAAACCGGGCGAAGTCGTAGATGCCGACCTGCTGGGCGACGGCCTCACTCAGCCCGCCGGCGTTGCGGCCGAGTTCGAGGTGCGGCCCGTAATCCGGAAGCCAGCGGACGTTGATGTGGCCGAGCTTGTGCCGCTTCATCTGGGCCTTGAGCAGGCCGGGCAGCAGGGGGGCGCCGCCGATCAGCTCGCAGACGTGGGCGGGCGAGCCCCTCGGCGTGACGAGATACGCCTTCAGCGGGCCCGACTTGTTGCCCCAGGCGACGAAGTTCCGCCGCCGCAGGAGTTGCCTCTGCCACAGCTCGGTGCGCCGGACGAACATCGGCGCCTTGCGGTGCAGCCGGAGGATGTCGCTCGCATCGGCGATGCGCAGCCGGCGCAGCGGGACGCGCTCCGCGCCGGCAAGGTGCTTCGGAGAGAAGCTCGCGGTGACCGACCGGCCGGCGAATTCGTAGCCGTGCCGCCGATAACGGATGCGTTCGCCGGCGAGGAAGCCGAGGACGGTGCCGGCCGCGCGCTGCTCGGCGTTCGACGCCTGCAGCATCGCGGACATGACGCCGCGGCGGCGCGCCTCCTCGAGCACGCCGACGCCGCCGATGCCGACGGCCTTCAGGAGCGCGCCGCCGACGTTCACCGCCACCGGCGTCTGGTTGATGATGCCGAGTAGCTTGCCGTCTTCTTCGCAGACGACGAACCATTCCGCGGCCGTCTTGTCCGGGTACGTGTGCGGCCAGTTGAGCGGGAAGTATCTCTTGTCTTTGCCGAACGCGGCGTACGAGACGTCGAGGATCTCCTGCCATTCCGCCGGCCGGCCCTGGCGGATGTGCAACGCCATGAGCTTGACTCCCGACTTCCACGACGAAGAACTCACCACGGATGAACACGGATGAGCACGGATGCGGCTGCCTTTCTATCTGTGTCCATCCGTGTTCATCCGTGGTGAGTATTGAATATCGGGCCCTCGCTACAACGTTCGGAGGAACTTGACGGCCTTGACGATGTCGTTGACGGGATCGTCGCCGACCTCGCGCTCGATCGTGAGAAAGCCGTCGTAGCCGGTGGCGTCGAGCCGCGCGAGCCACTCGGGGAAGTCGACGCTCCCCTCGCCGAGCGGGACCTCCTTCGCCTTGCCGTCGATGCGAACGCCGTCCTTCGCGTGCGTGTGCACGATGTAGTCCGCGAGCGAGTCGACAGCCTCGAAGTGGTCGTAGCCGTTCATGATGAGGTTCGCGGGGTCGAAGTTGACGCAGATGCCCGATGACGGGATCTTGTCGAGGAACCGCTTCATGACGGGGCCGCTCTCGGGGCCGGTCTCGCAGGCGAAGCGGGCGCCCTTGTTCGCGGCGTAGGCCGAGAGGTCGCCGAGCGCGTCGACGCCGACCGCCCACGACTCGTCCTCGTCTTCGGGGATCGAGCCGATATGCGTCGTGAGCACGTCGGTGCCGAGGTCGACGGCGAGGTCGACGCACTTCTTCGACCGCGCGACGGTCTCGTCGTTCGTCTCGGCGTTGAGGAAGCCGCGGAAGTAGTCGGCGCAGAGGGCGCTGATCTCGAGCCCCTGGCCCGCGATGAAATCCTTGAACTCCTGCCGGCCGGTCCGGGTCAGGTTGTCGGGCGTGATCCCGTCGCCGTGGCCCGTGCAGAAGATCTGGAACCCGTCGGCCTCGATCTCGGCCGCCTTGCGGATGCCGTCCTTGATATCAAGCCGGAACGATTCGATCATCACGCCAATCTTGCGCTTCTTCATCGGTCGCCTTTCTCTTCGAGATGTGTCACTAACCCATCGCCAGGATGCTGTCCAGGTCGGAACTGATCTTCTCGATATCCTTCATCGGGCCCTTGCCCTCGCCGCCCTGCTCGGCCGTGAGGTACCCGTCGTAGCCGACGTCCTTGAGCGCGTTCATCACGGCGGGCCAGTCGACGGTGCCCGCGAGCAACTGCACGAACGCGTGCTTCCCGGCGTCGAAGCCCTTCACGTGGACCTTGACGATCCGCGCGCCCAGCGTGCGAATCCAGTGGTCGGGATAACCGTAGGCGACAATGTTGCCGGCGTCGAAGTACGCCCGGACGTATTCGCTCTCGAAGCTGTCGACGTACGCGGCGAACTCGACCGGGCTCAGGAGGAACTTGTTCCAGACGTTCTCGACGGCGAGGATGACGTTCTTCTCCTCCGCCGCCGGCAGGATCTCCCTGATGGACTCGGCCGAGCGTTCCCACGCTTCTTCGTAGGTCACGCCGGGATTGACGACCGCGGGCACGATGAGCACGGTGTCGGCTCCGAGCGCCGCCGCCGTCTCGATTGACGCCGCGACGCCCTCGATCGACTTCGCGCGCACGGCCGGGTCCGGGTCGGAAAGCGGATGTTCCCAGTGGGCGGAGTTCATCACGCTGCTCACGGCGACGCCGTGTTTCTCCGACGCCGCGCGATGTTCCTCGCGCCGGGCCGGGTCGGTCATCGTGCCGACCTCGACGCCGTCGAAGCCGAGGCGCTTCGCGTTCGCGAGCTTCTCGTCTGCCGTGTCGCCCGGCAGCGAGCCGATGCATGTTCCCTTCTTCATTGCGCGGCCCTCTCCTTGAGAATCAACCGATCTCGGCCAGGGCGACGCTCGCGCCCCGCCGCGCCGACTCGTGCAGCGCCAGGACGGTGAGCAGCGTCTTGCGGCCGTCGGTGGCTGGCGTGATCGGCTCGATGTCCTCCCTGATGCAGCGAAAGAAGTGCTCCTGGATCGTTTCGTTACGGGTCTCGACCGCGTGGATTTCGCCCGCCTCGTCCTTCTTGCCGAGGCGGCCCTCCGGATCGATGTCCGTCGCGGCCTCGACGTCGACGATTTCCTGCTCGCCGCCGGCGAGTTTCTTGCGGACGACGTTGTCGCTGCCGACGATCATCGCGCCCTTCGTGCCGATCACGCCGAGCGAGCTTTCGTTCAGGCTCGACGACCAACTGTCGTCGGCCGTGCCCATGCCGCCGCTCTCGAACAGCATCAGCACCTGGCCGTGCTCGTCGGCGTGCATCGTCTCGCGGACCCTGAACGTCTTGCCGAACACGGTCTTCACGTCGCCGCCGAGCCAGCGGAGCCAGTCGATGTCGTGGCTGCCGAAGTCGAGCATCACGCCCCCGCTCTTATCCTGCTGGCCGTACCAGATGCTGCTCGCGTCCCACGGCATATAGCGGCGCGTCCAGCAATTGACGAGGTCGCCCAGCTCGCCGCTCGCCAGCGTGTCGTGCAGCACCCTGTACGGCTGCCAGAAGCGGAGGCAGTAGCCGAGCATGTACTTGACGCCCGTTTCTTCCGCGGCGGCGAGCATCGCGTCGGCGTCGGCCAGCTGGCGGCAGATGGGCTTCTCGGTGAAGATATCCTTGCCGGCCGCGGCGGCCGTCGTCACGACGTCCCGCCGGTTGAACGGCTCGGTGCAGACCCAGACGGCGTCGACCTCGTCGAGCAGGTCGTGGTAATCGGTGCACCACTTCGCACCGACCTGCTCGCCGATTGCCTGCGCCTTCTTCTCGATGAGGTCGCAGACGGTGACGATCTCCACGTCCTCCATCTTCGCGATGGCCCTTGCGTGGCTGCACCCCATGCCGCCCATTCCGATCATGCCGAGCTTGATCATTCCGCGTTCGCTCCTTTCTGTGTCGCCCGCCGTCCGCCGCCTGCGAGGCGCATGCCGCGCAACGGACAGAATTTGGCGCGCAAATGTAACCCTGCGTTCTTGGCCTGTCAAGGGATTCAGGGGGAACGCTCCGACGAACCGGGCCGCTCGCGGCGCCGGGGACCTCATGCGCAAGACGGCCGCGGCCCGCGGCCCGCGCATTACGCAAGTGATCGCGTTTTTGATTGACTCTGGGCGGTTCGTAGGGTATATTCCTCAATTTGCGATGGTTCTTGCGGGGCGGGGAGAATCTGTCCGCGCCGCACACGGAGGTGGTTTGCATGCCTATCGGCGAATGGCGGCGCAAGATCGACAAGATCGACGAGCAGATCGTCAAGCTGATTGCGAAGCGGGCGGACATTGTCGAAAAGATCGGCAAAGCCAAGCTGACCGGCGCCAGGGGCGTGTTCGTTCCCGCCCGCGAGAAACAGATTTACGCGCGGCTGCGGCAGCTCAACCACGGCCCGCTGACGGACGCGGCCATGCGCGGCATCTTCCGCGAGATCATCTCATGCTGCCGCGCCATCGAGGGCACTATCAGCGTCGCTTACCTCGGGCCCGAGGCGACGTTCACGCACGTCGCCGCGTATGACATCTTCGGCAACAAGGCGATGTACATCCCATCGCGGGACATTCGCTCGGTCTTCGCGACCGTCGAGACGGGGCGGGCGTACTGCGGCGTCGTCCCCATCGAGAACTCGACCGAAGGCGCGGTGAGTGAGACGCTCGATACTTTTCTCACCAGCGAGTTGCAGATCTTATCCGAAGAGATATTGCCCATTCACCTCACGCTGCTCGGCCGCGGCAAGCTGTCGGACGTCGAGCGCGTTGCATCGAAGCCGATTGCACTGGCCCAGTGCCGTTCGTGGCTGGCCGAGCATCTGCCCGACGCGGAGCTGGTCGAGACGGTCAGCACCGCGGCCGCGGCTGAGCTCGCCGCGAAAGAGCGCGGGACGGCCGTCGTTGCACATGAGACGGCCGCGCGGATCTATAATCTCAGAGTCATCCGCGCGCACATCGAAGACCACGAACGAAACGTCACCCGCTTCCTCGTGATCGGCTTCGGCAAGCAGCAGCCGACGGGCAGCGACAAGACGTCGATTCTCTGCTCCGTCAAGCATCAAGCCGGCTCACTCGTCGGCCTGCTCGGTGTCTTCCGCAGGCACAAGATCAACATGACGTACCTCTATCCGCGGCCGTCGCGCGACAAGCCGTGGGAGTATTTCTTTTTCATTGACCTGGCGGGGCACCGGGGCCAGTCCAACCTGGCCGCCGCCCTTCGGGATGCGGAGAAACATTGCAGCTTTTTCAAAGTGCTCGGGTCGTTCCCGAGGGCCGACTGATCTGCTCGAGGAGGATCGCAGCGTGAGACGTCTCTTCGTCGCCGGCAACTGGAAGATGAACAAGGACCTCGCAGGCGCGCTCGACCTCGTCAACGCGCTCAAGGCCGAGGTAAGTGATGATACGCCCGTCGACGTCGGCGTGTTCCCGCCGTTCGTGTACCTCGCCGCGGTGGCCGAGGCGCTCGAGGGCAGCCCCGTCATCGTCGGCGCGCAGAACCTGCATGCCGAGCCCAAGGGCGCGTTCACGGCCGAGGTCTCAGGCCCGATGATCCTCGACGCCGGCGCCACGCACGTCATCATCGGCCATTCCGAACGCCGCCAGCTCTTCGGCGAGACCGACGAGGGCGTCAACGCCAAGCTTAAGGCCGCGCTCGGCTACGGCCTGAAGCCGATCGTGTGCGTGGGCGAGACGCTCGAGCAGCGCGAGGCCGGCGCCACGGAAGACGTCGTCGGCACGCAGACGGCCGCGGCCATCGACGGCCTCACGGCGGAGCAGGCGGAAGGCATCGTGCTCGCCTACGAGCCCGTGTGGGCCATCGGCACCGGCGTCACCGCCACACCCGACCAGGCGCAGGAGGTCCACAAGTTCATCCGCTCCGTTCTCGCCGAGAAAATGTCGGCCGGCGTCGCCGGGGCCGTGCGGATCCAGTACGGCGGCAGCGTGAAGCCGGACAACGCGGCCGAGCTTCTGGGGCAGCCTGACATCGACGGGGCGCTCGTCGGCGGAGCCAGCCTCGAGGCGGAATCTTTTCTCGGTATTATCAACTTCAAGGAGGCGTAGGTGGACACTCTCAGGACAGTCTTGTTGGTGATCTTTGTGCTCGACAGCATCTTGCTCGTGCTGGCGATTCTGATTCAATCGGGCCGGGGCGGCGGGCTCGCCGGCGCGCTCGGCGGCATCAGCAGCGCCGATTCCGCGCTTGGCGTCCGCGCGGCCAGCCAGATCGAAAAGATCACCGGTGTCCTCGCCGTCATCTTTCTCGGCGTCGCGCTGGCCCTCGCTTTCATTCCGCATTCGAAGGGCGTGCCCGAGGTTCCGATCGGCACCCGCGAGGGCGTCTCGGGCGAAACGACCCAGCCCGGAAGGGCCGTGATGACGCCGCCGGCGGCGAGGGCGGCGACGCCGGCGGCGAAGGCGGCGACGCCGGCGGCGAAGGCCGTTGCAGCAACCCCCGCCGCGAAGAAGGGCGGCAGCGAGGAGTGAACGTGCCGAACAGCATGACGGGCTTCGGGCAGGCGAGCTTTGCCGACGACGAGATGTCGGTCGACGTGGCGGTGCGCAGCGTCAACGGCAAGCACCTGAAGACCAAGGTCCGTCTCGGCCTCGGCCTGCCGGCGGTCGAGGAGCGTATCACCGCGCTCGTCGCAAAACACATGCGCCGCGGCACCGTCGACGTGACCGTTCGGCTTGACTGGGGCCGCGCCGGCGACATGGCATTCAACGAACGCATGATGGCCGGCTACGCGCGCGAGCTCGAGAAGCTCCGCAAGAAGCTTGGCCTCTCGGCCGAGATCTCGCTCGACCGCGTCGCCCTGCTGCCCGGCGCGATGATGGCCGAGAGCTTGTCGAACCGTGCGGCCGGCCGGGCCTGGCGGAAGCTCGAGCCGGTCGTCACCGAGGCCGTCGAACGTGCGCTCCGGATGCGCGCGTCGGAAGGCCGGGCGCTCACGGCGGCGCTGAAGCGGAGCTGCACCGCCGGATCGCGGCTGCTGCGCCGGATCGAAGCGCGAGCGCCGAAAGGGATCGAGCAGTTTCGCCGGCGGCTGACGAAGCGCATTGGCATCCTGCTCGAAGACTCGCGTGCCGAGCTCGAGCCGGGTTTCCTCGCGAGAGAAGTCATCATCTACAGCGAACGGTCCGACATCTCGGAGGAGATCTGCCGCATGAAGGCGCACATTGCTCACTTCACCGATGCGCTGAAGACCGAAGGCTGCGGCCGCAAGCTCGAGTTCATCGCGCAGGAAATGCACCGCGAGGCAAACACGATGGCCTCCAAGGCGAGCGACCCGGTCACGACCGAACTGATCATCGACCTCCGCGGCGAGGTCGACAAGATACGCGAACAGGTGCTCAATCTGGAATGAACGGCGGCGGAACAGGCACGGGCAAGCTCGTCGTGATATCGGGGCCGTCGGGCTCCGGGAAGACGACCGTCTGCAACCGGCTCCTCTCGGACCCGAACATCATGCTCGGCGTGTCGGCCACGACCCGCGCGCCGCGGCCCCGCGAAAAGGACGGTGAGAATTATTACTTCATCAGCCGCGAGGAATTCCTCGAGCGTGTCGAACGCGGCCTCTTCGCCGAGCACGCCGAGTACAACGGCAACTTATACGGCACCCCGCGCGACTGGCTGGAAGAGCAGCTCGCCGCCGGCCGCACGGTGCTGCTCGAGATCGACCTGCAAGGCTCGGCACAGCTATGGGAAAAGTATCCCAACGGCATCTATATCTTTCTCGATGCGCCCGGCCGAGAGACCGCCGTCAAGCGCCTCGAAGGCCGCAACACCGAGACGCCCGAAGAGCGCCGCAGGAGAACCGAGACGGCCGACCGCGAGCGCGAACTGGCGGAAACGGCTCATTTCGACTATAAAGTCATCAACGACGACCTGGATGAAACGGCCGAGGAGATTCGAAATCTGATCGCCGGCGGCAAACCCGCCGGGCCAACTTCCTGAGTGTTTCACGGAGGAATTGTATGAACGAGGCAACGCTGCACAGGCTTTCAGGCGAACTTGGCGGGCGGTTCAAACTGACCGCGCTCTTGCAGAAGCGGCTGATCAAGCTGATGGTTGACCGCGACGACATCATCACGAAGAACAGCGGAGGCCGGCCCGTCCGGCTTGTGATCGACGAGATCGCCTCCGGCAAGCTGCAACTGACCGCGCCCGGCGGGGAAGAGCTCACCCCGGAGCTCGAGGTCAAGGCCGACGAGCCGGCCGATGCCGACGCCGACGCGGACGAATAGGGGACTGCGATGGAAGGACGCGAGATCGTTCTATGCGTGACCGGCGGCATTGCCGCGTATAAGGCGGCCGACCTGGCGTCGGGCCTCCGCCAGCGCGGAGCGAACGTCACCGTCGCCATGACCGACGCGGCGCAGCGGCTCGTCGCGCCCATCACGTTCGAGGCCGTCTCGGGCAACCGCGTCGCCATGACCATGTGGCCGGCGCCGGGCACGCGCCCGCTCGATCACATCTCGCTCGCCGACCGGGCCGAGCTGATCGTCGTCGCGCCGGCGACCGCGAATTTCCTCGGCAAGGCCGCCGCCGGCATCGCCGACGACGTCGTGACCGCGACCGTGATCGCCGCGTTCCCGTCCGTGCCGGTGCTCGTCGCACCCGCGATGAACAGCGGCATGTGGGCGAACCCCGTCGTGCAGCGCAACGTCAAGACCCTCACCGAACTCGGCTACAAGATCGTCGGCCCCGGCGAGGGGTGGCTCGCCTGCGGCACGAAGGGCGTCGGCCGGATGGCCGAGCCCGGCGAAATCATCGAGGCCGTCGAGGCGGCGCTCAAATGAACATCCTCATCACGGCCGGCCCGACCCGTGAGTTCATCGACGACATCCGATACGTCAGCAACTCATCGAGCGGCCTGATGGGCTGCGCGCTCGCACACGCCGCGGCCGACGCCGGCCACCGCGTCACGTTCATCTGCGGCCCGATAACGTGCGAGCCGCCCGAATGCGAGACGCTAATCCCCGTCACGTCGGCCGAGGAGATGCGCCGCGCGGTCCTCGAACACGCGCCCCAGGCCGAAGCGGTCATCATGGCCGCGGCCGTCGCCGACTACACGCCGGCCGAGCGGGCACCCGGCAAAATCAAGAAGACCGAGGGCGAGCTCGTGCTGCGGCTCGAGCGGACGGCCGACATACTCGCCGAGCTCGGCCGCGACAAGGGCGGCCGGATCCTCGTCGGCTTTGCGCTCGAGGCCGAGAATGCGCGCGAGAACGCGCTCCGCAAGCTCCGCGAAAAGAACCTCGACCTCATAGTGGTCAACAGCCCCGCGGCCATGGGCGCGCTCCGGAGCAGCGTCGAGCTCATCTTCGCGTCGGGCGAAGCCGAGACGCTCGCCGACGCGCCGAAGACCGAGATCGCGAAGCACATCATTGCCGCCGTCGAATCACTGAAGCAAAGGGAGCCGCAATGAACAGGGTCGAGCTGCTCAT
>JBDREM010000273.1:0-21137 GCA_043819695.1 Planctomycetota bacterium
GGCGTGATCCGGCTCTCCGGCAGGTAGTTCAGGCGAAGCAGATGAGCCGGCGCCGTCCCGTCCGGCAGGTCGGCTCTACCCTTCATGGATACAGGCACGGCGACGGCGGCAGCGTCTTGACTCCTCTTTACACAGTTTCTCCTCGTGTCCCACGACCATCTCAGGCGCCGCAACGCCGCGAAGTGCCTGCGAGACACCAAGCGCGATCTCGGCACGCGCGCGGCTCATATCGACGTGGATGAGCTGTCTCTCGGCCCGCGGGATATGCGGGTGCGTCGGCAGCATGCGGCTCGATCACACCAGCCAACCAGCGGTGTGTTCGTCTGTGCGCCCAGACGCACACATCCACACAATGCCTCCAGCAGCCGCATACTGTGGTTCTGGCAGGGCGTTCGCCAGCACGTGCAGGCGAACAGCCGGTTCGGGCGGGATCGCCGCGACGGCAACACTCCGTCATCACACGTGAGATATACATGGGACACAAGGCATTATTCGAGAAAACCACGAATTTCTGTCGGACCCGCGGGATTGGGGGCGTAAGGCCGAGTGATCAAGCGAACAGGAGCAGGTGACTGACGATGCCCGGCATCATCTACCATTTCGCAGGCGGCGACGCGTTCTTCACAGGGGCCGCTCTGATCCTCGCCGGAGCCGTCCTGCGGCTTTTCGCAAGGAGCCGGGCGCTCGCCATTATGGCGCGGCTCGGTGCCGCCATTGGCGCGGTCTTCATCGCCCTGTCGTCAACGCCCCTGCCCTCGTGGCTCTACGTCCTGTGGGCGATCCCCGTCCTTTGGCTGATTCTCGACGGGCGCACGAACGAGGCGCCGCGATGGCGCCGACAGGGATTACCGATCTTCGCTGCACTCATCGCCGTCGCTGCGGCCGGCGTCGAACTGCCCTGGCACTTCACGCCTGCCATCGACGGGCCGCGGCCGAGCCGCGTCATCGTCATCGGCGATTCGATCAGCGTCGGCATGCGCAAGGACATCACGCCCTGGCCGCTGATAGTCGCTAAAGAGCGCGGCATGAACATCGTTGATCTGTCCAGAGCCGGTGAGAAGATCCCGGGCGCCCTTGAGCGAGCAAGAACGCTGAGCCACCAACAACTGGAGCACGCCGTCGTCATACTCGAGATCGGCGGCAACGACATGCTCGGGAAAACACAAGGCCGCCGGTTTTTCGAGAACCTGGACGCTCTTCTGGGCCAGGTAAGCGGGCCGACGACAACCGTGATCCTGCTGGAATTGCCGCTGCCGCCGTTCTATAATCGTTATGGGAAGGCACAGCGGGCGCTCGCAGCGAAGCACAACGCCGTTCTGATCCCGAAGCGCCGCTTCGCGGCAATACTCGCGCATCCGGGGGCGACAATCGACGGCCTGCACCTCTCGCAGACCGGGCATGATCTCTTCGCGGAAGTGATCCTCGATGTCGTCCGCGCGCCGCGTTAACCGGCGGTTGGCGAAAAAGGCACACGGCAACAGACTGGAGGACACAGAATGAACGACAGCAAGACCAAGAAAACCGGGCTGGCGTTGTGGATGAGAATCGCCATTCCGCTGCTGATTGTCGGGTCCGCGGCGATCATCTATGTTCAGACCCGGCCGTCCGACTTGCCCCCGGCCAACTCGTTGATGCTGATCGCTCCTTATCGGTACGAAGGAACTTGGGTGTTCGACGATGCACGGGCAGGGCTAAGGCGCGAACCGTTCGTTAGCGGAATCCCGAAAATGATCGACAAACTCGTCGAGGATATCCCAAACGCCAAGAACGGATTCCGGCTGTATTTCTCCGCCGCGCCGTTTGAGGGATACACGCACAAGCTCGTCTGGCGGCGGTCCGGCAAGAGCGGCGGCAACTGGTACTACTCCGAGGCATTCGAGGCCGAGGGCTGGCTCTGCCCCGCTTTGTTCAAGTATTTCGAGGACCCACCGAAAGAGATCTACTTCAAAGCCGAGAAGAAGTGAGCGCGAACGCAGCGGGAACGATGATCAACATCCCCAACGTCATGATCGCACTGATGCTGGCAGCACCGCCAGCCGTTTATCCGGACGGACAGGAGTAACCGTGGCGTATACCACTTATCCGAACATCGCCAGGGGGCTCAAGGCCGGACTGATCGGCGGCGGGCTTGTCGGCCTGCTGTGGTTCCTCGTTCGTTGCTGGGCCGCCTCGCTATCTGCGCCGACGCCGGTCTCGCTGTCTCTTGCGTTCCGGCCGTGGCAGCAAAACTGGCCGGGCGCGCTCGTCGTTTTCGCGGCCGGCTTTCTCGTGATCGGCGCCCTGGCCGCGCTGCGGCCTGCAGCGGGAAGAGAAACGCCAGGCGCGACACCAGCAGAACGGGGCCGGCCATGCCCCTGCACAGACCACACGTTCTTCGGAACGATCACTCTCACTCGCGCGAAAAGGAATTGACAACCGGGCGGCCGCGTTGCATCATGGCGTGGGACGGCGCGCGGGCGCCGGCAAGAGCGGCGACGCGCACCTTCGCAGCAGGCACCAGCGGGACGGGTTGTCCGCCAAAGGCCCCATGCCTGTCGGGCAGGCGAAGGCGGCAGCCGAGACGTGCCGGCCCGCCGCTTTTGCGGAGGAGACGCGAAATGATCGCCAGAGACTTCCTGAACGCCGTCGCGAACGGTAAGGAAGACGTCCTCCAGATCCTGCTCGATATCCTCGCCGAGACGGGCGCGGCCTACTGCGTCATCGGCGGGCTGGCCGTGAACGCGTATGCCGAGCCGGTCGTCAGTCTCGACCTCGACGTCGTCGTCGCGGCCGAGGGCGTCGACGCGGTTGCCGCCGCCGCCGCGCGCGGCCTGAACATCGAGCGGTTCGAGCACAGCGTCAATCTCAGCAGCGCGAAGTCCGACCTCCGCGTCCGGTTGCAGACCGACGAACGCTACCAGGCGTTCATTCCGAGAGCGGCCGAACGCGACGTCCTCGGCTACCGGATGCAGGTCGCCGCCGTCGAGGACGTCTTGCAGGGAAAGGTCTGGGCCTACGAGGACCCCACCCGCCGCGCCAGCAAACGCCAGAAGGACCTCGCCGATATCATGCGGTTGGTGGAAGCGGATTCTGCCCTGGTGACAGTTCTTCCGCCCGAAATTCGCAAAGAGATGGCGTAGCAGGCCAAGCGCCTCATTGAGCGGCTGTGTTGTAGCAGGCAAGGGCAAGCGGGGTGAACGGGGGTGAGGGAGCGTTTTCGGGAGTTGTGAGATGGCCAAGGTGCGGCTTGACGAGACGCCGGCCGCGTCGAAGAAACACTGGGGGATCAACGTCCTATACACAACCGGCTCGGTGCAGTGGAAGACATGGGGCGAGTTGCGATTCCAGGTCCGCGCACCGCACGCCGGCGGCACGACGAATCACTCCTGCTACTATTGAGCCGGCGGCGCCCGCAAGATCACGACAGTGATCGTGCCAATATCTGTGTGATCATGCGAAGGTGCAATTGGGCGGACGGCCGTTCGGCTCATGCAGAGGATCGGCCAAACGGCCGTCCGCCCTTCAGACAACGCGAAAGCGGCGCGGCAAATGCGCGCGAAATGCACGCGGCGAATCGTTGAATAGCTCGCGGCGATGTGCTAGACTGCGTGTGCGAGGTGTGTGGCGGCACACTCCGGAGTTCGAGGAGCAAAGCCCATGACTTCATCACAGGCGACGGCGGAGATCTTCCTGACCGCGCTTCGGGCGCTTCCTAAGAAGGAACGCGAGGCGGTCCTTTCGGGTATCGCCGAGGACGACGAACTCCGCGAGGACCTGCTCGATCTCGCGCTCCTGGCCGAGCGCCGCGATGAGCCGTCCCGCCCGTTCCGGGAGTACGTGGCGGAGAAAGCCCGTTGACGCCGACGCGCGGCTACGAGGTCCGCATCAAGTCGTCCGCCGAACACGAGATGAATTCGCTGCAACGGGCGACGTTTCAGCGAGTCACAAAGGCGATTCTCTCGCTCGAGGGCTCGCCGCGTCGGCGGGGTGCGAAGAAACTGCGCGGCAGAAAAGCCTACCGGCTCCGCGTGGGCGACTACCGCATTGTCTATACAGTCGATGACGCGTCCCGCACGGTCGAAGTGACCGCCGTCCGCCATCGCAAAGACGTTTACCGCGGAGACCGTGCGTAGCGGAAGGCGCTACACGCTTCGACCGCGACCGTTCGTCGTCGGCCGCCCGCGGGATGACAAGGAGCGACGCCGATGAGCGATGAGAACCGGGGCTGCCTCCGCTCACTCATCCCCTGCTACGACGAACTCTCGCTCTTCCTCATGAGCGTCGCGTTCCTCTTCCTCTACTGCACGAACGAGGAGCTCCGAGCCGAGTCGTACGACCGCCTGTTCTCAGGCGTCGGCGCGGCCTTCCTTTTCACGCTGGTCTTCTTCGTCATCGGGATGGTCTTCTCGATCCGCCACGTCTTCACGACGAAGCCGAAGACCGAGCCGGAGAAGCTCCTCATGCTCTGGTTCGGGGTGATCGCCAACTACGCCGCCGGGATCGCGGCGGCGGTCTATATCTTCCGAAAGGCCGGCGGCTGGCTCCTCATCTTCCCCATCATCAACATGATCTACGGCATCGCGCCCGTGCTGATGGGCGGGCTCGCCGTCGTCGATGAGACACACGTCCGCGACGATGACGCGACGCCGCCCGAGGTCATCGCCGGGCTGTTCTTCCTCGCCGCCCTGCTGGCCCTGTGCCAGTACTACTTCGATCTCTACTGGGCGATCACGTTCTCGATCTGCGTCGCCTACGCCGCCGCGCTCAGCCGGATCGTGCAGAAGGTCTCCCGCGTGATGTTCTTCTGGCAAGAGACGCGCCGGTAGCCGCGAGCTCTATTAGCCGCTCTCCTCTTCCTTCGCCGCTTCTTCGGCCAACTTGCGCTGATAGCTCTTCCACACGGGGCACCACCTCGTGTGCCACCGCCACAGCCGAGCGATGATGGACTTCGGCTTCCGTTCCGCGTATGCCTGGAACCGGCAATTCTCGCACCAGTGCTTTTTCATGCTTTCCCGCCTTTCGCTCTGCTAATCGAACCACCCGCCTGGCAGCGCCTCGCCCTCACACAGGCTCGAGTTCGCGCCATTTGTAACCGCGCGCCGCATTCCTGTCAATGGTTTCTGGCGGACGTGATCGTTCCAAAGCCCGTGTGTTGCTGTAGCCGAGGGCATTGACCTCGGCCGGGCCGCCCTCAATGCGGGCGGCTACAGGAACAGCGCACTAAGCAGATCGGGACGACACGGACATTGGAACGGTTGGCGCCGCGCAGCGGATACACCGAATGCGGGTGGGGTTCGACAAGAGTACATGCGTTATCACGGGCAAGATGCCCGTGCCACGAAAACGTCAGGCCCAAGATCCTCCGCGTCGGCCGTAGCGGAAGCTCTCACGCCCCCGGCTATCATCTCATCGGCCCTTCGGGCCTATCGCCCCCCCCTGTTCGGAGTATTCACTCTCCGCGCCAAGAACCGTTTGCCCGCTCGTCTCTTCTCCTCTATAATCGCTCTCCCGTGAGCGGCCCGATCAGACGCTCGCGCAAAGGACGCGCTGAATGACACCCTGGCGAAGAACGTTCTACGCGGCGTGGGTCGGGCAGATTTGCTCGATCACGGGCTTCACGTTCGTGATGCCCCTGATGCCGCTGTACATCGAGCAACTGACGTACGCGCGCACGGGCGTCTTGCCCGGCGCGGGGACGGTCGCCCTGTGGAGCGGGATCGTCGCGTCGGCCGCGGCGTTCACGATGGCGGTCTTCTCGCCGATCTGGGGCGCGGTCGCCGACCGGTTCGGCCGCAAGCCGATGGTGCTGCGCTCGATGCTCGGCGGCGCGGCCGTGCTGCTGTTGATGGCCTACGCGCGAGACGTGACCGACCTGCTCGTGCTCCGAATGCTCCAGGGCTGCCTGACGGGCACGGTCACGGCGAACGTGGCGCTCGTGTCGAGCATCACGCCCGAGGAGCGCTCGGGCTACACGCTCGGGATGATGCAGGCGGCGGTCTTCTGCGGCGGCGCCGTCGGCCCGCTGTTCGGCGGCTTCATGGCCGAGTACCTCGGATTCCGGCCGACGTTCCTCGTCGCCGCGTGCGTGGTTCTGCTCGGTGCGTTCCTGGTGAAGAGGTCCGTCCGGGAGGACTTCACGCCGGCTGCTTCGTCGAACGAAGGGCGGCTCGAGTCGCTTCGTGGCATCTTCGCCGCCGGCGGGTTCGTGGCCGCGCTCGTCGTGTTGTTCCAGGTCCGGTTCGCCAACTCCGTCATCCAGCCGGTGTTCGCGCTGTTCGTGAAGGAGCTTCACGGCCGTGCCGAGGGAGTGCGCGCGTGGACGGGCTGCATCGCGGGGTTCGCGAGCATGGCGTCGGCGGTCTCGGCCGGCCTGCTCTTCGGCTGGCTGGTCAATCGGTACGGGCACAAGCGCCTGCTCGTGCTGAGCACGCTGCTCTCCGGGCTGGTGATGATCCCGATGGCGTTCGCCGGCCAGGTCTGGCAGCTCTTCCTCATGCGAGTGTTGTTCGGCTTTCTCATCGCGGCGACGACGCCGTGCGCGAACGTGATCATCCGGCGTATCATCCACGAGCGGCATCTGGGAAAGGCGTACGGCATCACGGCGTCGGTGACTTGTCTCGGCTGGGGTACGGCGCCCCTGATCGGCGGGTACATCGGCAGCGCGATGGGGCTGCGCGCGCCGTTCGTGTTGACCGGTGTGCTCCTGCTGGTCACGTCGCTCGTCGTCGCGCGGCGGATCGAGTAGGCCGGGCAGAGACCGGGGCGGCCGGCCCGGGCAATCAGAGCGGTTCGCTGCCGGCCTGCCGGGGCTCGCGGCTCAGCGTTATGGCCTGGCCCGGGACCGTGGGCAGCGAAATCGTGTCGCCGGTGGCAGTCTGCGGTTCCTCGCCAGCCGACTGAATGCTGACGGCGCGGCCGGGCTCCCGCTATTTCGGCTCACCCACACACGGCTTGCCGGGGCACTGGTTCTTCTTGTCGTAGATCCAGTTGCCCTGATTGTCACGCAGCACCGGCATTCGCTTGGCAACGGGGGGGATGTTCTTCACACGCGTCGGCTTCGCGGCGTACCAGTAGGCGACGGATGACATCTCGTTGACGCGGTCGTTCGCGTGGCCGTGCTCGATCGTGACTTTGATCTCTTTCTGGAACGGGACCGGGTTTTCGATGTGGAGAACGTAGCTGGTCTGATAGCCGTTCGTGTTGCGCTCGAAGACGGACGACCCGTTTCGGAGGAACGCGTTGTCCTGCGTGCCCCAAGCTTGGTTGAGGTAATCCTCGCTGCCGGTTCCGTGGAGGTCCGGCGGCCACTTGTAGCCGTCGACCCAGATCATGTCGTCGCCTTCGCCCCACCAATCGCCGTGGAAGTTGGTCACGGACAGGTTGCATCCGATGTAGTGCCCGCGCCCTTTGGTTTCCATTATGACGTAGTTGTTGTCCCAGGCCATCTTCTCCTTGTTGGTCCCGACGCCGTTGTGGCGGCCGCATGGATTCGCGCGGCGGAACTCAGCGTGGAAGTAGGCTTGATCCTCCGGAACCTCGTCGAGTGTTTCATAATCGACGTAGAAGTACTGCCTGTGGGCCTCCTTGCTTTCGTTCACCAGTTCGACGACGGCGCGTTCCTTGAACGGCATCGGCACATAGCAGTTCAGAGCACAGCCCGCGTTGAAGCGATTGTTGTGCTCGGTGGACGCCGTGAAGAGCAACGACTGGAAGCTGTTGACGATCCCATTCCCGAGGCAGAAGAAATCGCCGAGCGGGACCACGACGCTGGGGGACTTGGCATTGTCCCAGGTAATCTTCAGGAGGCATTCCCGGTAATGATTCCGCTGGGTCATCCAGATGTGCGTGATGACGCCGGGCCCCTTGATGTCGGCCAAGACTCGCGATTCACCGGCCGGGATGCTCCAGGCGTCGGCATTGCCTCCCGTCGTGTCCCAAGACGAGCAGCGGCCGGCCTTGGCGTCTCTCATACGGCAAAGATCCTTCAACATTGCGTCACCCTCGATCGAGTTGCTGCGTGTCGCGGCAGGCCAGCACGATGCCGGCAAACCATCCGCTACCGGGGTCTTAGAAAGACCTGGTCCGGGCCGAATCTTCAGGACGAATCTTCAGGACAGGCGCCGTTTTCTTGCCATGGCGGCGCCTCGCCTTCACCAAACGGAATCTACTACGCCCACAAATCCCTGTCAAGCGTCCGGTGCTGAATCGCCTCGGCGACGTGTTCGGCCTTGATGCCGTCGGCCCCGCCGGCCAGGCCGGCAATCAGAGCGATTCGCCGCCGGCCTGCTGCGGCTCGCAGCTCAGCGTTATGGTCTGGCCGGGGTCGGTGGGCAGCGAAATCGTGTCGCCGGTGGCAGTTTGCGGTTCCTCGCCGGCCGACTGAATGCTGACGGCGCGGCCGGGCCAGGGGTTCTGGATGACGCACGGGCGGCCCTTCTCGCTGTGGATCGTGACGTATTGGACCTGGCCGCCTTTGAGTTCGCTGGAGACGAGGAATGCGCCGTCGGCGCGGAGCTGGCCGAACCGGGCGTCGCGGCCGGCGGGCCAGTCGGGGAAGATGCGGATGACGTCCTCGTAGGACTGCATCAGCATTTCGTTGATCACCGATGGGATGCCGCTGACGTTTTCGAGTTGGCCGCCGCGGCTGGCGATGAAGCGATTGGCCAGGCTGCCGGAGGGCGCGCCGTAGCCGCGCTCGATGAGAGCGTGCAGCTCCTCGATGATCTTGTCGGGATCGACGCCGAGGCGCGCGGCGGCCGGAAAGTAGATGGGGAAATGGTTGTCGTCGAGCCAGCGATCCTTGACCTCGTGGGTGTCGCGCGCGACCTTGAACAGTTCGGGGCCGCTGTCGCGCCCGACCTGTCCGCATGGGAAGACGGGCCAGAGGGTCATGGCGGCGTTGCCGACCCAGTCCTGGCCGATCTCGGTGAGGCGGAATATCGTGCGGCCGGCTCGTTCCATCGTCGGGAATGGGCTGAGGTGATCGAGCATGTGCTGCCATTTCTCGCGCCGGCCGGCGTCGGTACCCAGTTCGCCGGAGATATCGAGCAGCCCGGCGAGGAAGAGGCGCAGCATGGCGAGCGTGATGATGGGGTTGGTGTCGCGCTCCATCTCCGACAGCGTCGAGCCGGCCCAGGGTCCGGCCTCGTGGCAGCTATCGTTGAAGATGAAGTAGCGGCCGTCTTCGGTCGTGCCCTGCTCGGTCGTGCACTCCGGCGACGTCTTGGCCCATAGCCGGACGCGCACGTCGAGCGGGCCGCCCTCGGCTTCGAGCCGGATGACAAGCAGGTTCTCGGCGGCCGCGGCCCAGCTTTCCATCGTGAGCGAGGTCTTGCCCTTGGCGAACCGGCCCGCGACCTGCGCCTCGTAGATCGACTGCTCGGCATGGTAGCTCGCGCCTTTCAGTGCGGGCGTTTCAATATCCAGCCCGCCGACGAACCGCGGCCCGGCCTGCGGCTTCACGTAGTGGCTGTCGGCCAGCGCATACCAGAAATCATTCTTGGCGAGGTAGAACGTCTGCAACTCCGGGCCGCCGCCCAAGGCGATGCCGAGGTCGCCGTTCCCCATAAGCGGCCCGTCCGGCACGCCATGAGCCGGCACATGTTCGGGAGGATTCGCGAACACTATCTTATGTTGAGAGAGAATCGCCCTGGTTTCGTCGCGCATGGCCCGTTGTGCCGGGGTTGCCGAGATACTCAACTGCTCCGTCGCCTCCATGTGCATCCGAGCGGGTGTAGCATCCGATCGGCCAACTGCCTTACATACGCTTTCAACTCCGCGTCTGTCAAGAGCGAGAAGTCGGTCTCGCCGGGCGAAATGGGTTGACTTGGCGCCTTGTGGGGGCTATCATTGTGAACGTTGACTCCGGGAATGGTGCCAATGGACGTAAGTAAGCTCTTCGATCGTGGCTCGCAGGCGTTCGAGCGGGGCAACTGGGAACTTGCCATCATGGTGTGGCAGCAGCTTCTTTCCCTCCAGCCGGACCACACCGACGCGCGGAAAATGCTGCGCGAGGCGGAGAACCGCAAGTGGACCCAGGACGGGTCGGGCGGCGTGACAAAGGTCATGGCGTTCGTTAAGGGCTGCGGCAGCATCGCCGCTTACGCCGTCCACTTCTTGACCAGGAACTACGACCGCGCGATGATGGACTGCGAGCGGGTTCTCGCGCTCGACCCGAACTGCACGATGATGCTCTGGGCTCTGGCCAGCGCGGCCGGCAAGGGCGACCATCTGACCGTGGCGATAATGACGACGGAGTACCTCCGCGACCGCGACCCCAAGAACAAGAAGGCTCTGCGGCAGGTGGCGCTTCTTTACGAGGACGCAGACGAGATCGCGCGGTCGATCGACGCCTGGCAGAAGCTGAGGGCCCTGCTGCCGAACGACCGCGAGGCGCAGACGAAGCTGCGCAACCTGGCCGCGGTGAAGACGATGGTCGACGGCAAGTACGAGACGGCGACGCAGGAGGGCGCGTCGTATCGCGACTCGCTCAAGAGCAAGGAAGAATCGGAGGACTTGGAGCAAAAGCAGCGCATCATCCGCACGGACGACGACCTCGAGCGAGAGATCGAGCGGGTCAAGAAGGACGTCGAGGCGGAGCCGGGCAACAAGCGCCACGTTCTCCAGTTGGGCGACCTGTACCGCCGGGGCAAGAGCTTCGAGGAGGCGCGCAAGCTGTATAACCGCGCTCGCGAGATCGACCAGATGGACGCGACGATTCTCGAGCGGCTCGGCGAGCTGCGGATCGACGAGTACAACGAGCAGGAGGCGGCCCTGGCCGGGAAGCTCAAAGCGGCTCCGGACGAGGCCGCTCTGAAGACGCAGTTGTCGGCCCTTCAGAAGGAGAAGTTCGAGTTCCGGCGCAAAGAATACTCTCGCCAGGTACAGGCTCGGCCGACCGACGCGGGGCTCCGGTCGAAGCTTGGCGACCTGTACTTCGGGGCGAAGATGTTCGACGAGGCGGCGGTCGAGTATCAGAAGGCGGCGACCGACCCGCGGATGAAGCGCCGGTGTCTCAAGCTCCTGGGAATATGCCTGTACAACACGGGCAAGTTTCAGCTCGCGGCGAGCCAGTTCGAGCAGGCCGTTGGAGGAGCGACGGCCAACAGCCGCGAGGTGCGCGACATCATCTACTATCAGGCGGTCACATACGAGAAGCTCGGGAACCTGGACGCAGCGGCCGAGGCCCTGCGCCAGATATTCAACGTGGACATGTCTTACAAGGACGTTCAAGAGCGTCTGGAGCGGATCATGCGGGCCAAGGATCAGCAGGACCAGCCCGAAGAAGAGCCGCCGCAGACCGGTCGAGAAGGAGGCACCACTTAGCATGGCTCACACGAGATCTGCACGTAAGCGGGCAAGGCAATCGGTCAGGCGGCGGGCGGTCAACAAGTCGCGGCGCAGCGCGCTGCGCACGCAGTTGAAGAAGGTGATCGCTGCGGTGGAGTCGGCGGACGGCGCAGCCGCGCAGGTCGAGTTCGGGAAGGCGGTCGTGGCTCTCGACAGGGCGGCCACCAAGGGGCTGGTGCACAAGAACGAGGCCGCGCGCCGGAAATCGCGTCTCGCGGCCAAGGTCGCCGCCATGGGGTCCGAGGCATAGCCCGCCGGCGTTTTATCCGCTTTCTTTTGAATCATGCCCGTCGTCTGTCTATAATATACAGTATATTGCGGTTGTGCTGGGCCCGGAGGTGGCAGCGGTGTTTTGGTGCGCCTTTGCCGAGGAGTGTTCTTGTGAGCGTTTGTCCGGCCTTGTTCCTGCCATTCATTGAGAGGTGATACCGTGCTGTGGAATCATACGAAATGCCTTGCCCTGACGTGTGTGCTGGTCTTGTTCGCCGCGGCCGGTTGCGGCAAGCACGAGGACCCCGTCGGCGCAGCGAAGCTGGACGTGAAGCACCGGAAGTTCACGGAGGCGATCAAGCGTCTCACGGCCGCTCCCCCGGACGTGCTCAACACATACGCGGCACAGATCGTCCTGGCGGAGGCGTACAAGGGGGCGGACCAGTTCGACAAGAGCGTCGCAAGTTACAAGAGAGCGGCGGCGCTGGACAAGACGCGGTCCGCCCCGTACGTGGGCCTGGCGGAGGTGGAAGAGACACGCGCGTGGAAGTCGAGCAACAAGACCGAGGCCGCGAGATTCCAGATGCGCGCCCTCGGGCATTGCCAGGCGGCTCTGACGATCGACGAGAAGAACGCCGACATCTACGCAACGGTCGCCCGCCTGCACGAGGCCCGCGGCGAGCTCGAGAAGGCGCTTGCTGCCCGCAAGGACGCCGTCAAGCACGACCCGAGCAACCCGTCCCGCAAGATCGACCTTTGCAGGGCGCTCTTGCGGCTTCGCAAGGTGCCCGAGGCGACCAAGACGATCGACGAGGCCATCCAACAGGACCCCTCTCTCGCCCAGGCGCGCATAATGAGAGCCATGATACTGCGCGTCGGCGGAAGGCCCGAAGCGCTCAACGAAGCCCGGAAAGAACTGACCCTCGCCCTGGCCGAACAGAAGGCTCCGGCGAACGTGCGCGGGCAGGCGCTCCACGACCTTGCGTACATCTGCCTCCAGTTGAACGATCTGGACGAGACGGAGAAGCACGCCGTTGAACTCCAGAAGTACAAGGACTTCGGACCCAGCGCTATGTTCCTGCTGGGCTCGATCTACCGGCAGAAGGGGCAGTGGGACAAGGCGTACGAAGCGCTCAAGTCTCTCGAGCACGTCAAGCGCACCGACGTTCTAATGCAGCTCGCGATCGTGGAAGAGCAGCGCGGGATGTACAACCAGGCCATTGCTCACTACCAGAAGATCGTGGCCGAAGTCGACCCTATGTATCTGCCCGCGCGTATCCAACTGGTGAGACTTCTGTCGGCGCGCCGCCTCTACAAGGAGGCCATGAACCACTGCGATATTGTTCTCCGAGAACGACCCGACCACCAACAAGCCCTCCGCCTGAAGGCAAGCATTCACCGCACCGCTCCGGACAAGCTCGGCGACATGGAACAGGCTCGCGTCTGCTATCTGCGGATGCTCGTCCACGACCCGGATTCGGTGGACGCCAGGCTGCTGCTGGCGGACCTTGCTCTGGAGACAGGGCAGCCCGAGGCGGCGCTCGCGTACGCCCAGGCCGCCAATTCCAAGAAGGAGACCGCCTGGGGGCACCTGATATTAGGCAGGGCCTACATGATCGAGCACTACCAGAGCCGGGCCGGCGCGTCCGGAGCCGACCGGGCGAACATAGAGAAGGCCGTTGAACATCTTATGAAGGCGCGCGGGCTCGCGGCGACAACAGCGGAACCGATTCTGTGGCTTGCCCGGGCCTACGTGGCGGACAAGAAGCCCGGGGCGGCCATCGCCCTGCTCGAGGAGTTCGTCAGCAAGAATCCCCGTGAGGGCGCCGCATATGTCGCGCTGGCGAGCCATTACGAGCGCGACGCCAAGGACCTTCGAAAGGCGATCGAGGTGCTCGAAAAGGCCTCGAAGATCCACGCCATCGCAGGGTTCGACCCCGGGGCGCTCGGCCGCGCATACTTCCTGGCGGGGCGGTACAAGGACGCAATAACCACGTGGGAGCAACTGACCATCGGCCAGGACGCTCAGCTCGTCACGCCCGCCCTTCGCGTGGGTCTCGCGGCCGCGCTTGCCGCAGACGGCCAATACGCCAAGGCGCTGACCCACGCGGAGACGGTCATACACCAGACCGGCGAGTCGGCCACCGCCGGCCCGCTTCTTGCCGCAAGCATTGCCATCCAGGCCGGCCAATACAGCCGCGCCAGACAGTTCCTCCAAGGCCGGGAATATCCGTCGCCCAAAACGAAGGAATCCTACCTGAAGTTCGTCGAGCTCTGTGAGGAGGCCGGGCCGAAAGGCAAGAAGGCAGCCGAGCTGATAAGCGAAGGGATGCTCCACAGTCAGTTCCAGAGCCCGGCCGCAGCGGTCGAACGACTGGGCGCCGCGACGGAGCTCGTGCCCGACGCCGTCGTGCCCCATTACCTGGTGATCTCGAGCCTGGTCCAGGCGCGGCGGTTCACAGACACCGCCAACGCTTTCAAGAGGGTGTTCGAGAAGTTTCCGGCCGATGGCTACGCCCACCTGCAGTTCGCCTCAATGAAGAGGATCATGCCCAGGCTGGTGAAAGAGCGCGAGGAACTGGAGTTGGCCCTCGACCTCGATCCGGGGCTTGCATTGGCCCACGTGAGCCTGGCGGACGTTCTGCTTCGAGAGGTCGCCGCCTCGGGCGACGTCTCCCTGCTCAAGGAAGCCGTGAAGCACTCGACGCAGGCCGTGGAGCTCCAGGGCGGCGGCACACAGGCGTCTCTCGAGATGGCCGCGCGAGCGCACTATGCGATGGCCAAGCTCCGGCGGGACGAGCTTGTGAAGGAGGAGAACCCCGACGAGATCAACGCGCGGAGGGCCCTCGCGGCCGAGAGCTCGAGCGCAGCAAGCAAGGTGCTTCAGACGTTGCAGGAGAAGTTCCCGAGGTCGGTCGAGGCGGCGAAGACGCGGATCCGGTTCGAGTTGAGCGAGCGGCACCACGCGAGGGCCGCCGCCCTGGCCGACAGTTTCATCAAGAACCAGCAGTCGCAGGATCCCGAGCTCCACTTGTTGTATGCGCTGGCCCTTGCGGAGCAGGGTGAATTCACGCGCGCCGTCGATGTGTTGATGGACCTCATCAAGGCGAACCCCACGAACCTTGCCGCGTACCGTCAGCTTGCCGGCGTCTACAGCCAGTTGGACCGCGCCGACCGCGTGATGCAGACGCTCGAGCGCCTCCGAAGGATCGATCCTGCCAACCCGCAGATCGCATTTGACATCGCGTCGGCGTACCTCAAATTCGGCCGGCCCGCAAGCGCCAAGATCGTTTACGAAGAACTCCTCGGCCGCTTGAAGAGCTCCGCCGGCAGCCCCATGGAGCAGGCCATCCGCAACACGGCGGCTCTGGGGATCGCCCGCAGCCTGCTCGAGATGCCGGCTGCGACGCCTGCCGAGAAGACCGAGAACCTGCACAAGGCCCTGGACGCGCTTGCCCCGCTGATCAATCGGCCCGGCGGCCGCAAACCGTCGATCCCGGCCCTGCTGCTCCGGGGCAACGTGGAGGAGGAGCTGGGCGACCCGAGCAAAGCCATTGTAACGTACGAGAGATGTACGGAACTCGAGCCCAAGGACGATCAGCCATACCGCGCCATCGCCCTCCTCCATTACAGGCAGGGCCGTTACGAGAAGGTCGTCGACATCTACACGGCGAAGATCTCGCCGCTCCTCAGGTACAGGCCGTTCATGTACTCGCGCATGGCGCTCGCTTATCTGTCGCGAAACGCGCCCGATGACGCCAGCAGGGCCGCAACGATGACGGCCAAAGCGCGAGACCTCCTCTCGCGCCGGGCCGATCCCGGGAGCCCTTTGCCGGAGGAGACCGCCAGGTTCTACTACGATGCCGCCGTGCTCGTACACGTCGCCAACAGGAAGTCCTACGAAGCAAGAGCGGAAATCAAGAAGAATCCGCAGATGACCGCGGCGATTCAGGAGAGCTGCGGTCAACTCGTGGACGTTTGCGCGCAGGACGCGGCCAGCAGGAGGCGGTTCGTCTCCCTGCACGCGGCCTATCTGTTCTACTACTCACTCGGGGCCCGCAAGGACGCCATTGCGACGCTCGAGAAGACCGCCGCCACATTCCCCGGCAACCTGTACCTGCTCACGCGTCTCGCTCACCTTTATCAGATCAGCAATGCGATGGCGAAATTCGCGGCCGTGACGGAGAAGCTCATCGACGCCGCGGAGAAGCCCGACTCGACGATGCCCCGCGCCGACCTCGAAGAACTATACGCGGAGCTTGCCGACACGTATCTCATTCGGCTCGCGCGCGAGATGGACGACGCCCTCGCAAGGGCCGAAGCAACCTGCGAGCGCGGCCTCAAGAAATGGCCCAAGAACCTTGAACTCCTCCGCCGGCTGGCGAGCGTGAAGATGGCTCAGAAGCGGACGCTCGAGGCCGAGCAAGTGCTGAACAGATCAATCGCAGCGGCAAAAGAAGGCAGCGCCCCCTGGGTGCTGGCGCACCAGAGCCTTGCCATCCTGTACGCGCACTCGAACAGGGCGCAAAAGGCGGTTGCCGTCTGCGACACGATCGAAGAACACACGCAGAACGACGCCGCGTGGCTCAACAACAGCGCCTGGTTCCACGCGACCGCGCCGAATCCCGATCTCGACAAGGCCATCGGCCTCGCGCTCCAGGCCAAGAAGCTGGACCCGAAGAGCGCGGAGATACGCGACACCCTCGGCTGGATATTATACCTGGCCGGGAGGTATGGGAACGCTCTCCCTGAGCTCGTGTACGCCGCGCAGCAGTTGCCGAAGAACGCCAACATCTCGTACCACCTCGGCGCCGCCTACATAAAGCAGAACCAGCTCAAGGAGGGCCTCGACGCCCTCCTCAAAGCCGTGGAACTGAGCCGACAGGGCTCGCCGCTGTCGGAAGAAAAAGAATGCAGGAAGCTGATCGAGGAGACGAAGGCCCGGCTGAAGCCGGCGTCATAGCCCGCCCACGCGGCAATTCCGGCCGGTGCGTCCGCGATGTTCCGGCGCGCCCGCCACGCACGGGAGCTACCTGACCTTGCATCACGAGAGCAGCGCGCGATCCGAGAACGAACACGGGCCGGCCGCCTCGATCTGGCCGGCGCCTCGATCCGCCGCCGTGGTCGGCGCCGGCGCGTGGGGGACGACGATCGCGAACCTCCTCGCCGAGAAGGGGCTCGATGTGTCGCTGTGGGTGTACGAGCGCGAGTTGTGCGAGATAATGGCGAGCATGCGGGAAAATGTCTTATATTTGCCGGGGGTCCGTCTGCACGAGAACCTGAGGCCGTCGTCGGAGTTCGAGGCGGTGGTGTCGGGCGCGCCGATGGTTGTCTTCGTGACGCCTTCACAGGTCCTGCGCTCCGTGGCAGGCCGAACGGCGCCGTTCCTCGCGGACGACGCCGTCATCGTCTGCTGCTCCAAGGGGATCGAGAACGAGACGCTGATGCTGCTGCCCGAGGTGCTCGATGACGTGCTCGGCCGCCGGTTCTCGCAGGATGCCGCTTTCATATCGGGCCCTTCGTTCGCCAGTGAAGTTGCCCGGGGCCAGCCGACATCGGTCGCGGTGACCGCGCGCGATATGCGCGTCGCCGAGCACGTGCGACGCGCGTTCGAGACCGAGACGTTCGCCCTCTACGCCAACCCCGACGTGGTCGGCGTCGAGGTGTGCGGGGCGGTCAAGAACGTAATAGCAATAGCTGTCGGCATTTGTGAAGGCGCCGGCTATGGGCACAACAGTCGGGCCGCGCTGATCACGCGTGGGCTGGGAGAGATGATGAAGCTCGGCACCGCCCTCGGAGCCAACCCGCTGACGTTCTCGGGCCTCGCCGGGCTCGGCGACCTCGTCCTGACCTGCACGAGCGACCTGAGCCGAAACAAGACGCTCGGCCGGCGCCTCGGCCGTGGCGAGAGCCTGGCCGATATTCTCGCCGAGGTCCACACCGTCGCCGAAGGCGCCGACACCGCCAAATCCGTTAAGAACCTCGCGCTGAATCACGACCTGGACATGCCGATATGTAATCAGGTGTACCATGTACTGCACGAAGACTCGCCGGCGACAGACTTTGTGACAAAGGTCGTGGCGAACGATAAGAAGCACGACGTAGGACGGGTCAAACTGACGTGAGCCGTGAACTCCTGTACGGAGCGGAGTTGGAAGCGTACATTGACAGGCCTATGCTGCTGTGGTAGAATCCTGTGCCTTGCAGGAGCATGGCACTGTGCGAGCAGCGCAAAGGCAAAGGCGGCGATTATTCATCCTGTGGGCGTCGGACTGGCCGGCTGGGTGTCTTTTGGGGTGGGTCGTATGAGCTTTGCATCCTGCGGAAGGTCGGGCATTCACTGCTGTGTCTGGGTGGTCGCGCTCGCGGCGTTAGTGGCCACCGGTTGCTCGGGCGTCGAGTACACCGACATCAACGCAGCCGTCCTTGCCTCCAGCAACGTCGAGCGACGCCTGGAGAAGATCAACAACCGCTACCGGCTGGGAGCCACAGACAGCGTCCAGATCCTCGTCCGCAACGGCCCGGAACTCTCCGGCCAACACAGCATCCGGCCGGACGGATACATCACGCTCCAACTCCTCGGCGACATCTACATCGAGGGCATGACGCCGATGCAGGCGGCCGACGTGCTCACCACGGCCCTGCAGGTCTACATACGCGAGGTAGACGTCACCGTCCGGGTGACGGGCTTCAACAGCAAGAAGTATTTCATGTTCGGCGAAACGCCCGGCGTCGGCCAGCAGGCCTTTGACGGCGACGTGACCGTTCTGAGCGCGTTCGGACGGTCCCGCGGCGTGACGACCCGCGCGGCGTGGGACCGGATCCGACTCGTCCGGGCCACACCGACGACGAGGCAGATATTCAAGATCAACCTCGCCGACATCGTGAAGACCGGCCGCTGGGAGACGAACGTGCAACTGAAGGCGAACGACATCGTCTACGTGCCGCCCACGTATCTGGCGCGCATCGGATATGTCGTCGACTCCGTTCTCTTCCCGTTCCGGAGCCTCATCGGGGCGATGTTCACTTTCCAGAACGTCGGCGGCCCGTAGGAGGACGCACAGACATGAGCTCGGGAGCACACGTACCTGGCGTCGAGGAAAAAATTGACGTCCGCAAGTACATCCTTGTGCTGAAGCGGCGGAAGTGGTGGGGCATCGTGCCGTTCGTCGTCCTCGCGGCGGCCTTCACCATCATCTGCCTCGCCGTGCCGCCCAAGTACCTCTCGACGTGCGTGATCAAGGCCAGCAAGGACGAAGTGCGGACCATTCTCGAGGGCGGCCTCGGCGAGCCCATCACCAGCAGCACCATCGTCCAAGCCGAGATGCTGCGGCCCCTGGCCGTCATGACGGCCCTTGCCGACACCGACCTCATGGCCGAAATCGAAGCAGCCGCCCAGAAGAACCCCGAAATCCGCGCGAAACTCGAGGACCGGCTCTACCGGCGGATAGAGAAGAACACGACATTGCAGGAGCTCGGCAAGATCCTGATGAGGATCAGCCATCTTGGCGACAACCCCGCCCAGGCCAAGACCGTCCTCGAGAAGCTCGTGAACCACTTCGTGGAGAACGCCCTGAGCCGCGAGCGGACGACAGCCCGCCGCGCCCGTGAAATGGCACTGACCGAGCAGACGCGGGCGTCGGACCAGCTCGAAAGCCTCGACGGCAAGCTCGTCACCTTCCGGCAAGATCACCCCGGCGTGCCGTACGGTGACGAGGGCGGGAAGCGCGATCTCCTGGAGGCGGTAACCGCGAACCTCGCGCAACTCGACTCGCAGATCGAAGCCACGCGCCGAAAGCTTGCCCGATACGCCCAACAGCTCGAAAACATGCCGCAGCAGGTGGTGGACGAAGTAAAGACCATGCAGAACCCGGAGGTCATCGTCTACCGCAGGCGCCTGGCCGACCTGCGAACGGACCTGGCGATGGCCCTCAAGACCTTCACCCCTCTCCACCCCGCCGTCAAGAGCCTTCAGCAACAAGTCCAGGCCACCCAGCAGGAACTTGCCCGCGCACAGCGCGAAGCCGAAGAAGACGAGGTCAGCCTCAGGCGCAACGCCGTCCATGACCAGCTCGAAGAAAAGAAACTCGAGCTGCAGGCGGCGCTCGACTACCTCCTCGAGGCCCGGCGCCACCAAAACCTCCGCAAGACCGAACTTCAGGAAGAAGTGCGCGCTATCCCGGGCCTGCAAAAGGAGCTCACCTCGCTGATGCGCGACAGGACCGCGGCATCCGAGAGGCTGGGCGCGGCTCGCGAGAAGTTCGCACGCGCCGAGGAGGAGTTCAAGAACCGAATGGAAGGCCTGGTGTCCTTCAGCATCCTCCGGCCCGCGCGGGAGCCGCAAAGCAAGGACGTCCGGCACATCATCAAGCTGGCGATGCTGGGGGCGTTCGTCTGCTTCGCCGCCGCGTTCGGCGCCATCGCCGGCACCGAGTTCCTCGATCAAAGCTTCAGCGACGTGGAATCCGTCCGCAGCTTCCTGAGCCTCCCGTCGCTTGGCGTGATTCCGTACATAGAGACCCCACGCGCTCGGCGGGGACGCCTCGTCAAGCTCGCGTTTATCGCCGGCTCGATCGTCGTCGGTGTTGCCGTGATCGCAGCGGCGATGTTGCTCACGAACGCGGGCGTGGTCGTGTGGGAACAGATAAAGGACCTCTGCAAGGGCCTGGCCTAGGAAAAGCCGGGCCGCGGCGAGAGCATCTTTCATGTACGAAAGTTTCTACAGCCTGTCTGAGAAACCCTTCAGCCTGACACCCGACCCGGACTTCCTTTACCTCAGCAACAGCCACAAGAAGGCCCTCGCCTACCTCCGATACGGCGTGGAGAACAAGGAGGGCTTCGTTCAGCTCAGCGGCGAGATAGGGTCCGGGAAGACGACCATCCTCCGTTCGCTGCTGCGCAGTCTCGACCGCGATATTCGCGCCGCTTACATCGTCAACCCCCGCGGGACCTTCAGGCAGATCCTGCGCGCCATACTCGACCAGCTCAACGTCGTGCCCTTCCGGCTCGACTACTCCAAGGAGCGCCTGCTCAACAAGTTCCACGAGTTCCTGAAGTCGCAAGAGGCCCTGAACCACCCGCCCGTGCTGATCTTCGACGAGGCGCAGAATCTCGACGTCAGCACGCTGGAAGAGCTGCGGATGCTGTCGAACTACGAGACCGACAAGAAGAAGCTCGTGCAGGTCATCCTCGTGGGTCAGCCGGAGCTGCGCGAGAAACTGGACCGCCCCGAGCTCATCCAGCTCCGCCAGCGGATCGCCGTGCGTTCGCACCTGGGGCCGCTGAGCCGCGCGGAGACGGAGGCCTACATCGAGCACCGCCTGAACATCGCCGGCGCCGACAACACCGTCACGTTCACCCCCGAGTCTTGCGACGTCATCCAGCAGTTCTCACGAGGCATCCCGCGGCTCATCAACGTCGCGTGCAACAACATAATGCTCGCCGGGTACGTCGAGGAAAAGAAAACGTTCACAGGTGAGATGGCTCGCAGAGCCATCAACGAGATGCAGGCCGACGACGGCCGCGTCGCGTTGGAGGAGCCGCCGCCCGAAGCGGCCGGCGCAGCCGAGACCGCGCCGGCGCCGTCGTCCTGGGAGCGC
>JBDREM010000274.1:0-3003 GCA_043819695.1 Planctomycetota bacterium
GTCGAGGCCCGCCGCTGCGCATGGGCGAACTCCGATCCGCTTTACATCGCGTATCACGACGACGAATGGGGCGTGCCCGTCCACAATGACCGGACGCTTTTCGAGATGCTTGTGCTCGAAGGCTTTCAGGCCGGCCTGAGCTGGCTCACGATCCTGAAGAAGCGCGACGCGTTCCGAAAGGCGTTTGGCCGCTTCGACCCGCGAAAGGTCGCCCGCTACACCCGCCGGGATGTCAACCGGTTGTCAAAGAAGAAAGACATCGTTCGCAATCGCCTCAAGATCGAGGCGGCGATTACAAATGCTGGCGCCTTCCTGGTTGTGCAGAAGGAGTTCGGGAGTTTCGACAGCTACATCCGGCATTTCACCGGCGGCAAGACGCTGCGGTTGAAGAAACGCGCGAGAACGTGGCAGGACCTTCCGACCGAGTCGCCCGAGTCGCGCGCGATGAGCGCGGACCTCAAGCGCCGCGGCTTCCGTTTCGTCGGCCCCATCATTTGCTATGCGTTCATGCAGGCCGTCGGCATGGCCGACGACCATCTTGCCGGATGCTTCCGCGCTGCGAAGATCTCGCGCAAGAAGCCCATGCCGCCGACGCGATACGTGACCCGGCAGACCGCACGTTCCAGGTCGAGCTCGGGCCAGTAATCGGTCACGGTTTCGTGGTTGGTAAACGAAAACCCCGGCCCAAAACACCCACGTCTATAGGCCCTTGCCCGCCGGCCGTCTGCATCAAGGCTGCCACATGGTGGACATGACCAGCAGATTAAAGCCGTAGGCGATGTCGCGGGGTGAACGAAGGGGGCGTCATATTCCGGTTCGCCTTTCGGCGCTCGGCCAATGGCCACGTCACGGGATCACTGCTGCTTGCCAGCCGCGCGCTCCTTGACGGCAGGGAACTTCCAAATTCCAAGCTGTTTCTTGCGGGCCTCCGCTTCGAGCTTCCTGAACTCGTCCTGCTTCGAGAACTTGAACCGGTCGTATAGCCGGGCCATTCCGCGTTTCAGGAGAACCGCGTTGATCATCTCTCGCTTGCCCTGCTTTCGAATCCACACGTAGGCCAGGAGGCGGCCGTAGCGGTCCTCTCGGCCGGACATGTTGTCGAATTCCAGTTCGACAGCCATTCCCTCGATCGGGCGCTTGACCAGCTTCGTGATCAGCTCGCCCACCCCGTTCAGGCGGTCGGCCACCTTCTGAAGGCGGGGCTCCAGGGCTTCGCGTTCCTCCGGCGACATGAAACCCTTGAGCCTCAGCGTACCCAGCATCCCCGCCCCGGACGGGTAACGCATCTCAGGGCAATCGACGCCGATCAGGCGCACCTTGCGGCCGTCGGCGAGCAGGAACGTGTCGCCGTCGATGACCTGCCTGACGACCGCGTCCTGGGCAACGGCCGTCGTCGCCAGGGAGAGCAGGAACACCGTCCGGATGATTTTGTTGAGCATGACATTCCCTCCAAATGGGCGCTCTGGCGCCTGGGGCTGTTCGGATGCCGCTCGCCACAATCACCAATCATCATAGCCCCGGCAGCCGAGCGAATCAAGCGGCCGACGAGCCGCGTCCACCGTTCCACTTGCATTACGTTCGGCCGGCCATTACAATTGCGGCTCACGGTTCCTTGAAAGGGCTCACTATGTACAAGATCGCGGTCATACCCGGCGACGGCACCGGGCCGGAAGTCGTGGCCGAAGCACTCAAGGTTCTCGCCGGGATCGCGAAACTCAAGGGCTTCGAGTACGAAACGAAGAGCTATGACTTCGGCGGCGAGCGTTACCTCGCGGCCGGCAAGATCATCGACGACGAAGACATCGACGAGCTGCGCGGCTTCGACGCCATCCTGCTCGGCGCCGTCGGCCATCCCGGCGTCGCGCCCGGCATCCTCGAGAAGGGCCTGCTGCTCAAGCTGAGGTTCACGCTCGACCAATACATCAACCTCCGGCCCGTCAAGCTCTACCCCGGCGTCAAGTGCCCGCTCGCCGACAAGACGCCCGACGACATCGACTTCGTCGTCGTCCGCGAGAACACCGAGGGTCTCTACACCGGCATGGGCGGCGTCACGTACAAGGGCACGCCGAACGAGGTCGCGACGCAGGTCATGTGCAACACGCGGCGGGGCGTCGAGCGCTGCATCCGCTATGCGTTCGAACTCACGCGCAAACGCGGCGGGAAGAAGATGCTCACGCTCTCCGCGAAGACGAACGTGCTCACCTTCGCCCACGACCTCTGGTGGCGGACGTTTTGCGAAGTCGGCGACGAGTATCCGGACATCAAGAAGGACTACGCGCACGTCGACGCGACCTGCATGTGGATGGTCAAGAATCCGGAGTACTTCGACGTCATCGTCACGTGCAACATGTTCGGCGACATCATCACCGACCTGGGCGCGATGATCCAGGGCGGCATGGGCGTCGCCGCGGGCGGCAACATCAACCCCGAAGGCATCTCGATGTTCGAGCCCATCGGCGGCTCGGCGCCAAAGTACACCGGCCAGGGCGTCATCAATCCGATCGCGGCGATCGCCGCGATGGCGATGATGCTCGACGACCTCGGCGAGGCCGAGGCCGCGCAGGCCGTCGAGAAGGCCGTGATGTCCGTCACCGCGAACAAGATGCGGAGCATGAACGCGGGCAAGATGGGCTACTCGACCGGCGGCGTCGGCGACCTGGTTGTCGACGCGCTCGGCGCCTGAGCGGGTGTTGTTGTTCTCAAAGAACGCACGCCGCCTTACAAAGGCGGCCTACAAAGGCGGCCTACAAAGGCGGCCTACAACGGCGGCCTAAGAAGCCGGCCTGCAAGCGCCGGCTCACGACCAAACGCCGCCTTACAAAGGCGGCCTACAAAGGCGGCCTACAACGGCGGTCTAAGAAGCCGGCCTGCAAGCGCCGGGCCCACGACCAACCGCCGCCTTACAAAGGCGGCCTACAACGGCGGTCTAAGAAGCCGGCCTGCAAGCGCCGGGCCCACGACCAACCGCCGCCGTACAAAGGCGGCCTACAACGGCGGGCTAAG
>JBDREM010000275.1:0-4002 GCA_043819695.1 Planctomycetota bacterium
TTTCCTCTGCGGCTTTCTTTGCGGCCTGTGCTTCTTGCACGGCCTTCGCGGTCTGTTCGTGTTCCTGGGCGGACCGCCGCTCGGCTCTTTCAGCCGCTTCGCGCGCCGCGAGCTGCGCGTTCTCGGCGGCCTCGCGGGCGCTCTGTGCTTCTTGCAGGGCCTCATCGGAGCGCTGCGATCCGGCCGCCCGGGCCTGTTCGGTTTTTGCGGCGGCCTCTTCGGCGGCGGCTTGCGCGGTCTCGGCCGCGGACTGTGCTGCCAGTGCGACGTTCATGGCGTCTTCGGCTGTCTTGCGGGCGGCCCCGGCGGCCTCGGCGAAAGCTTCAGTGGCCTGGCGGAGTTCGCTCGGCCACTGCGAGCCGGCGGCCTCCCGGCGCTCGGCCTTCTCGGCTGCTTCGTGTGCCGTCCGCATCGCATCGTGAGCGGCCTCTTGCGCCTCTTTTGCGATTCTTCCGGCGGTGTCGGCGGCGGCGTGTGCTGCGGCCTGCGCGCCCTCGGCGGCCCTTTGCGCGGCGTTTGCGCTCTTGACCGCCTCTTCCATCCGGCCGGTGAGTTCCGCGGGCGCGTTGGTATCCGCCGCCTGGGCTTCCTCGGCCCTTGCGAGCGCCTGGTTGGCGATGCTCCTTGCCTCTTCTGCCGCCAGTATCGCCTGTTTCGTAAGCTGCTCTGCGGCCCCGGCGGCCCTCTCGGCGGAGGCCTGGGCCGCTTCGGCAACTTCCCGAGCGGCGGCGGCTGTCTTGAGAGCGTTGGCGGCGTCGTCGGGGGCAGGGGTCCGGTCTTTTGCGCCGCGTCGTGCAGGTTTTCGATGAGCCGGTTTAGAAGTCAGTTTTTTTTTTAGCGCGGGGTCCGAGGAGCCGGTTTCGTCCACTTCTATGTCGACGACGCGGAGCGCCTCTTCGACCGTGGTCACGCCGGCGAGGATTTTCTGGATGGCGTCTTGTGCCATCGTGGACGTGCCCTCTTCAAGGGCGCAATCTCTGATGTTGCTCGACGCCTCTCTTTCAAGAACGAGTCTCTTGATCTCGTCCGTGACGACAATGAGTTCGAACACGCCCGTGCGGCCCTTGTAGCCGGTATTGGCGCAATGGGTGCATCCGACGGCGCGGAACAGCTTGACGGTCTCGTCGCCGTTATCTGCTGAGAAGCCCAGGCGATTCAGGGCGGAAGCGTTTGCTGTGTATTCCTGGCGGCACTTGGGGCACAGGACGCGGACGAGCCTCTGCGCGAGCACGCCGATGGCGCTCGAGGTGACGAGGAACGGCTCGATCTCCATGTCGAGCAGGCGGGTGAACGCGCCGGCGGCGTCGTTGGTGTGCAGCGTCGAGAGCACGAGGTGGCCGGTGAGCGAGGCCTCGCTCGCCAGCATCGCGGTCTCGCGGTCGCGGACCTCGCCCACCATCGCGACGTCGGGGTCCTGCCGCAGCACGCTCCGGAGGACCGACGCGAACGTGAGCCGGGCCTTGGGGTTGATCTCGATCTGCGTCAGGCCGGGGATTTTCTGCTCGACCGGGTCCTCGATGGTGATGATGTTCCTGTCCGCCGAGTTGAGCTGGTTGAGGGCGGCGTAGAGCGTGGTCGATTTGCCCGAGCCGGTCGGCCCCGTCACCAGGACCAGGCCGTAGGGGCGTGATATGACCTCTTCGAAGCGCCGGCGCTCATCGGCCGAGAACCCCAGCTTGGCAATACTGCCCAGCGTGGTGCCCTGCTTGGCGATGCGCATGACGACTTTCTCGCCGTTGATGCCCGGCAGGGTGGACACGCGGAGATCGTAGTCCACGCCGCTCGTGCGGAGCGACAGGCGGCCGTCCTGCGGCACGCGCTTCTCCGCGATGTTCATGTGCGAGATCACCTTGATGCGCGATACCACCGGGCGCGCAACCGACGCGGGCAGCGCGGGGCCGTCGTGAAGAACGCCGTCGACCCGGTACCGCACGCGGATCTTGTCTCGCTCGGGCTGCACGTGTATGTCGCTCGCGGCGCTCGATATCCCGCGCGCGATGATCGCGTTGACAAGGCGGATGATGGGCTCTTCCTCGGCGCTCGAGGCAAGCTGCTCGATCGACAGCTCTTCCATCTCCGGGGTTGTCACCTCGACCGCGTCCACCGCGATGTCCTTCGTGGCGTGGGCGATGATGTCTTCCGCGTCCGCGCCGACGCCCGTCAGGCGGTCGAGGCGATCGATGAGAGAGTCTTCGGTGGTGATCAGGGGGACGATGTTGCAGCCGGTGATGATGTGGGCTTCGTCGACGGCTCGGATGTTGAGCGGGTCGACGATGGCCAGCATCAGCCGGTTATCCTCGATGCCGATGGGAAGAATCTTGTGCTCGCGCAGAAGGTGCTCGGGCAGTATTGCGACCGTGTCGGGGTCGATCTCGACGTCGTCGAGGTTGACGAACGGGATGCCCCACTGCTTACCGAGGCACCGGGCCTTCTCCTCCTCGGTGATGCCGTCGATGCGGACGAGCACGTCGCACAGGGCATCGTTCTTGCCGGCCTGTCTCGACTGGCGCTGCACCTCGAGCGCGCGCTCGAGCGTCTCGTCGCTCAGCGAGGCCGTCTCGCGCAGGATCGCCCCGATGGGCCTCGGATCACACCGGGTTAGAGGGCTCTCAGCCATTCTCCCGCTCCTGCGCCGCTTTTGACCTGCCCGGCCGGTCCATGATCTCGCCGATCTCCGTCATGAACGTCGTGATGCCGGCCGGTGACGCCTTCGGCTCGCGGCCCGCGGGCCGCGCGATCGAGATGACCACGTTACCCTTGCCCGAGCTCTTCGCCGCGTACATCGTCCGGTCGGCGTCCTCGATGAGCGACCTGCGCGCGTTGGCGTTCGCCGGGTACGAACTGATGCCGACACTGGCACGGACGCCCCGGATCGTATCAGACCCGTCGGCGTCTTTGAGATCGACCTTCATCGTGATGTTGCTCAGGCGCTCGGCGACCCGGTGTGCGACGACGCTTGCGCACTGGCTGTCCGTGTCGGGCAGCACCAGCACGAATTCGTCTCCGCCCGCTCGCCCGACAAAGTCGGTCTCACGGAGAGTTTCCGTCAGGGCGTGGCTGGTGGCGCGCAGGATCAGGTCGCCGACCTTGTGGCCGTACGAGTCGTTGATCTCCTTGAAGTCGTCGAGGTCCAGGACGACGAGCGAGAGGGGGTTTTTCGACAGTTGGGCCTCGCGGAATTCCTCGGCCAGGAACTTGGCGATGTGCCTTCGGTTGCCGAGGCCGGTGAGGTCGTCGGTGTACGTCAGCTCTTCGATCTTGGGCCCGGCTCCCAGCGTGAGGTGGCGCAGGAACGCGATCTGGGCGAACGTCATCGCGAGGCTGGCAAATCCGTAGAAACAAAGGCTGGTGAAGTCGAGGTACGCGATCTTTTCGCCGGTGAGGACGAACACCCGAACGGCGAGGTATGCGATGATCAAGACGGTCACGGCCGCCATGCCGAGAAGGATCACGACGAACCGCATCCGGATTCGCCGCAATTCCCTGAGCTTCAGAGCGTGCTTTCGCGCCATGCCGGTGCCCCTGCGTCTTGGGCGCATCTTGGGTTCGGCCGAAACCGGGCTCGAGCGTCGGCCCGAAGGCGATCTGGAGAATCTCCGGACGGGCGCTCGGTCGGCAAGCCCCATCGTCGATGAGGCGCCGACAAGCAATTATCGTAACATAAGGGGGGGCGGGTGAGCGCGAAAAAGTGCTGTTTTCGCGGCTCTTGCAGCGTAAGCCGAGCGGGGTGGCGCGGCCCTGAGTCGACAGCCGCAGATTGACGCACGGCGGGCTGCCACAATGGCAGGCATCCCTCTCGGGAAGCTATACTCTATGGAGTACCTCGTTCATCGATGAGCCGCTGTGTCCAAGGGTGGGTCACCAATGGCACTAACTTAAGCCGGTCATCCGCCGCCAAAGACAACGGGCCGCCCCACGGCTTCCTTGTCCTAATCCTAATCATAATCGTAATCCTACTCGGCAGCGGGAGTTAGGAAATGGCGATTACGATTACGATTAGGA
>JBDREM010000276.1:0-9025 GCA_043819695.1 Planctomycetota bacterium
GATGCCGTCGCCGGTGAGCACGCCCGTGTGAGCCATTCCGCTCCGCTTGCCACGAACCGCGCAGAGCGTCATGCCGCCGCCCTCCCGCGCGACGTTCTGGTGGATGATGTTGTTGGCGAACCGCGTGAGGGCGCTTGCGCCGGACGACAACGTCGCGTGCGCCGCATCGCAACCGGCGGCCGTCATCGCAGCCAGCGCCTTCTCGAGCAGTGCGAACGATTCGTCGCGGCTCTTCATCTGACCACTCCGACCCGGACGTTTCTGAACCGCGCGGGCGCGACGCCGTGGCCGACGTGCGCCGACTGCATCGGCTCGCCCTTCCCGCAGTTCGGCGTGCCGAATACCTTCCAGTGCTTCTCGCTGCAGACGGCGTCGCACGAGCCCCAGAACTCCGGCGTGATGCCCGTGTAGCTCGGGTTCTTGTACATCGTGCTCAGCTTGCCGCCCTTGATCTCGTAGGCCGCCTCGGTCCCGAACTGAAAATTTATCCGCATGTCGTCGATCGACCACGACCGGTTCGTGACGAAATACAGCCCGCCGCCGGTGTCGGCGAGCAGGTCGTCGAACTCCCACCCGCCCGGCAGCAGGTTGATGTTCGTCATGCGGACGAGCGGGATGGCGCCGTATCCGTCGGCGCGGGCGGCGCCGCTCGACGCCATGCCGAGCCGCGCGGCGCTCTCGCGGTCGGAAATGTACCCGACGAAGACGCCGCGGTCGATGATGGGCACGCTCTGCGCCCGCACGCCCTCGTCGTCCCACTTGAAGCTGCCGAGCGCGCCCGGCACGGTCGCGTCGGCGACGACGTTCACGTGCCGGGAGCCGTAGCGGAACGAGCCGAGCTGGTCGGTCGTCAGGAAGCTCGTGCCGGCGAACGCCGCCTCGGTCCCGAAGACGCGGTCGAGCTCGATCGGGTGGCCGATGGACTCGTGCACCTGGAGTCCGAGCTGGCCGCCCTCGAGGATGATGTCGCGGCTGCCCTCGGGGCAGACGGGCGCCGAGAGCAGCGCCTCGGCCTCGTCGGCGACGCGCGGCGCCTCGCGCTCGAGCCCGAGCGACTTGAAATACTCGAAGCCGGCCGTCGAGAAATTGCCGCGGAACGAGTTCGGATAGCTGCGGACCTGGCTCTCGCCGTCCTTGACCGCGGTCGCCGCGATCCCGCCGCCCGTCTCGTAGATCGTCTGGTCGTACCGCGAGCCCTCGGAGCTCGCGAACAGCGTCCGCTTGCGGATCACGGCCATGAACGCCTGCGTGATGCTCACGTGCGGCCGGCCGTGCATCGCGCGTTCGGCCGCCATCAGCAGGCCGATCTTCTCCTCGACCGGCACGGCGATGGGATCGACGTCGTGCGGCGTGACGTAGGCCCCGTCGACCTTCGGCGCGTCGGCCAGCTTGACCGGCTCCTTCGCCGCGGCCGCGCTCGCCTTTGCGATCTCGATCGCCTGCCGCGCGGCGCGTTCGGCGCCCTCAAGCGAGAGGTCCTGCACAGCGGCGAACCCCCAGGCGCCGTTCGCAATGGCCCGCACGCACAGCCCTTCGTCCGCCGCGTGGGCCGCGGCCGCAGGTGCGCCGTCCTTGACCTCGTAATTCTCGCTCGTCGTCGTGACGACGCGCGCCTCGGCGTGCGTTGCCCCCGCCGCCGACGCGGCGTTCAGGGCTCGGTCCAGTAGTTCCTGCATCGCTCGTCTCCTCTGGCGGAACGGATGGATTATATCGCCCGCGCCTCAGGCGCAACAGCGCTTGCCGCGCGGGGGCCGGCGCGGTAAGATATCGGCGACCCGACCGAACGGAGAGCGAACGATGTTGAAGATTCTGCCGCTGGCCGAAGCGGATTCGGCGATCGAGGCGCTGCGGACACGACTCGCAATCTTCGAGAAGGAGTCGTCGGCGCGCGCCGCGGCCCTGACGCGCAAGGTGTTCGGCCGCCCTCTCTCGCCGGCGCAGGTGGTCGAGCGGATCGTGAACGACGTGCGCGCCCGCGGCGACGAGGCGGTCGCCGAGTACACTGTCAAACTGGACGGCGCGATCCTGACGCCGGACATGTTCCGCGTCGAGCCGGCCACGATCCTGAAGGCCGAGAAATCGGCGCCGAAGGACTTCGTCTCTGCGGTCAGGTTCGCGGCGGACAACGTCCGCGCGTATCAGCGGCACATGCTGCACCCGGACAGGTTCGGTCTATCGGCTCGGGAGTCTGCGTTCTTTGCCAAATACCGCGGGAGCATCCCAGGTGAGCAGTGGCGCGCGTATTCGCCCGTCCATTCGGCGGCGTGCTACGTGCCCGGCGGGCTGGCGCCGTATCCGTCGACGGTCATCATGTCGGCGGTGCCGGCGCAGGTGGCCGGGGTGCCGAGGATCGCCGTCGTCACGCCGCCGCGGAAGGGCAAAGACGTCGACCCGCTCGTGCTGGCGACGTGCGGCCTCATCGGCGTCGACGAGGTCTACCGGATCGGCGGCGTGCAGGCGATCGCGGCGCTCGCGTTCGGCACGGAGACGATCCCGAAGGTCGACAAGATCGTCGGGCCGGGCAACCTGTTCGTGATGCTGGCGAAGAAGTCGGTGTACGGGCACGTCGACATCGACATGTTCGCGGGTCCGAGCGAGATTCTCGTGATCGCCGACGGCAAGGCGAACGCGGCGTTCGTCGCGGCCGACCTGCTCTCGCAGGCGGAGCACGACGAGATGGCGTCGGCCATCCTCGTGACCGACTCGCGCGGCCTGGCGCAAAAAGTGGCGCAGGAAATCGAGGCCCAGCTTCCGAAGCTGAGCCGTGCGGGCACGGCGCGGGCGTCGATCGACCGGTTCGGCCTGGGCATCATCGTGCCGAGCATGGACGCCGCGGTCGACGTGGCGAACGACATCGCGCCCGAGCACCTCGAGGTGCTGACTGAGAACGCGGACGAAATCGCCTGGCAGATCACGTGCGCCGGTGCGGTTTTCATCGGGCCGTGGACGCCCGAGGCGGTCGGCGATTACGTCGCCGGCTCCTCGCACATCCTCCCGACCGGCGGGACCGCGAAGTTCTTCTCCGGCCTGTCCGCGAACAGCTTCCTCCGGGCGACGTCGTTCGTGAAGTACGACAAGGCCGCGCTCGACAAGGCCCAGGCCGCGATTCAGACGCTCGCCAAGGCCGAAGGCTACGACGCGCACGGCAAGAGCGCCGCGGCTAGAAGCAGTGATCCGTGAGCAGTGATAACTTGCACAGGACCAGCGCCACAGGAAGAACGTATGAACCTTTTCCGTGACAACGTTGAGCGAATGGCCGGCTACACGCCCGGCGAGCAGCCGCAGGACAAGAAGTACGTGAAGCTGAACACGAACGAGTGCCCGTATCCGGCGTCGCCGAAGGTGTTCGAGGCGATCAAGGCGGCGGCGAATCCCGACCTGCGCCTGTACCCGGACCCGATGGCGGCGCGATTCCGCGTGAAGCTTGCCGAGGTCTACGGCTTCTCGCCCGGCGAGATCATCGCGGGCCAGGGGGGCGACGACATCCTCAACCTGATCGTCCGTGCCTGCGCGGCCAGGGGCGACGTGGTCGCGTCGCTCTATCCGTCGTACACGCTCTACGACACGCTCGCCGAGCTTCAGGAGGCCGAGTTCGTCCGCGTCGATAAGGTCGAAGAACTGACGGGCACCGGCGCGAAGGTCAACTTCGTCTGCAATCCGAACGCGCCGACGGGCGAGTGGACGGAGATGGACGCGCTCGCCGCGCTCGCGCCGAAGCTCGGCGGCCTGCTCGTCGTCGACGAGGCGTACGCGGATTTCGCCGAAGATACCTGCCTGCCGCTCGTCCGCAGGCACGCGAACGTTATCGTCGTCCGCACGATGTCGAAATCATTCTCGCTCGCCGGGATGCGGCTGGGCTACGGGATCGCCCAGGCGCCCGTCATCGAGCAGTTGTTCAAGGTGAAGGAATCGTATAACCTCGACCGCATCAGCCTGGCGGCGGCGGAGGCGGCGCTGGATGACCTGGAGCACGTGGAGGCGAACGTGCGGCGGGTGATTGCGACCCGCGAGCGGCTGAAGGGCGCGCTCAGGGGGATGGGGCTGTTCTTCTATCCGTCGCGCTCGAACTTCGTGTTCTTGAGGATTGACAACGCGCGCGCGGTCAAGCAGGAGTTGATGGCGCGCGGCGTGCTCGTGCGGCACTTCGACACGCCCGACCTGAAGGAATTCATCCGCGTGACGGTCGGCAGCGACGAAGAGATCGACCGGTTCCTGACGGAGTTGAAGGGCATCGTGTGAAGCGGGGACCTGCGTCAGCCCACGCGCCGATATCTGCTGGCCCGGACGGGCGCCGCTGTGTATAATTCGGCGGCGCGGCGCACGGCCGAAGGAAGAGAGGCGCGATGCCGGAAGTCAGGCTGAGACAGGCGGCGGAATCAGACAAGGCGATCTTCTCGGGCCATTTCCAGGATTACCTGGCCGAGCTGGCCGAGTTCAGCAGGGCGCGCCCGGACAGGCGGGGCGTCTTCCACTACGACCAGTTCGATCTCTACTGGCGGGAGCGGCGCCGCATGCCGTTCTTCATCGAGTCTGACGGCGAGACCGCCGGGCTGCTCCTGCTGCGCGAACTTGACGAGACCGAATCGGCCGCCGGCCGCGGATCGCTCCAAGTCGCGGAGATATACGTGTTCAAGGGGCACCGGCGGCGCGCGATCGCCCGCGAGACGATGCGGCTCGCCGCGCGGATGGCCGTGGAGCGCGACCTGCCGCTCACGTGGTCGGCGTACATAAACAACGGCCCCGCGAACGCCCTCTACCGGCTGGTGCTCGATGAGTTCGGTGCGAAGGACGGGGCGTGGCGGACGAGGCGGACGCGGGGGATTGACAGGGGCGGGCTGGCGCGCTTCTACTATTCAATGGCCCCCGCCGCCATCAACGAGAAAACTGCGTGAACTTGCATGAACACGGCGCAATTCGGGTATAATATTTATGCGGGGGTCGACGTTTCGGCCCCGGCGGCACTGGAATAAGGAGTTCTGACATGTGGCAAAGGAAGATTGGACGACGTGCGGCCGCCCTCCTCGCGCTCGTCGTGTTGTTTGGCGGCGGCGAGGCTCGCCCGTCACCGGCCCATCTCGCCGTTCGCGGGGCATCAGACTTCGCGACCGTGATGGTCACGGCCACGGACGCATACTACTTCTGCCGGGTCACGCAGACCGACGGCACGGTGAACGTCCGCAGCGTGTACAGCAAGAACATCGACGACCTGAAGAAGACACAGAAGGACGAATACAAGGATGCGGTCAAGGAGTGGGAGGGGCTGCGGGCGAAGTGGATGAAGGCGAAGGTCCAAGCGTCCTTCCCGGTGCCGAAGCCTGTTTCGCCGAAAGTGCAGAGGCTGGCCAAAGTCCCCGACGAGGATGGCCAGCGCAACAGAGCCTTCGACAGGCACAAGGACAAGCTTGAAGTCTGGAACGTTTGCGTCATCAAGGATATGAAAGACCAGTTGTCGGCGAAGGCCATTCGCCGCGACAAGATGCACCTGGAGCAGGTCAAGCTTCTCACCGAATACGCCGAGGCCGTCATCGAGTGGCTGAACGCGCGCAACGAGGCCCCCGATGCCGACAAGGGCGAGGCGCCGAAGAAGCCGGTGATAACCGTGCGCAAGTCCGACGTGCGGAAGGCGGACACGGCCGAGGCGCTGGCGAACAAACTCGACGCGACGCTGAAGGCCAGAGAAACAAAGAAAGAGGAGTAACGAGGAGCCGGCGAGACAGGACTACGGCCCGCCCGTTTTTCCCTGAAGATCGCGCGCCTTCATCAGCAGGTCCCGCAGTTTCTTCCGCAGGGTCGGCGAGAGTATGCGGAGCTTCTGAGCCTCGATGCACGTTTGCTCGGCCTCGGCATACTGCTCCGCCGCGATCTGGCTCTCGATGAGGCGGAAGTAGACGGGGAGCTTGTCGGCCGGGCCGCCCATCAGCGCGATCGCCTTCTTGTGGTATTCCGCGGCCGCCGCATACTCCCGCCGTCCGACGTGGAAGTTGGCGATCCGCAGCGGCACAGCCGGCTTGTCGGGGTACTTCTCGAACATCTTCTTTGCCCACTCGATCGCCTGCTCTTCTTCGCGCTCGCGTGACATCTGGGATACGGCGTCGGCGAAATACAAATCGAACCGCTTGGGGTTGAGCTTCATCAGGCGCTCGTACATCGCCAGCGACTTCTCGCGCTGCTTCGCCTCCACGTACAGCCTTGCGAGGCGCTCGCAGGCGTCGATGTCGTCCGGGTCGAGCTTCCGGATCTGCTCGTACTTCAGGATCGCCTTGCCCGGCAGCTTGAGCAGGCTGCCGTCCTCGTAGATTTCGGCGAGTATGCGCAGCGTTTCCTTGTCCTGCGGGTTCTTTCGGACGATCGCCTCGTACTCGCCGGCCTTCCGCTGCAGCTTCTTGAACCGCTTCATGATAGTGTGGAGCTTGTGAAGCGCCTGTTTTCGATCGCCCTCGTCCTTCGACAGCTTGACGATGATCTCGAGTTCCTTGATCTGCTCGTCGCTGTTGCCGGCCTCGGCCAGCACGAGCGCACGGTCCATGTGATACTTGCGCAACTGGGCGGCGTCCTGTTTGTTGACAAGGCTGATGGTGCGGAGCAGTTCGGCCGCCGCCTTGTCCCACCATCTCGCACGCAAGTAGATGCGGTCCACCAGCTCGAACGATATCTTCTCCTTCTTCGCCGGGTTCGTCTCGGCCGCCAGGGCTTTGAGTTGCAGTTTCTCCGCCGTCTCGAAGTGCCCGAAAGCAGCGTGGACGTTGGCGAGCGCCGAGTAGTACTCAGCCGGCTGGCCCTTCAGCGGCCGCGGGAGCGTCTCGTCCTCGACCTTCGCCTGCGCCGCGGCGGCGGCGCCCGCCCATACGAGAGCGGCGCCTGCCAGGAGGATCGATGCGATTCGTTTCATTCGTCTTCCCCCGTCCCGAAAAGCGAATCCCATGTGCCACACACCAATTCTATAACAGCGGCGGTGCGGAGGTCAAAGCGCAAATGGCGGCCGGCCGCCGGCGTTCGCGCTTTCGCTGAACCGCCGTCCCTCAGAGCCGAGGCCTTGAGCTGTGTGAGCTGAATGTGCGATGTTCGCTGTGCGGACACGTCGTGTTGGGAAATCCAACACTTCGGCGGCGAAGGGAGGTGGCCGAAACGTGTATAATCTCTGTGGCGGACGCGACTTCTGCCGTTAGCGGCCCTGTTGGCACGCGCTTTGCCGTATGCCAACGCGGTTGGGCCGAACGGCGGCCCTGACGAAGTGAACCGCGAGACGGTTCGAGGCTTTTGGAGGTCGGGACGATGAGGAATTGGCTGAGCATCCCGGTTCTGGTGATGGTCGCGGCTCTCGTGCTGCCGGCGGCCGCCGAGGCGAAGACCTTAACCGGCGTCGGCACGCTCCGCGCGGTCGGCCGCGGCGCGTGGTCGTCAAGAAGAAGCTCGACCTCAACAAGGATCACCGCGTGGATCGCAAGGAACGAGCGATCGACGCCCGCCGCCGCCAGCGACGCCGGAACAATCCGTAGCGCCCGCCGCGCATCAGCAACACCGGGCGACCTTCACTCGAAGTGTCCCCCGTTTTTCTTTGTGCCTTGCGCCTACTTCTACTTCGGTTCGAGCGCGACCTGCGCGGCGGCCAACGTGGACCCCACCAGCCCGAAAAGCATCCGGTGGGTGGATGGGACTGCTATGCCTCTCCAGACTCCTCATTATCTCGTTGCGCCAGCCGGCGTCGAAGTTTCCTGATCTCGTCGTCCTTGGCTTGCTCGGCCAGCTTGTCTGGCAGCACAGCTAAGATGATAATGCCGAAGAGGGTGAAGAATCCCAAGAGGCCGTAGTATCCGGGATATCCCTTTGACTTGGCCGCCAGACCGAGGCCAATGCACAGCAGGACAAAGCCAACAAGAGCGAGCAGGATCACCGCTCCCGAGGGTTCTTCCGTATTGCTCACGATCGCGCCGCACACCAGCAGCATGATCAGGCCGGGTGCACCAAACCACAGACTGCGCCTCTCCAAACGCTTGTCCGACATGATTGCCCCCTTATGCTACAAACGAGTTCCCGTCATGGCCGTGTTCGCCGAAACCTCTTCGAGAGGGTGCGAGGGGAACTTGTTTTCTCGAAAAGGTCCCCCTGCGTCGCCCTGGTCTATTTATGTTTGTCTTCCAACGCCGGCCTTCCGCCGGCTCCCGCTCTACGGGCGCTTTCGGATGCGGACCGCGCCTGCGGAGATCACAGTGAAGCTTCTCTCCAACTCAGCCTCTCGCTCGCGGAGGATGGCGGCAACGATGTTGGCTTTTGTCTCGGCTCGGACGCCCGGCAACCGGATCAGAACGACCCCGCTCAATCGATGTTGCCGAAAAGCCAACTCGCCGAAGTCCTTGTCCGACGTCAGGAGCAACGCTCTCGATTGGCTCGCCTCCCGCAGCACGGCCTCGTCGTCAAGGCCCGGAGCCATTTCGGCAACATTAAGAGACGGTATGCCCCTTACCTCGCAGGCGCTCCACGAGTTGGCGTTCGACATTCTCGTCCGCCAGCAGGTTCACGCCACGCCCTCACCGACGGGATAGATGACGTCGTCTTTGAGGGTGCGTGCGGCGAAGTCGAGAGCGGCAAGCACCGCTTCACGTGTGAGGCGTGGGTAAGCGTCGAGAAGTTGGTCAATCGTCTCCCCTCCCGCCAGCTTCTCCAGGATAAGTTCGACCGTGATGCGCGTGCCGGCAACGACCGGCTTGCCCATCATCACCCTCGGGTCCGCGATAATGAGTTCTTCTGCCATCGGTTTCACCTCCGCACACCATTCTACACCGCCCCACCGGCAATTCCAGTCATTTGCGCGAAAAGGGCCGTTGGGCGCCCGCGGCTCCGGCCTGATAGCCGACGGCCCCATGTGTTATCGCGTCGGTGAATGTCCCCAATGGCACTAACTTAAGCCGGTCATCCGCCGCCAAAGACAACGGGCCGCCCCACGGCTTCCTTGTCCTAATCCTAATCATAATCGTAATCCTACTCGGCAGCGGGAGTTAGGAAATGGCGATTACGATTACGATTAGGA
>JBDREM010000277.1:0-2071 GCA_043819695.1 Planctomycetota bacterium
GTGGGGCGAGCCGTGCCTCGCCGACTCGTCCGGCTCGAAGGCCACCCACGGGCGGGCGCTGACCGCGGCGGCGCTCCTCAGCAAGCGGATCAAGCGGCTGGCGAAGGACGACGAGCACGTCGGGCTGCTCCTCCCGCCGTCGGTCGCCGGCGCCGTCGCCAACATCGCAGCCCTTCTTGCGGGCAAGGTGCCCGTCAACCTCAACTACACCGTCTCGAGCGACGGCATCCGCTCGGCGATGGAGACGTGCGGCATCAAACGCATCCTGACCTCGCGCAAGTTCGTCGAGAAGGCGAAGCTCGGCCTGATGCCCGAGATGGTCATGCTCGAGGACCTGACCGCCGTCATCACGCCGTGGGAGAAGGTCCGCGCGATGCTGGCCGTCCGCCTCCTGCCGCGGTGGATGCTCCGCCTGATGTACAGCCGCCGCGGGCTCCGGCCCGACGACCCCGCGACCGTCATCTTCTCGAGCGGCAGCACGGGCGTGCCGAAGGGCATCGTCCTCTCGCACAAGAACATCGCGGCCAACATCGACGGCTTCTGCCAGGTGCTTTCGTTCCGCCCCGACGACTGCATGTGCGGCGTCCTGCCGTTCTTCCATTCGTTCGGCTTCACGGCGACCCTCTGGGCGCCGATGCTGCGGAACTTCCGCGTCGTCTATCATCCGAACCCGCTCGACGGCAAGACCATCGGCCGGCTCATCCGCGAGCACAAGGCGACCCACCTCATTGCCACGCCGACCTTCCTGATGGCTTACACGCGGCAGTGCAAGCCCGATGACCTGACGACGCTCAGGATGGTCGTCGCCGGCGCCGAGAAGCTGAAACCCAGGATCGCCGACGCGTTCGAGGAGAAGTTCGGCATCCGCCCGCTCGAGGGATACGGCTGCACCGAGCTCTCGCCCGTCGCGGCCGTCAACATCCCCGACGTGCGCCGGCCCGACGGCCAGGTCCAGGTCGGCACGAAGGAGGGGACCATCGGGCAGCCGCTGCCGAACGTCGTCGCGAAGATCGTCGATCCCGCGACCGGCCAGGCGCTCCACGCCGGCGAAGAGGGACTGCTGCTCATCAAGGGCCCGAGCGTGATGCTCGGCTATCTCGGCCAGCCGGAGAAGACGGCGGAGGTCATCGACGACGGCTGGTACAAGACGGGCGACATCGCCCGCATCGACGAGGACGGGTTCATCACCATCACCGACCGGCTCTCGCGGTTCAGCAAGATCGGCGGCGAGATGGTCCCGCACGTCGCCGTCGAGGAGGCGATCTGCAACGTGCTCGGGACCGGCGCGAGCGAGCACGTATGCGTCGTCACGTCCGTGCCCGACGAGCGGAAGGGCGAGCGGCTCGCCGTCCTCCACACCAGGCTGCCCGTCTCCGTCGGCGAGCTTTGCGAGAAGCTGAATGATAGCGGCCTGCCGAACCTGTGGATTCCGCGCGGGGACATGTTCCACGAGATCGGCGAGATCCCGCTGTTGGGCTCCGGCAAAGTCGCGTTGAGCGAGATCAAGAAGATCGCGGCGGAGGCGTTCGGTCCGGACGGCCGGAACTGAGGGTGGCGCAGTCCCGTTCGGCGCGGTACAATGGCCGTGAGGAGCATACCGGAGGCGGAGGTATGACCAAGACGGACCAAATGATCGTCCAAGAGTTTGCCCGCCGCGTGCGGGAGCGTTTCCCAAGCGCCGAAGTCTACGCGTTCGGATCGCGTGTGAGCGAGACCGCGACCGCTGAGAGCGACCTCGACGTGTGCGTGGTTGTCAGCGATCTGAACGACGCGGTCGACCGGGAGATCATGTCCTTCGCGTGGGAAGTGGGGTTCGAGCACGACGTTGTGATCTCGACGGTCACGTTCTCGAGCGACGAGTTCACGCGCGGGCCGCTGACGGAGAGCCCGCTTGTCCGTGCCATCCGGCGCGACGGAGTGGCGGCGTGAGCGAAGACGTTGCCTGTCCCGCTTTTCGTCCCCCGCCCACACGCTCCTACTCCTCATCATCCGCCGTCTGACCCCTGGCCCCTGTTCCCACACCCCTGCCGTCAACTCCCGCCGCCAGCACCTGCTCGATCACCGCCTTGAG
>JBDREM010000278.1:0-6993 GCA_043819695.1 Planctomycetota bacterium
GACCGGCGCCTCATCGACCTCGGCCGTCCTCCCCCTGTCCGGCCCGGCAATCACGCGAAGCAGTGCCATAGCGCCCCCGGCGTTGGAATCCGTCGATGATTGAAGGCCCGCATCCGGTGCAGCAACAATTCTAGGGCGAACGCCGTGCCGTGTCAACGATATTGGCGGCTGACCGGCGACCGGCTGTCTCAGGTTCGTTACGGAGAGGGAGGTGGTGTGAGCGGAGGGGAATGGGAAAGGAACAACGTCTCGGCCGCAAGGCGACGGATCACTGACAGGCCGCGCGTTCCCGGCGTTCCGGTGAGCGTTTTTCCTTGCCCCACATGACCGGGGACTCCATAATACAAGCGGCGATGACCGCGAGCCGGGGCGGCGCGCCGCGTCGCTGCACGCAGGGCGTTCCTTGGGGGAAAACCGATGTTCTCACAGAAGTCGCTGTTGATGCGTCCGGTGCTGACCCTTGCCCTTCTGTCCGTCTGTGCCGGCGCCATGGGCGCCGAAGCCGAGAAGCCGCCTGCTGTGAAGAAAGAGATCACCTGGGATAATCTCTTCAACGCAATGAGAGCGGGCGACACGAAACAGATGGCCGCCTACCTGAAGGCGGGAGCGGACGTGAACGCGATGAACCGTGGCTATGCGCTCCTGTGGGGCGCGGCCGACAACAAGCAGCTTGGGATTGTCAAGCTGCTGCTGGACGCCGGGGCCGACGCCAACATCGAGGGCGAGGCCGGCCGTCGTCCTGTACACGCCGCGGCGAAGAATGGCGACATGAAGATCGCGGTGTTGCTGCTGGACAAAGGAGCAGACGTCGACGCGAAGAATGCGAGCGGCGAGACGGCCCTCCAGATAGCGGCCCGCAACGGGCACGCCGAGCTTGCCGCGATGCTGCTGAAGCGGGGTGCCGCCCCGAAGAAAACTCCCTGGGACGAACTCTACGAGGCCGTGGAGACGGGCGACACGAAGCGAATGGCCGCCTACCTGAGAATCGGAGCGGACGTGAACGCGAGGAACGAGTTCCATCCTCCGATCCTCCTCGCTGCGATCCACAGGAAGCAGCACGAGATTGTCAAGATGCTGCTGGACAAGGGGGCGGACATCCACATCAAGGACAAGTCCGGCCAGTTTCCCATACACGCCGCGGCAAAGAGCGGCGACATGAAGATCGCGACGTTGCTGCTGGACAGGGGAGCGAACGTCAACTCAAAGGACCCGAGCGGCTGGACGGCCCTCCACCTTGCGGCCGCTGGCGGCCGCGTCGAGCTTGCCGAAATGCTGCTCGAACGGAAAGCAGACGTCAACGCCTTTGCTTCACAGGGCGTTACGCCTCTTTGGTCGACCGTCGGCAACAGGGATCTCCGCGTTCCGAAGCTGCTGCTGAAGCACGGCGCGGACCCCAACAAGGGGGTGGCTGTCCTGACCGCTGCGGCGTATCATGGCAAGCTCGACTTGGTGAAGCTGCTTGTGAGCAGCGGCGCGGACGTCAATGCTGCCCGATGGGACGCTCTGCGGCACGCGATGCGGGGCGGCCACAAAGAGATCGTGAAAACGCTGACAGCCGAACGCGAGAGAATCTCCCCGAGCATCATCAAGGATCTGGAGACGCTGCAGCTTGCCGCGCGAGGCGGGTACACAGCCGTCCTGACGGTTTGCTTCGAGAAGGGCCTGGACGTCCGAGGAAAGGACGGGCCTGGCCCGGGGCTGCTTTTGATCGCGTCACGGCAGAAAGACTCGGGTATGTTCAAGCTGCTCCTGGAGAAAGGCGCGGACGTCAACGCCAAGGACGAGTCCGGTCAGTCCCTGCTGCATGCCGCGGCGGCGGGCGGAAACGCGGGCATTGTAACATCGCTACTGGACAAGGGGGCAGACGTCAACGTCCGGGGACAGTGGCGAAGGACAGCTCTCCACAATGCCAAGACAGCCAGGATTGCCGAGATTCTGCTGAATGCAGGGGCGGATATCAACGCGAAGGACAAGGATGGCCATACGCCGCTCGACTTCGCAGGGATGGTGGGCATCCGAATGCCCATGGGGGGGGCGAGATACAACGAAGAGAAAGTGCGACTCCTTCTTGCCCGGGGTGTGGACTGCAAGATCGGAGACGAAGTCGCAAGGACGCTCTTGTTCTGCGCGGCGGCGATGGGCGACGAGGTAACGGTGGCGTTGCTTCTTGCCCGGGGGGCCGATCCAAACATGACTGACGACAAGAAACTCCCGCCGCTGTACTATGCGATGGAGGGAAAGCACATCGGCACGGTCAGACTGCTCCTCCTCGGCGGCGCCGGCCCGAGCGTCGTTGGCGGCACGTGGAGCGCACTCGTGCGAGCCGTGGCGAAGGAGGACTGGCCGAATGACATCGTCGCCATGATGCTCGCCGCGCGCGGCAAGGGCGCGGCCTCGGGAATGTCGATCGACGCAGCGCTCGTCCAAGCGCTCAGCTCCCGCCGAGTGGACCTCGTGCACATGCTTCTCGCCGCCGGGGCCGACGTCAAAGCGGACACACGCAACGGCTGGACGCCACTGCACAGCGCGGTAGACAACAGACTCCCGAATATGGTCAAGTTGCTTCTGAAGAAGGGGGCCAACCCCAACGTGCGCGGCGGAGACTCCGGCCAGAAGTGGACCCCGCTTCACATGGCGGTCGCAAGGCCGTGGCCCGAGGCCGTCGGGTGGCTCCTCGAGGCCAAGGCCGACCCCAACCTTCAGGGGGCGAAGGGCGACACTCCCCTCCATCTGACGGCGCAGAAGGAGGGGACCGAAATGGCTGAGACGCTGCTTGCAAAGGGCGCCGAGGTCGAGGTGAAGGACAAGAAGGGCCAGACGCCTTTGCACGTGGCGGCCCAATGGAACCGTGGCGAGATGGCCATACTCCTCTTGGCGAACAAGGCCGACGTGAACGCGAAGGACTCGGCCGGCCAGACCCCGCTCCACTTGGCGGCGATACAAAGAGCAACGAAGATCATCGAGATACTCGCCGCCGCCGGGGCCAAGATCGAAGCGGCCGATAAGGACGGACACGCTCCCTTGCATCTTGCCGCCGCCACCGACAGCACGCGCACGGACCATGTAAAGCTGCTCCTCGATAAAGGAGCGGAAGTGGATGCGAAAGCGAACAACGGTGACACCCCGCTCCACGCAGCCGTGCGCTCGGGCCGCAAACTCGCCGTCCCCGTTCTCCTCGATGCGAAAGCCGACGTCAACGCGGCCAACAAGGCCGGCACCACGCCGCTTCATCTTGCGGCCGGGCACAGCAAACTCGAATTGCTCGAGCTGCTCCTCGCAAGAGGCGCCCGTATCGACGTACGGACACTCGACGGCTCGACCCCGCTCCACGCGGCCGCAGTCCTCTATCAGGAGCGTAATGCGAAACGCCTTCTCACGGCGGGAGTCGACCCGGACGTCAAGAACAACCACGGCCGCACGGCGCTCCACGACGCATGCAAGAACGGGGCCGTGGCTCTGCCCAAGATCCTCCTGGACGCCGGCGCCGATCCGAACCACAAAGACGACGACGGCAATGCGCCCTTCCACCTTGCGTGTCAGCACAAGAATGGTGAGAGGATGGCACGCGCCCTGATTGCGAAACGTGCCGACGTGAACATACGCAACAAGGCCGGCGACACGCCGCTCCACATCGCAGCCCGGACGCGGCTGCGTGACTACGAGGCGCTCATCCGCTGTCTCATCAAGGCCGGGGCGGACGTCGACGCCCGCAACGCAGCGGGAAACACGCCGCTCCACGAGATCGCCGGCAGCGGAAGCACCGGGGCGAACTTATTCGAGAAGGCCGACATCACAGCCGCCAACAACAAGGGCGAGACCCCACTGCACCGGGCCGCCGCAATGCGCGAGACCAGCAACGTGACGGAGCTTCTCAGGAGGGGAGCCAGCGCGCGGGCCGCTGACAAGGCCGGCCGCACGCCGCTGCACATCGCAGCCGCCAAGGGGAGCATCGCGGGCCTCAGCCAGCTTCTCGCCGCGAAGGTCGATCTGAACGCCGAGGACAACGACGGCCGCACGCCGCTGGACCTCGCCCTACTCCGCCTCGCACCGAACCTTCCTCACAATTACCACCCGTACGGAACATCTCTCCGAGAGCGCTCTCAGATCGCACAGGCTCTTCTTGACAAAGGGGCCAAGCACGGCGCCAAGGCACACAGCGACCTGCCGCTGTTGAGCCGGGCGGCGACTTGGCGGTGTGAGGACGTGCTCGAAGAACTCATCAAGCGCGGCGCGAACCCCAAGGCCAAGGATAAGGACGGGAAGACGCTTCTCCACCACACAACCGCCGGACGCTGTCCGCAAGCCACGAAGCTGCTGCTCACGGGCGGCGCCGACCCCAACGCCCGCGCGACCGACGGCCTGACGCCGTTCGCGTCGGCGCTCGAATGGCGGAACTGGGACGTCGTCACTGCGTTCCTGGACAAAGGCGCCAAGCCGGGCACCGTCGCCCCGAACGGTCAGACGCTCCTGCATCTCGCGGCTGCCAAAGAACGCCTCGACCTTGTCAAGCAGGCCCTTGCCGCCGGCGTTGGCGTGAATGCCCCGACGAAGGAGGGCATCACCCCTGTAATGAGCGCGGCTGGCGGCGGCGACGTCCCCATTATCAAGTTCCTCCTCAGCAAAGGGGCCGACCTGAAAGCAGCGAATCCTCGGGGCTGGACGTGCCTGTACTTCGCCACCCGCTCGGGAAAAACCGCCGCGCTCGGAGCACTCATCGATGCCGGGGCGGACGTCCACACGAAGGACAAGTATGGGAAAACGACTCTCCACTGGACGGCAGACTACGACAGACCCGAAGCGGCCCGACTCCTTATAGCCAGGGGAGCCGACCCTGACGCGAGCGCCGGTGCCCGCGGAACCGCTCTCGCCGTCGCCGTGAACCACAAGAGCGTCGAGGTCATCCGTGTGCTGCTGGCCAGCGGGGCCAATCCCAGCGCACAGAGCGAAGACGGCTCGACGGCCCTGCACCTGGCGGCCCGCAGCCGCAGCATCCAGACGATCCAAACGCTCCTCAACGCCGGGGCCGATCCCACCATTAAGGACGAAAAGGGCGTAACCCCCATCGACCTCATCGCAAAGAGAATCAAGGCAATGAGCGACCTCCGCCACTCGCTCACCCAACAGCAACCGAAGGCCAAGCTCGAGGAGGTCCAGGAATACGAGAAGATGCTCGCAGCGATGCGTGCGTACAAGGCACGTCCCAAGCCCCCCGCCGCACTGACCCCGCCGGCCTCCGTGTGCCTCGGTGCAGGCGCTTGGGCGCTCGCCGCCGGCATTCTGGTTGCCGTCGCGGGCACCGCGCTCGGCTGCATTCTGTGGCGTCGACGCCGCACGTCAAAGCAGCGCACGTAGTGCCGCCGCACAAGTCGCGGTCGTCGGCTCGGAGGCGACGGCTTCTTGAGCAAGGTCGAGAACTGCGCCGCGCGGCGCGCGCCCCTTGCCCGTCGGCCGGCCGAGAAAGGAACCTGGAAAACGGTGACCATGGGGCCGTTGAAAAAGGCGCAGGAAACCGCCGACTTACAAAGTCGGCCTGCAGGAACGAACGAGAACGGCGACAAACCGGGCACTCCGTGCCCAAGGCAAATACGGCGGGCCGCCCGACGGGCAGCTTGGGCGCCGACTTACAAAGTCGGCCTACAGGAACGACCCTCTCGCACCATTCTGGTGTCGTTGCAGGCCCGCTCTGTGAGCGGGCGGCCTTTTTCTGGTGTCGTTGCAGGCCCGCTCTGTGAGCGGGCGGCCTTTTTCTGGCGCCGTTGCAGGCCCGCTCTGTGAGCGGGCGGCCTTTTTCAACGGCTCGAGCGTCACCTATTTGTTGTCACTTCGGGCGAATTCACGCGGCAAGCGCAACGTTCCGTTCCGGCGATGCGGAACCAGGAGGAAATCATGCGGTTAAGACGACCCATTGTAATTGCATTCGCACTGCTGTTCCTCGGCTCAGCAGCGCTGCTTCGCTGCCTTGAGGGTCTATTCGCCATTGGGGCGTATGTCTTGTTCGCCGCACTTATCGGTTCAGCAGTTGGGTGCGTCCTGGCGCTGCTTCACACGCGTCTACTCGGGCATTCAACAAGAAGGCGACGAATTCCCGGTCTGGTTGGGATAGTCATACTATCTGTGTGCCTCGGCTACGGTGTCTTTTGCGAGCTTATGGCTGTTGATGGCGCGGTTGTGTTCTGCGGGCCTGTCGACACCTGTGTGATCATGTTGGACGAGAATGCGGTTGTCATCAGAAGACCTGTGCCCGATAGCGGCTCAGAAGCATCTGGGCAATCCCAAGCCACGTTTTCATACTCACGCAGATTCAGCGGCGACGCTCACTTCAGCTATCAGGGCGAGGTGCGCATCGAGTTCGCACGGCTTGGCTCTGTGCGCATGTCTGTGTGGGGATCAGACATTATGTACAGGAAGCACAGGACGCTGACAGTAGGTGGCAGGGTTTTCGATTTGCCGATGCGTGGGCGCCTGGGACTTTTGGGACTTTCGCCCGTAGTAACTGTGGTCGATGGAAAGGCCCTGTCCTTATCCCTTGTCGAAAACTGAGTGCGGCAAATATGGTAAGCTCAGAGTTGTATCAGGGGCAGGGGGCCGTTGAAAACGCAGTCAGTGGGCCTGTCACATTGAGGGCGCATATCGGCTGTGCAGGCAATGGGTTACGAACGTCGGCGTGAAAGTGGTGTGGCGAGGGAGCACGGATATTAGGGGGAGTGGGGCTGTTGAAAAACATGTAAGAAGCCGCCGACTTACAAAGTCGGCCTACAGGAACGACCCTCTCGCACCATTCTGGTGTCGTTGCAGGCCCGCTCTGTGAGCGGGCGGCGTTTTTCAGCGGCTCGAGCGTCACCTATTTGTTGTCACTTCGGGCGAATTCACGCGGCAAGCGCAACGGTCCCTCGTGTCCCACGACCATCTCAGGTGCCGCAACGCCGCGAAGTGCCTGCGAGACACCAAGCGCGATCTCGGCACGCGCGCGGCTCATATCGCCGTGGATGAGCT
>JBDREM010000279.1:0-10268 GCA_043819695.1 Planctomycetota bacterium
GCCGATCGAACGGATGCCGTGTTTTCAGAACGCGCCACACGGCGCAAATCATCTTGTGCATGACTGCCGTGCGCGCCTTGGGCTTGCGTCTGATGTTGCCGGCATAAATGCGCTCGTAAATGCGTTCCCACGCCGGCACCAGCTTCATCGCTTTCGTGGCGGCCTCCGGATATTCAGGACAGTCACAATGCCGATGCTATAAGCACAACATATTGTGGGAGCGTTGGTTATAACGTCATGATATAAGACATTGCACCTGCCAAGATGGGGGTGTACTAAAAACACTCTCATTCTGTTGGAGGTGCAATGTCATGAGTAATGTAGCTCGGCCGGACGACGGTGTCCATTCTTTTTTTACGAGGCGTGCGGAGCCGCTCCTTGATGATGCTCGCCAGAGCCGGAACCGGTATGATGCAGTGAAAGAGGGGGGAGGGCGCAAATGCCGTCACGACGTGCCATTGAGGAGTCACCTATTGTTTCTCGCGTCCTGTTCCATTGGCGAACGCTGTCTTGTTGGAGGGTCGCAGGTGTGGCGTCCTGCTGGTGTTGTTTCGGGCGCGCTGCCGCGTGTTCCGGGCGCTGCGTCCGTCACGACCTCCAATACAGTATGTTCATTTTGGGGCCGTTCGTGGAAGAGAATCTGGCGGCTGGCCTGCTTCCCGCGCGTGGCGTACAACGCCAGCGTCGCACGGGCGTCTCGCCCGTGGGCGTACACGGCCAGGATGGCCGTGCTACGGTTTGGAAACGCCGTCACGGAGGGCGGCTGATTGCCCAAGCAATCAGCTTGCAGTTTGGCTGATGCTCTGCATCAGCTACGCGAAACTGCCCGGCGTCACGGACGGCGGCTAAAACAACGGCCAGGCCGTGCGAGTTACTGCAGGCGCGTCCCGTGGGCGCGGAAATGCCCGCTTTTCAACGAAGCGGTCCCCGCTTTCTGCGTTTCTCGGGCCATAATCTTTCGACTTTCGCGGGCGTTCGGCGTATGATGTGTGGACTATGGCGAAGTTCCTCGAGTATGAATCGGCGGGCGGGCAGGAGTTCGAGCTGGACCGGTTCCAGCAGGAGGCGGTCGATGCGATCGACGCCGGCCGCTCGGTCCTCGTCGCCGCGCCGACCGGCGCCGGCAAGACGGTCGTCGCCGAGTACGCGGTCGAACGCGCGCTCGAGCGCGGCGAGCGGGTGATCTACACGGCGCCGATCAAGGCGCTGAGCAATCAGAAGTTCCGCGATTTCCGCTCGCGGTTCGGCGACAAGATCGGCATCATGACGGGCGACGTGACGATCAACGGGAACGCGCCGGCTCTCATCATGACGACGGAGATTTTTCGGAACGCGCTGTTCGAGGAGTCGGGCCGGTTCGACGACGCCCGCTTCCTCATCTTCGACGAGGTGCATTACATCAACGACCTCGAACGCGGGACGGTCTGGGAGGAGAGCATCATCTTCGCACCGGCGGGAATGCAGTTCATCTGCCTGAGCGCGACGATGCCGAACGTGCAGGAGTTGGCCGACTGGATCTCGGAGGTCCGCGGCAGCGAGGTGCAGGTTGTCCGCGAGACGCACCGGCCCGTCCCGCTGCGATATCACATCGCCTGCGCCGGCCGGCTGGTGCCGCTCGGCAAGCTCGAGGGCGTGATGCGCCACCGCTCGCAGCGCGGCGAGGGCAAAGACAGGAGCCGGCAGACGCGCCAGGCCCGGACGCAACGGAGCGACATCGCGACCGGGCATATCATCGACGTGCTCGAGGAGGACGAGCGGCTGCCGTGCATCTTCTTCTGCTTCAGCCGCGCGGCGTGCGAGGCGAAGGCCTGGGGCGCCGTCGGCCGCGACTTCTTAAGCGACGATGAGCGGGCGAAGGTCGTCGCTCTCTACGACGGCCTCTGCGAGCGCTACGACATCGCGGCAACGCGCATGGCGGCGAACTTCAGGCGCCTCGTCTCGCGCGGCATCGCCTACCACCACGCGGGCATGCTGCCGACGCTCAAGGAGGTGGTCGAGCGGCTGTTCTCGTCGGGCTGCATCCGGCTGCTCTTCACGACCGAGACGTTCGCGGTCGGCATCAACATGCCCGCGCGGACCGTCGCGTTCGATTCGCTCCGCAAGTTCGACGGCGTGACGTTCGGCTATATGGCGAGCCGCGAGTATCACCAGATGGCGGGCCGCGCCGGGCGGCGGGGGATGGACAAGGCCGGCTACGTCTACGCGAGCGTCGATCCCGACGAGGACGATGCGCGCGGCGTGCGGCACGTGCTGACCGGGCAGATCGAGCGCATCCAGAGCCGGTTCGAGCTGGCATACTCGACGATCCTCAACCTGTACGCGCGGGTCGGCGAGACGGTGTACGACGCGTGCGCGAACAGCTTCGCGACGTTCCAGCGGCGGCACCACCAGCGGCCGGGCATCTCGCCGGAGCACGAGAAGAAGATCGCGAAGAAGAAGCTCTCCGTGCTGCGGACGCTCGAGTACATCGGCCGCGACAAGCTGACGCGAAAGGGGCGGATCGCGGCGCTCATCAACGGCTACGAGATGCAGATCGCCGAGATGTATGTCGCCGGCCTGCTGGACGAGCTTGACGAAGACGAGTTGAACGTGCTGATGGTGGCGACGGTGTACGAGGCGCGGCGGCGGTCGCGGCCGCGGCGGCTGCCGAAGAAGCAGATGAAGCGGATCGCCGACCCCGCCTTCCGGTGTGCGCGGCTGATCAACTCGGCGGAGAAGCTGCACAAGGTCGACGACCTGACGAAGCGGCCGGAGTTCGGCCTGAGCCTCGCCGTGTATCAGTGGAGCCGGGGCTGCGAGTTCGACGACCTCGAGAAGCTGTGCGACGTCGGGCCGGGCGATCTCGTGCGCAACTTCCGCCTCGCCATTCAACTGATCCGGCAGACGATCAAGGCAACCGAAGGAGACGAGCGGCTCGCCGCCAAGCTCCGCGCCGGCATCCGCCGTCTCAACCGCGACGAGGTCGACGCCGAGCGGCAGCTTCGGGTGGAGTGAGCCGAGATGGATGCAGCGCGACGCTTGACGCACGGTTTTGAGCTGTGTCTAATGCAGCAGATGGGCACTCGCGTTGACGTGGGTCTCCCACGCGTGTCTGAGGAGCCGGTCATATGCTCACGAGACTGAAGGTCCACAGGTTCAAGAACCTTGAGTTCGAAGATGATGGCATCGAGCTTGGCCAGTCCGTTGTGTTAATAGGGCCCAATAATTCCGGGAAGACATCCGCCCTTCAGAGTCTCGCCCTTTGGAGCTTGGGGGTTCGTCGGTGGGTGGAAAAAAGGCAAGGAAAGAAAACTCCCGAGAAGAGGCCAGGTGTCACCGTCAACCGTCAGGACTGCCTTGCTCTTCCTATACCAAACGCGCGGCTACTTTGGCAAGATCTTCACGTGAGGGATGTCGCCACTCTAGATGGACGCCAACAAACGAAGAACATTCGCATCGATATCATGGTCGAGGGAGTGACCAGAGGCAAGGCCTGGGAATGCGGCCTGGAATTCGACTACGCCAACGAAGAATCCTTCTACTGCCGTCCGTTGCGTATTTCGGAAGGAGGCAACTCAGAAAGGCTGCCAGTTCCCCCTGAGGCGACGATGGTGGAAGTGGCCTTCCTCTCTCCGATGTCGGGTCTCGCGGCGAACGAGACCAGACTGGACCCTGGGGCGATAAACGTGCGGCTAGGAGAAGGGCGAACAGCGGAGGTACTGCGCAACCTTTGCCACGGCATCGCCGTTCGAGAAAACCCAGACCAATGGGACGCCTTGCGGCGCCACATGGAAGAGCTTTTCGGCGTATCCATACAGCGTCCAGAGTACATCGAGGCGCGCGGTGAGATCACGATGTCCTACCAAGAGAAGAGCGGACTGAGCTTGGACTTGTCGTGTTCCGGACGCGGGTTCCAGCAGACTCTGCTCATCCTGGCGCATCTATACGCGAATCCGGGAACAGTTCTCTTGATGGACGAACCGGACGCTCACTTGGAGATCCTTCGCCAGCGGCAGGTTTACCAGTTGCTCACAGATATTACGAACAAACAAGATTGTCAGTTGATCGCGGCAAGCCATTCTGAGGTGATCCTGAACGAGGCAGCGGGCCGCGACATTGTTATCGCGTTTCTCGGCAAACCGCATCGCATCGACGATCGGGGCTCCCAGGTACTCAAGTCCCTAAAGAATATTGGGTTCGAGGACTACTACCAGGCTGAGCAAACAGGCTGGGTGTTGTATCTGGAGGGATCTTCTGACTTGGCGATCCTGAGGGCATTTGCCGAGGCCCTTGGGCATGGCGCCCAAGAGGTTCTTAAGCGTCCGTTCGTTCATTACGTGCTCAACCAACCCACCAAGGCGCGGGATCACTTCTTCGGGCTCAAGGAGGCCAAGCCCGGCTTGAAAGGTGTCTCTGTATATGATCGGCTTGACCAGCCGCTGGCAGAATCCCGTGGTGAGCCGAAAGAGATGACGTGGGCGCGGCGAGAGATCGAGAACTACCTTTGCTGCCCCGAAGTACTTCTGGCCTACGCTGGCGCTGAGGCAGAAGATGAGACTTCTGGCCCCCTTTTCGCCCGGAACGAGAAACGGAAACGTATGGACGCAATGCAGGAATGCATCGATGAGATTGCTCCCCCAATAGCGCTGAAGAACCGGGATGATGAATGGTGGCGGAACGTCAAGGCCAGCGATGAGTTCCTTGACCGCGTGTTCCAGCTGTACTTCGAGAAGCTTGCGTTGCCGAACCTCTTGCGGAAATCTGATTACCATCAACTTGCCCGTTTCGTTTCTTCTGCTCTCCTCGATGCGGAAGTGACAGAGAAGTTGGACGGGATTCTGGAGGTGGCCAGAACCGCTCAACCGCGATGAGGTCGACGCCGAGCGGCAGATGAGAGTCGAATGAGCCCGGCTACTGTTCCCGCAGAATGCGCAGGCGGAAGTCTTCGAACTCGGCGGCGGATTTCTGCCGCGTGATGAAGCCGTAGCTGCGCTCGGCGCCGGCGCCGGTCTTCAGGCGGTGCGTCAGGAGCGCGCTCCGGCCGCGGCACTCGGCCCGGACGTAGCGCCCGGTGACGATCGCGCGAACGACGATCCATTCGCCCTTTTTCAGCGCGACGGGGAGCGGGTTGTTCGTGCGCATTCTTCCGCCGCTGCTGTCCCACAGCCCGCACTTCGCCTTGTCGCCCAGTTCGAGCCAGAGATCGTAGTGGCTGTCGCCGTCGCTCGCGACGCGGATCAGCAGGCCGTTGCCGGATAGCACGCGGCAGCGCACCGAGAGGCGATACGCGGGCGCCGGCTCGGCCGGCTTGAGAAGTTCGATGTCGTGATCGGCGCGGTTGTCGCACGTCACGCGCCGGCCGACGAGCGCCCAGCCCTCGCCGCGCTTCGCCCAGCCGCCGATGCCGTCGGCGAGGAGCTCCGTCTCGACGCCGGCTGCCACGTCGCGCTCGATGTCGGCTCGCGCGAGGCCGCGGCTGCACTCGTCGAGCAGGGCGTTGATCTCGTCGAGCCTCGCGCGGATGGCGTAGTTCTCGGCCGCGTGCTTCTCCTTGAGCGGGATGAGGAGAGCGAGCGCGTCGAGCCATTTTTTCTCGGCCGCGAGCGCCCGCGCCTCGACCAGCATGCGGGCCGGGCGGTCGTCGCCGAGCTTCACGTCGGGCACGTCCGCCTGCTTGGCGCGGGCGAGCAGGCCGGCGACGTCGGCGCCGAGCCGCTGCGCGCGGTCGAGGTCGGCGGCGGCGCGGGCGCGGTTCCCCTGCTCGAGCGAGAGCAGGCCGAGGGCGCTCAGGTCGTCGCGCGAGTCGAGGTTGGACACGCTCCGGACGATCGAGTATTTCTCCCAATCGGACAGCTTCGGCCAGGGGCGCTTCTCGGTCCCGGCTTTCGACTGCAGCGTGATGCCGGCCACGTCGGCCGCCGTGATGACCGACGCAGGTGCGCGTATGCCGAGCGATTCGCTCTTCAACTTCTGCGGCGCCGAGTTGATCTTCTCGATCACGCGCCGCTTCAGCGCGAGCAGGCGCCTGAGGTGCGCCAGGTGGAGCGCCGCATTCGGTTCGAGGTCCGAACCCTCGAGCCGCTTCACGAGGCCCTCCGACTGCGCGACGGCTTTGTCGAGGTCGAACGCCTTGACGCGCTCCCGCACCAAGGCGGCCGTCTCACGGTACATCTTCTCGCGGGCCTTAGCCGCCTCGGCCTCGGCGACCTTGCCGCTGGCCGCGAGGAGCGGGCGGACGATCGCAAGCTCCTCCCGAGCGCGCCGCGTGTGCTCCTCGATGCCGTAGAGCGCGACGACGCGCTCGTAGACCGCGACGGCGTCCTTGTATCGCCTGGCCTTCACGGCCTTCGCCGCCTCTTCGCTCTCTCGCGCGTACGCCTCGGCGGCCTTCGCCTCGACGAAGCTGATCTGCCGCTCGATCTTGTCGCGCAGGCCGCGGGCGAGGAAGCCGTCGATCTCGGACCGGAGCTTCGCGTGCCGCTTAAACGCGTCGATGGCCGCACCAAAGCGCCTGTCCTTCATGAGCCGGTCGGCCTCGGTCTGAACGGCCGCGAACTCCGAGAGCTGCTTGCCGCTTTTCTTGAGTGCGAAGTCGGTCGCCTTGCGGGCGGCATTCAGCGCGGCCGGCGTCCCGGGGTACCTCGCGGCGACCTCCTCGAACCGGCGGATGATCTCGTCGAACTCGGTCGGATGCGCCTTCGCATAGGCGTCGGCCGCTGCGCAAAGCTTCGCGGCCAGCCTGGCGGGGGCGGGCGGTTCCGGCTTCGCCGGCGTGTCCACCTTGGCGGGACGGGTCACGGCGGCCGCGGGCCCCGTCGTCGGGACAACCGCGACCGAGGGCTCCTTGTCGGCGGGTTTTTCGACGGACGTCTGTCGTTCAGGTAAAGCAACGACGAGAACCACGGCCGCGAAGACGCAGAGCGCGGCGGCGCCTCCAATGGCCGCGGCCTGGCGCGCCGACATCTTGCGCTTGTGTTTTCGCCGCGGCGGCGGGGGCGGGACCTCGGTCACGCGCCGGATCCGTTCGCCGCGCCGCACGGCTTCGATGTCGGCGAGCAACTCGTCGGCCGAACGCGGGCGTTGATCGGGATCGGCGGCGAACAACTTTGCGAACAGCAGGCGGAGGTTCTTCGCCAACCGAGGTTCGTCGAGCGAGGGGTACGTCACGCGGCCGTGCCGGATCGCGTCGGCGATCTGCTCCGGCGTGTCGCCGGCGAACGGCGGGCGGCCGACGATCGCCGCGAAGAGCGTCGAGCCGAGCGAGAAGAAGTCCGACGCCGGCCGCAGACTGTGGTCCTCGGAAAGCTGCTCGGGCGACATGAACTCCGGCTGAGAGATCGTTTCACCCTTCGGGTGCTCGAGCCCGCACTCGCGGAGGAGCGCCTTCTCGCCGGTGACGACGATCGCGTCGGGGCGGATCCAGCCGTGAACGAGCTGATGCCGGTGCAGCGCATCGAGCGCGGCTGCGGCGTGGGCGCCGACCTCTAGCACGGCGTCGGCATCGAGCATCCCTTCCGGCGCGGTGAGGTCGGCGAGTGTCACGCCCTTGACGTCGGCCTCGGCAAGGAACAGCCTGCCGCGCTCCTCCGCGAAGCCGAGCGTCGGCACGATGTTCGAGTGCTCGGCCGTCGTCGCCGCCGCGGCCTTCGCCTTGAACCGCTCGCGAAACGCCAGCGAGCTCTGTGCTTCCTCGGGCGGTTCGATGAGGTGCGCGGTCGACCCGTCGGCTCGTTGCACGAGCGCGCGCTTGCCCGCGGCATCGTCCCCAAGCGCGTCCAGAATGGTCACGCCATCGGTGAACCACGACAATTTCGCGTCGCCGGAGCTGTTTTCCTGGGTGTCCATTGGTATTCAGGTCAAGTATATCAGGTGCAGGCGGCCCAGTCGATACGCAAGGTCACCATCGGGCGGGGAGCCGTTTTTCCCGCCCGAAAGCTTGACATTCCGGCCGTTCCGTGTATGATACGCAATCCTGTTCAGATTGGCCTTTGAGGTGCCTTGAGATGGTCGAAGCGTTGCTTGGCAAGAAGGTGGGAATGACCTCGGTCTACACCCGGGACGGTAAGCTGGTCCCGGTGACGGTGATCGAGCTGGGCCCGTGCACCGTCACGCAGGTGAAGACCGCCGAGACGGACGGATACACTGCGCTTCAGATCGGGTTCGAGGACCGGAGGCCGAAGAATGTGACCAAGCCTCTGCGCGGCCATTACGAGAAGGCCGGCACGCCCCCGAAGCGGTTCCTCCGCGAGGTCGGCTGGGACGGTGAGGGCGATATCAAGCCCGGCACCGTCCTGACGGCCGAGATCTTCGCTGGCGAGAAGAGCGTGGACGTCATCGGCACGACGAAGGGCCGCGGGTTCCAGGGCGTCGTAAAGCGACACGGGTTCGCCGGCGGCCCGAAGACGCACGGTCAGAGCGACCGGCATCGCGCGCCGGGCTCCATCGGCCAGTCGGCCTATCCTTCTCGCGTCTTCAAAGGCACGCGGATGCCCGGGCGGATGGGCGGCGAACGGCAGACCGTTCGGAACCTGACCGTCGTGCGTGTCGACCCCGAGCGCAATGCCATTCTCGTCAGGGGCGCCATACCCGGGCACCGTTCAGGTTACGTCATCGTGCGCCGCACCGTCGAAGGCTAGCAAATCCTCGATTGTGATCTTGCTCGTAATCCTGACGGCAATCTGTCTGCCGCGCGGCCGCAAAGAATCCGCCGGACCATGATTGCCTTACGGCAATGCGCGAGGTATAATAGCAGTACGAGTTTTTGCGCGGTCCTTTCGCTGCCGCATACAGGCTATGCTTAGTGGTTCTTGGCTCAGGGCGGCTGGTCGTACTGGCCATTGCGTCGACGCCGGCGGTCGTGGTGCGGGCAGGAGGGCGAGATGATCGACCTGACGGGAATGGACGTGTTGATGGTCATCGCCAGCGGCGATTTCCGTGACGAGGAATATCGCGAGCCGGCTCAGGCCCTGGCCCATGTTATGGCCGGGGTCGTCGTCGCGTCATCATCGAAGAACGACTCCGTCGGCATGTTCGGCCTCCATGTTACCCCCGATCTGCTTCTGTCCGAGGTGGACGTGTCGAAGTACGCGGCCGTCGTCTTCATCGGCGGGAGCGGCGCGAGCGAGTACTTCAACGACCCCGCCGCTCATAAGATCGCCCGCGACGCGGCCGGGCAGGGCAAGCTTGTCTGCGCCATCTGCATCGCGCCCTCGACGCTCGCCAACGCAGGCCTGCTTAAGGGCAAGAAGGCCACGTGCTTTCCGGCCGAGAAAGACAACCTCGTCGCCAAGGGCGCGAAGTTCGTGAACAAAGGCGTTGTCCGTGACGGGAAGATCATCACGGCCGATGGCCCCAACAACGCGGCGGGCTTTGCCAGGGCCATCTGCGAAGCACTGGCCGAAGAGCAGCCCGAGGAGGAGCGGCCGGACGCGGGAGCAAGGGAGAAGTGGCCCAACGAAAGGCCCGACGGCCCCTGACTTGATCCAATCCCGACGCGCACGCCGTATCAAGCGCAGACCGGATGAGGCGTTGGCTTCAGTCGTCGTTCGCCCTCTGCTGCGCCCTTCGTCTGATTATGGCAACATTGCTTTCAGCCCCGTTGGTCTCGTATCCCTCTGGCATAAAATCAGATATGTGATTCTCATTGTTTTTCCGCGATTCTTTCACGTTTTTCCTCAGAGCCCACGCGCCTCGCCGATAACCACAGTGGCAAGAAGCGGCAACGGCGCAAAAGTCAAATCGGCTCGGCCTTATGCAGCTCTTTTGGATTCTTCCCGCGGTCTGGCGGCGCCGCTAACGAGCCGCTCCTTCTCCTCCCCGTGGAACCGCCCGCCCTTATGGCGGGCGGCTCCATGTTACGGCGTTTCGTCTCGAGATAAGGGTGCGGAAGAATATTATGGTTTCCGGGGCTAAATGACGAAGCCCGAATGACGAATCAATGACGAATGCGCAAATAACGAATGCAGCGAGACTTGGGGCTCTGACGGCTTTGGTGAAGCCGCTGGCCGGCCGCGGGCTCCTTGGTCATTCGGATTTCGTCATTGATTCGACATTTCCTCGTGTCCCATGTATATCTCACGTGTGATGACGGAGTTTTGCCGTCGCGGCCATCCCGCCCGAACAGGCTGTTCGCCTGCACGTGCAGGTGAACGCCCTGCCAGAACCACAGTATGCGGCTGCTGGAGGCATTGTGTGGATGTGTGCGTCTGTGCGCACAGACGAACACATCGCTGGTTGGCTGGTGTGATCGAGCCGCATGCTGCCGACGCACCCGCATATCCCGCGGGCCG
>JBDREM010000280.1:0-10970 GCA_043819695.1 Planctomycetota bacterium
GGACAACGAGGAACAGCCAAGCGGCGCGGCCGACGGGGCGGGGCTGTGCGTTGCCGAGCTTGGGCGACTGCCGTCCGGGACAATTCTTGACGAACGCGCGCTGGCCGGGCTGTTCCAATGCTGCGCAGCGACGATCAAACGGGCGGTGCAACGCGGCGAACTGCCCGCGCCCGTCCGCATGTTCGGGCGTCCGGTATGGACGGCGGGGCGCATCCTGGAGCACGTCACGGACCGGCTGGCCCAGGCGCAGAAGGAAGCCGAGCGCGAGGCGCAAAGATTGTCCCGACTTTCCCCTTGACTTTCGCATAACGTGAAAGTATACTTGGGGCAGAATGGCCAAGACACCGGACAAGCCGAAACGAATGGGCCGGCCGCCGAAGCCGAAGGCGCTGAAGCAGAGCGAAGCTATTCAAGTGCTGTTGACACCTTCGGAGCGGCGGCAGTTGGCAAAGGATGCGAAGGCCGCCGGGCGGTCCCTGGGCGGATACCTTCGGGAACTGTGGCTGGCAAAGCAGAAAGGGGCGTGAAACATGGCAGGCGTGCGAAGCAAGCCGGAGCCGAACGGGAAATTCAAGGCGTGGTACACGGACGCCAGAGGCCGGCGGCGGCATTTCGTCGGGACGCGGGCGAAGGCGGAAACGCTGCGCATCGCGCAACGCAAAGAGGATGACGCCCGGCAGATTCGGCTCGGCTACCGTCCGGCCCCGACAAGCGCGGACCAGCACCGCGCAACGCGCTTCGCGGACGCCGCCGACGAATACCGGGCCTGGGGCGAAAGCCAAGGCGGGCGCGGCGGCCGGCCCTGGAGCGCGGTTCACGCCCGGAAGATCAAGACGAAGCTGGCGTTCTGGCAAGGCGAGCTTGGGCTTGACACGCTGGCGGACCTTCACGACGGCGTTCTGCCGAAGGTCGAGGCCGTGCTGCGCGAAGTTGCGGCGAAGGGCCGGGCCGGGCGGACCATCGAGAATCAGATTGAGCCGCTGCGCGGCCTCTGCCGATGGGCGGTGAAGCGGGGCTACCTGGCCGACGATCCGTTGCGGACCCGGACGCGATATGACTGCCACCCGCGCGAGACGCGACGGGCCTTGACGGCGGACGAAATCGGCCGGCTGCTCAAAGTGGCCGATGGCTGGCGGCGGCTAGTCTATGAAGCCGCGCTGTGCTCCGGGCTGCGCGCCGGCGAGCTACGGAGCCTGAAGCGGGCGGACCTGGACACCGAACGGGGCGGGCTTGTGCTGTCCGCCGGCTGGACAAAGAACCGGCGCGACGGCTTCCAGCCGTTGCCGGCGGCTCTGGTCAAGAAGCTGGCCGATTTCGCGGCGAGCGGCGAAGCCGACGCGCTCTACCGGCTCTATCCGCCCCGCCAGCGCGAAACGCCTGCCGAGCCGCTTCTGTACCTGCCCGACAACACAAGCCGGATGTTCGCCCTTGACCGGGACAAAGCCGAGATTCCGAAGCAGGCGTTCGGCGGGCGGGTAGACTTCCACGCCCTGCGGGTGTGCTACGTGACGGGCGTTCTTGAAGCTGGAGCGGGCTTGAAAGAGGCGCAGACGTTGGCGCGGCACGCGACGCCGGGACTGACCTTGAACGTGTACGGGCGGGCGCGAGACGCCCGGCTTTCGGCTCTGGCCGAACGGCTCGGCGAGACGGTCTTTGCAGCCGCCGAAGCGGCCGAAGCGGCGGAATCGGACGCCGAGCGTGCCGTATTGTTGCCGAAGGTAGCGGCTGGCGCAGAAGGGCTTGACGTAAGTGGAATCACGCCAAGCACTAAGGGGAATGGGGCATGGTGGAGGCGGGGGGAATCGAACCCCCGTCCCGTGACATCTCAGAACTGGCGTCTACGTGCGTAGTTTGTCTTTTGTTGGCAACAACGAAGTTGTCGCCTCTCGCCTCGGCGAACTCCGGCAAACAGGATTTCGCTCCGGCACCCTCGACGAAGTTCTCGCCCTCGGCCTGTCGAGGAACGGCTTTGGACCAGCCTGCTGGCTGTCGTCTTCATCGATCACGCAGGCAAGACCGCGAAGACGTGGCCGCAATTATGCAGCCATGCGTAGATTAGTGTTCGCACTTGTGGTGCTGCCAGGTGTTTTACGAGGCCTCCTGACAACCTCGGCACGCAGCCCGGACTTATGATTGCCCGGTCGATACCTAGTCGCCCCCTTGTCAAAGAACCACCGATAAGGATTATACCACATCCGGCGCGTTTTGCAAAGCGGCGGAGACGCTATTTCTTCGCCGTCGCCGAAGCCGGTCATGCCGGCGGCGGCGTTGACGACGTTCTTCAGCCCAGCTTCCGCTCGACCCGCCCACCGGCCTTGAGTTTTCGCCGCTTGCCGAGCACGTTTAACGTGACGGCGGGCCCCCTGGCATCGGCCTTGATGCTGAGGTGTTTGGGCGTGATCCGGAACCGCAGCCGGAGCCCGCGGTACTTGATGCTGAGTTCGAGCCGCTTCCACTTCTTCGGGAGGCCGGGCGCGACGCGAAGGCAGTCGGGCATGACGCGAACGCCGCCGAACCCGGCGACGATGGAGCTTCATCCCCCGCCGAGCGATGCTGCGTGCAGGCCCGAATCGCTGCCGCGGATCCGCCGTCTCTCTCATTGGATCCGCCTTGCCATCATTGCCTTTGCCTTGTTGTTCTTCCTCGACGCTCTCCGCTACCCCCCGCCCCCGCCGAACCCGGTCATGTCGACGGCGACCTTGACGACGTTTTCGGGATGGTCGCGCATCATCTCGAAGCCGCGCTGGACGCCGCCGGGCGTGACGGTGTTGGTGATGATGTTCCCGGGATGCAGTGAGCCGCGGGCGAGCATGCTGATCGCGCGGGGCATCTCACCGAGGTTGAGACGCGACGTGACGATTCTCCCCTCTTTGAGCACGAGCCGGCGCCAGTCGAAGGGCTGCTGGCCCTCGGCCTGGCCCATCGCGGTGATCTGCCCGGCCGGGCGGATCATCGCGCACGCCATTCCCATCGGCGGCTCGCGGCCCTCGAGCGTCACGTAATGCCCGACCGCCTCGATGACCTTGTCGGCGCCCAGGCCGTCGGTCAGGTCCATCACCGCTTCGACCGGATCGGCCTCCCGCGCGTTGAACGTGACGTCGGCTCCGATCTCGGCCGCGATGGCGAGCCGGCTGTCGAGGATGTCGACCGAAACGACCGTCTCGGCCCCGCTGTACTGCATCACGTCGAGGAGCGAGAGGCCAAGGCGGCCGGCGCCGATGATGACGACGACGTCGCCGGCCTCGATGGCCGTGAGCCGCGACGCGTGGACGCCGACGGCGTAGAGCTCGGCCATTATGGCGTGCTTCGGCTCGATGGATTCGGGCAGGCGGAAGACGTTGGCGGAGTCGACGACGAACCGCTCGGCGAGCGCGCCGGCGCAGTCGAGGCCGAGCACGTCGAGATTGACGCAGTTGTTGAACCGGCCGGCGCGGCAGAGGGGGCAATCGCCGCAGGGGAAGACGGGGTCGATCACGACGCGGCCGCCGACCTCGACGCCCTCGACGCCCTCGCCAAGTTCGGCGATCCGGCCGCCGACCTCGTGGCCCATGATTGCGGGGTAGGGGACGCGCTCCTCGAACTCGCCGAGGAACACGTGGTGGTCGGTCCCGCAGAGGCCGACGAACTCGGGCGCGACGGCTACCTCGCCCGCGCCCGGCCGCACGTCGTCCACCTCACCGATCTCGATGTCCTCGCGCCCCACCAACTGTATCGCTTTCATTGCCGCTCCTTCGCCAGGAAAAATCCGCCCGCTTGCAGAGCGGGCCTGCAAAACGCGGACCCGCGGTCCACGGCCCGCATTCCGCACTCCGCGTTCCGCATTCAGATGAGCTTCGGGCCCGTGGTATCGTAGACGAGGTCGAAGTCGGGCGGGCTGCCGGCGACGAGTTCGGACGGCTTGAAGAAGAGCGCGATCTCCTTTTTCGCCGTCTTCGCGCTGTCGGACCCGTGCACGAGGTTGTACCGCTTGCTCATTCCGAAATCGCCGCGGATCGTGCCCGCGGGCGCGTCCGGCCCGAACGTCGGCCCCAGCATCTTCCGCACGACGGCGACCGCATCCTTGCCCTTGACGACCATTGCGATCACGGGGCCGCTCGTCATGAACCGGACGAGCGGCCTGTAGAACTCCTCGCCCTTGTGGACCGCGTATATCTTTCGCGCGACCGCGGGCCTGATCTTCATCAGCTTCATCCCGACGATTTGCAGGCCCTTTTCCTCGAGCCGCTGAATGATTTTTCCGGCGAGCCGCCGCGCGACGCAGTCCGGCTTCAGGATCACGAGCGTCTTCTCCAAGATTCGTCCTCCTTACAAGGTGAGCGTAAGATAGTCCCGCGCGGCGAGACTGTCAAGTTGCCTGCCGCCGCAAACGGCTTTGGCAAAACTTATTTGTAACATCGGGCTTGTTCGGCTAGAATCGCTGCGTGGGTGTCGAGGCTTTCGGGAGAGGTCTCTTATGATGCGAATGTTTGGTGCGGTTGTGCTCGTTTCGGTGTGCGCGGCCGCGTGCGCCGCGCCGCAGGTCGTCGCCGGCGAGGCGCTGAAGGCATCTCTGTCGGCGCCGGCGGCCGTCGGCGCCGGCGGGGATGTCCTGGTCGAGGCGATGATCGTGAACCGGGTCGACACGGATCAGACGTTCACGTATCAGGCCGAGGCGGCGGCGCTGACGATCGACACGAAATCGCTCGAGCGGCGTGTTTGGCTGGCGCCGAAGGCGTTCCTGCTTGTCAGATGGAAGGCGAAAGCAGGCGGAGAGGGCGAGGCGCGGTTCGCGCTCTCGCTCGGCGGCAAGCGGGCGGCCGAGCGGACGATCAGCGTCGCCCGCCCGAAGAAGAAGCCCGTCGTCACGAACGTGACGGCTCTGGGCGGCCGGCCGGTCGTGATCGAGTTGCCGGAGCCGGGCAAGAAGTATGAGATCGAGATCGCGGTCACGGCCGGCGCATTCGGCGAGCTGGCGGCCACGCTCGACGGGCTCCGGCTCGTGACGGGCTTCGCCACGGACGCCGTGGTCGCGCGCAGCATCGCGCCCGCGGCGCTCGGCGGAGCAAAGGCGGCGGAGCTCGACTTGCTGTACGCGCTCCAGCATTCCTCCGGCGGCTGGGGAACGACGCCCGAGGAGACGGCGGACGTTCGCGCGACGTCGTGGGTGGTCTTCTGGCTCGGCCACCTGGCGGAGTCGGGGGCGAAGGTCGACGCGAAGGCGCTGGGAGCGGCTATCGCCTACCTGCGGAAGAATCTGCCGGAGTCGGGCCTGGAGATGCAGACGCGCATCCTGACCGCGCTGGCCGTTAACGGCAAGACGACCGACGGCGATCTCGCGCTGGTCGATGGCGCGGACGTGAAGAAGCTCTCGGCGGCGGGCCGGCTGCTGGCCGTCTCGGCGGGGGCCGCTCTGCCGCTGCCGCTCAGAGAGGGCTGGCGCGGGCTGAACGTCATCGAGACGTCGGCATTGATCTTGTGCCTGGCGCGGAACGAGGCCGCAGGCGAGGCGCTGCCGCAGCTCGCGCGGGTCGTTGCGCTTCGCGGGGTGCGGCCGCAGTTCGGCACGCACGGCGCCGCGCTCTACGCACTGGCGCTGAGCCGGCTGGCGAAGGCGACGTCCTCGGGACAAGGCGCGGCTGAGGTGCAGGTGGACTTCAGCGGCGAGGAGGCCCGCGTGCTGGCGGCGAGCGCGAAGAAGCCGTCCGCGCGGCTTGCGTTTGTCGCGATCGGGCAGGCGGGGCCCGGCGGGACGATGAAGAGCCGCCTGTCCGTTGCCAGGAAGGCGGGGGAGCAGGTGTTCTGCCGGATCATTGTGCGGCCGGCCGAGTGATCCGCGCTATTTCTTCTCGATGAGCAATGTGAGGAAGTCCGCCCGGCCCCACTGAAGCTGGAGGCGCCGGTAGGACATTGTGTCGAACGCGGTCTCGCCGCTGTGGACGATGACCTCGCGCTCGTCGTCGTCGTAGCCGACGGCGACGACGTAGTGGCCGCGCCGCCGGCCGGCGTACCTGACGATGGCGGGCGTGGGATGAAGGAAGAGGATGAGGGGCTTGCCGGCCTGGATGCTGCGGCGAAGCGCGTTGATGCCGCCGCCGAGCATGCTGCACCGGAAGCCGTTCTTGCGGGCGCCGTAGATCATCTCGACGATGATCGTGCCGCCGCCGGCCCGCTGCTTGAGCTGCGCCTTGACCTGCTCGAGCGTGAGCGTGGAGCCGTGGTACCTCATCACCGACGCGAGACAGGCCGGGCCGCAATCCCAGCTTTCCCTCTGCGGCGTGTAGCGGACGTCTTCCAGGCGGAGCTTCCGCTTGGGAAGGGGGTCGAGCGGAGGGACGGTCACGAAGAGGGCGCAGCCCGGGCACGACACGGCGAGCAGCGCCGGGAGGATGAGGCGTGCGTTCATTTCGCGCTCGATCTCGATAGAAAAAGGGCGGGACAGCGCCTGGCCGTCCCGCCCGTGAGGTGTTGTTTTCTTACTCGGCCGGCGCCGCGGCGGGCGGGGCCCCGGGGTCCTCGACTGCAACGAAGTACCACGCGACGACTATGGCGACGAAAACGAGGAGAATGATGAGCACAACGGTGGTGACGCTGGTGCCGGCGGCCACGGCGTCGGGGCTGTCGGCCAGCTTCGCTATCTCCTCATCGGAGAGCAGGGCGAGCCGCTCCCGGACCTCGCTGTCGGTATAGCCGGCGGCGCGCATTCCGGCGGCGAGCCGCGCCCCGGGCGTGATGTCGCGCACCATTTGCTCGAGCTTTGCGTGTTGCTCGGGCGAGAGGCTGGCCAGCATCGTCTTGAACTGCTCTGCGGAGAGGCCGGCCTTCGCCAGCGCCGTCTTGCCCGCTTCGGTGTCGAGCATTTTCTCGGCGTCGGAGAGGCCGGGCTGGCCGGTCACGGCGAGTGCGGCGTGCGGATATCCGATCGCCAACGCGCACGCCGCGGCCGACGCCAGGAACAGGCCCAAACATTGCAAGTACTTTTTCACCATATTCACGCCCTCCTCAAAAAAGTAGTCTGCGGCTGCGCCGGCGGGCCGGCGCACGCGGCTCATGCGTGGCTGTGCAGGCTGTGGCAGCCTACTCCGCGCCCGGTTCGAGCTCGAGCGACGCCTTCAGGTGAGAGATCGGCTTTCGCGGCATGTCCTTCCAGGGAGCCAGCGGCCTGCGGCCGAGCGCGATTACGGCCAGCGGCTTGTCGAGCTTGACGAACAGCGACCTCTGGTCGAGGACGTCGATCACCCACGACGTGAGCATCCCGATCGGCGCGTCGTTCTTGTCGAACGCGGCGGACGCCGTGAGAAGCTCGTCGTTCCCTCGGAGCGCCCAGACGCGCGCCATTCCGTACGGCGTAGTCGTGATGACGGTCGTCAGGAAGCGCTGGGGGTCGGTCTCGCGGGGGTTGTTCCAGACGACGACGAACGCCATCTCGCCCTCGAGCAGTGCGCCGAGCACCTGCGAACGGATCGCGGTGACCTTCGTGGTGTTGAGGCTGACGGGCGGGAGACCGCTCCGGATGGCCTCGGCGCGGGCGCTCGGATCAAGGCGGACGCTTCGCGTCATCCCGAACCGCTTGAGCTCGGCCTCCTGTTCGGCCGACGGGCGAACGATTTCGGCGATGCCGATGTCCTGCACCAGGTCGATATCAGGCACAACGCGGCTGCTGTAGTACGTCGTGTCGAAGGCCCTGATCTCCGCGTAGACCTTGAGCAGCCCGACGTTGACGAGCTTGGTCTCGGTTCGCTTGACGATGAGGTCACGAATGATGACGTCCTCGAGGAAGTTGACGTGCGTGGACCGGATCTCGGGCTGGCGGATGAAGAGCTCGACGAAGCCCTTGAGGAGGCGCCAGAAAGCGGGGACGTTCTCCTGCTTCGGCTCGCCGCCCAGGCGGACCCACTTGACGTTCGTGAGCGTGACGCCGTGCTCGACCCACTCGACGATCTGGGCGAGCTGCTCTTTGGTGAGGAAGGACTTGAGCCACGACTCGAGCTCCTTCGGCGAGGGCTGCTCGGCAGCTTCGAGCAGGGCCTTGAAGCTGTTGGCCGCCATCTCCTGGAGCTCGGGCCTCACTTCCTGGAGGATGTTCTTGAACTTGTCGCCCAGGTTGTAAAGCACGTCGGCCAGCACGTCCGGCGGCAGGTGGGTGAGGACCTCGAGCGTCCGGCCCGAGTGCCACAGTCGAATAATATCCTGATGCTTGGCCGGTATGACCTCGCGGACGTACCGGATCTCGACCATGCTCGTCGGCGTGGTCGGATAGGTGGTGACGCTCGAGAGGTCGAAGAAGGCGCGGTACTGCCTGGGGAAGCAGGTGAAGGTCGACTCGGCCCAGCTGTTCACGGCTTCGAGCTCCATCTCGCAGGGCTCGCCGGTCTTGACGACGCCCCCCGAAGCCTTGCTCCAGCCGGTTCCCCAGTCCGGCCCGCAGCAGCCGAACCACTTCGCCTTCCTGTACAACTCGACCTTCGCCCCGGCGGGCTCTTCAACACTGACGGCAACAGTGCCGCATCCCGTGGCGACCACCGCAAGCGCAACGGCGAGGATCACCCAAGAACAACGACTACGAGTTCCGGTTGTAGTCAGCGAACGACGCCCCTCGATCATGATCGGCTCCTTTCGTCAATCTCTGCGAGCACGGCCTGAGCCCCGCTGCCCTGCGGCCGGCAAACCGCGCACAAACAGACGACCTCGAGAAAAAGACGCCCGAGAATCGGGCTAATACTATCTGCCAGCGGATTATATTGCACTTCGGGAAAGTGTCAAGCCTTTTCGCAGCCAAAAATTCCGGTTTCCAACACGGCCGAGACCGAGGCGTCACTTGAACTTGCACAAGAGGAGAACGCCGATGGTGACGGCCGATATCGCCCCGAGCGTGTAGATGAAGACCAGCACCGTGTGGCGCAACACAGACGCCGGCCTGTTCTTCCGCGCCAGCGTGTAGACGAGCGACACGACCAGGCACAGAACGAGGCCGCCCACGTACTGAGCAAGACTAGTCAATCTCGTCGTCCCTCGTCTCGATGGCGCCGCAGCGGTAGAGCGCGTCGGCTACGAGCAGCACGTTGAGCGCCCCGGCGATGAGCGTGAGCAGCATGCCGAAATCGTTCAGCTTCGAGGCCGGTAACTCGGGCGCTCCCGCGGTAAGGACGAGGGCCGTCACGGCCGGGCCGCCCTCGCACACCTGGAGCAGAAACGCGTACGGGTGGCGGCCAGCGTCGACATCGCCGAACACGGCCCGCAGCATGCCGAGCGGCTTGGCGTCGATGCATCCACCCTCGGCCAGCAACACGCCGAGCGTGAACATCATGACGAGAAGGAAACAGAAGAGAACACCCTTGACCCGCTGGCCGATATACCAGTGCCCCGCTCCCGGCAGGAGCCACGCGAACAGGATGGTCAGTGCGGGGTTCTTCTTCATGACGAGGTCAATAACACCAACAGCCGCAGCGTATGGAAGATCAGTGTTTCGCCGCCCGCATCCTGCTCGTGGCCCCGGCGTAACGCGGATCGGAACGAACATTGTCCAGGTCACGGTCTTTTTCCATGTGATCCGCGTCCCTGTAGCCATGTGCCATCGCCCTGTCCAGCGCCTCGAAAGCCCTGTTCGGCTCATTCAAGAGAGAGTAACTGCAGGCGAGGTTATAGTGAACGATCGGATCATCTTCCTTAAGCGTGGCGAGGCGCTGGTCGACCTTCAGGCCCTCGGCGTACATCTTGTTCCGAGTGTAAAGCCCCCCCAGCAGCGAGAGCACGTCGACGTAGTCCGGGTGGCGCTTGAGGATGTCTTCATAGAAATTGATCTCCCACGCCGCACCGACGTCGCGCCACTTCGGAGATCTTTCGTGACCGGCCCAATCTCCCATTCGTCGAGCCTCTGGCACAAAAGGAACCACGCGCCACGTGCGCCCGCCAACGCTTATTATACGATAGCATGCACCGCACGTCAAGCCGCCCGGACGCGGACGGACGCGGGCGCGCCGGAAACGCGCAGGTACATAGTACCCCCCTAACGGGGCCAGACGGGGGTGCGCGGGCAGGCGATGTGACGGCTACCGAGGGAGCCCGGAGGGCGACCGCAGTGGCCGCCACATCCCTCGCGGCTGCCAGGGGGTACCCCTGGCCGGTCGCGAAGCCGGCGGCAGGTGATCGCGCCGGGCTCCGACTGCGGCAAGCATACCACCGGAGCCCACGAGCAGGTGCTGGTCGTGATGGACGGCTGCGACGTCGCGAAGTTCGGCGGCGGAAGCACAATGACGATCCGGGGCGGACAGGCCGTCTACATCCCGCCACATACAACACATAACATTGTCAACACCAGCGGCTGGACGCTCCGGTACATCTATGTTGTGGCCCCGATCGTCGAGGGTTGATTGGCGGGCCGTTCACATGCGCCGCTCTGTTCGGACCAGCCGAGGCGCGTTCACCATCATCGAGGTCCTGGTGGTGATCGGCGTTATTGCGATTCTCGGCGGCATGCTGCCGCCCGCGCTGAGCGAAGCGCGGGTGGCAGATGTGTACGTGTGGTACCGTCCAGGACACAACATCCCCGAGCTGTCCTGGCTGGGGAACTAGGATTCGAACCAAGTCTGGCCAAAATGGGCGAAGCCCATATTCTGTCATAAGTTATGTCAGATTATGCGGTTAGCTAACGTGGAAAAACACAGAGAACTACAGAAAAAAGGGGGCCAAACGGTAGGAAAAAGAGGTCGTATGTACAGCCTTATGTACAACCAAAAAGTGTCGTTGCGCCGGTCCACCCGGCCGTCTGCGCCCGCAACGCGCCACCCTTCCGACCGAACGTCTCGCATTGTGCCAGCAGTGCAGCGGGGCGCTCGGGAGTTCCTTGCGGTTGGCCACAGCTTAGGTCTTCTTTTAGCTATCAGCAGGTCATTCTCGCCGGCAATCCTGTGCGCTCGGCCGCTGAGGACATGGCCATCTTCCCGACTATTGTTTGGCCGAGGCTATCCCGGCCCTCGTTCTGCGGCCGGATGGAT